>NZ_JBHMIP010000007.1:0-221299 GCF_048060245.1 Micromonospora sp. LOL_014
GTCGATGACAGCGCGTTCACGCAGGCCAGAAGTACTCTCAGGCGACTACGCAAAGCCCCTGGCGGAGCCGCGAGCCCGACGACAGGGCGGTCTGTGGTTCGCGTTCTACGGTCGAATGTAGACTATGGAGCGATGGGACCGGGTGACCTCCCGCCACTGGCAGCTGGACTGCGCGACCGAACTCGTGTCCGGTCACGGGACGATCGTCGCCGAGTACTTCGACGTCGGCTGCTCCCGTCGCCGAAGCTGGCACCGTCGCCCGCAATCCGCAGCGCTGCTGGCCGCGCTCGGCGATCCTCTTCGGGGGTTCGACGCGATCGTCGTCGGCGAGTACGAACGCGCATTCTCCGGGAACCAACTGGGGTTGACCCGGTTTGACGGACAGGGTCGGTAAGTTGATCTCACGCTACTTTGCTTGCCGACCTGGGCTGCTCCGCCCGGGTCTGAAGCGCTCATCGCCGCTACATGAGCAGCAGTTCCTCGCGCAAGATGATCATGTAGTTGGAGATCAACTCGGGCCTCGGACACATACAGTTACCCCACAGTAATCAGCGTCAGGCTTAGCCTCGACGCTGATTTTGTTTTGGCCGGGGTTGTAGGTGAGGGCGAGTCGTAGCTCGCGGTAGACGTTGCTCTTGTCCCTGCTGTCGGCGTCCCGCAGCGTGTTGCGGATGTCATCGAAGCTGCCGACGAGGCGCCGGATGTCGTCCTCGGTAAGGCGACGGGGTGGGCCTGACCCGGTTTGACGGACATCCCAGCTCAGAGGGGCTGTGTGCTCCTCGGGAGGATGTTCATCATGGAAGGCATGGGCAAGAAACCACGCCGGCCGCGCAGAGCGTTCACGCCGGAGTTCAAGGCGGAGATCGTCGAGGTGTGCCGGCGGGGTGACCGATCGGTGGCGCAGGTCGCGAGGGACTTCGACCTGACCGAGACCGCGGTACGTGAGTGGGTCACGTCAACGCCGGCACCCGCGGCGACGGGTTGACCAGCGACGAGCGCGACGAGTTGGCGCGGCTGCGGCGGGAGAACCGCCGGCTGCGGGAGGACGTCGACATCCTCAAACGGGCCACGGCTTTCTTCGTGAGGGAGACCCGGTGAACGTGTACCCGTTCATCGAGGCGGAGAAAGCGCGGCGGCACGGGAACGTGAAGCGTTCCTGTGAGCTGCTGGAGGTCTCCCGGTCCGCCTACTACCAGCACCGCACCGGTGGTCCGTCGCGGCGGGAACGCGACGACGTCGACCTGGCCGCCCGCATCGCGGAGATCCACGCCGACTCGGCCGGCACCTACGGCGTGCCCCGGGTCCGCGCCGAACTCGCCGCCCAGGGGCGGCGGCACTCCGGCAAGCGGGTCGCCCGGCTGATGCGGGACGCCGGGTTGTGTGGTCGGATGCCGAAGCGGTGGCGGACCACGACCGTGCCCGACCCGGGTGCGGCGTTGTCGGCGGACCTGATCCGCCGGGACTTCGACGTCGCCGCAGGCCGGGTCGACACCCGCTGGTGCGGCGACATCACCTACATCCACACGTGGGAGGGCTGGCTGTACCTCGCCACCGTCATCGACATCGCGTCACGCCGGGTTGTGGGCTGGGCGACCGCCGACCACCTGCGGACCGATCTGCCCGCTCAGGCGTTGTCCAACGCGATCGCCGTCCGACGCCCGACCGGGCCGGTGATTTTCCACAGCGACAGGGGTTGCCCAGTACACGAGTGCGCAGTACGCCCGGCTCGCCGACCGCAACGGGGTGCGGTTGTCGGTCGGTGGGCGGGGTCAGTGCTGGGACAACACCGTCCGCGGAGACGTTCTTCGCCACGATCAAGACCGAACTGCTCGATCGGAGGGCGTGGCCGACCCGGGCCGCCGCCCGTGCGGCGATCTTCGAGTGGATCGAGGGGTGGTACAACACCCGCCGCCATCATTCCACCTTGGACTATATGAGTCCGGCCGAGTATGAGGCGACGGCCTATTCCCGCAGGCCAGCGAGCAGGGTAGCGTGAGATCAATCTACCGACCCTGTCCGTCAAACCGGGTCAACCCCACGCGGCCCGACATCCGGCGAAGCCGTTCCGGCTCTGGCCGCCCGCCCGCCTGCGTGACGAACTGCGCGATCGAGGCGGCTGCCCACCCGAGGCGCTCGCCGATCCGGAGCTGCTGGCGCACGCGGCCGACCTGCTCGGACTGCACCTGCACCTGGCCGACACGTATGTGGCGCCCAAACCGGTCGACACTGACGTCTCTTCTCACGTCTGGTTCGGTCGCGACGACCCCTATCTTGACACCGCGCAGGCCAGCCAGTGGGCGCGGAACATCACCCGACCGGTGCTGCGGAGCTTCAGAGGCGGGCACTTCTACCTGTTGCAGCGTGCCGAACCGGCCGGCGCGCTGCGCGAGCTGGTGACCGATCTGGTCGAACAGGAGTCGGCGTAGCCAGCCGGAGCCGGCTGCGGCTGACGCCATTGCGGTAGGATGTGACAACGTTCCGGACGGCTCGCCGCCGTGACGCGACGCCGGTGCGGGTAGGGCGACATCGAAAGGGGCCGGTGTGTCAGCGAATCTAGACCTCTCCAGAGGGCGGCTGTCAGCGGCGTTCGACGCTAACCTGTCGTCGTCGTTCACCGAGTTCGTAACCCGGGTGGCGCCCGATCTGCTGCCGGGTCGGCGTCCGCTGCCGGCTGCCGTGCCAGATCACATGGTGCCGCACGCCACCACGATCGTGGCCCTGGTCACCGCAGAGGGTGTGCTGATGGCCGGTGACCGGCGTTCGACCATGGGCAACCTGATCGCGAGCCGCGAGATCGAGAAGGTCTATCCCGCCGACGCGTATTCGCTGATCGGTTTCGCCGGCACCGCCGGCATCGGCATCGAGCTGATTCGGCTGTTCCAGGTCGAGCTGGAGCACTACGAGAAGATCGAGTACACGCTGCTTTCGGTGGACGGCAAGGCGAACCGGCTCGCCTCGATGGTACGCAACAATCTCGGTGCTGCACTGCAAGGGCTGGCGGCGATTCCGCTGTTCGCTGGCTTCGACCTGGACGCGCCGTCGCCAGCGCAGGCCGGCCGGATCTTCAGCTTCGATGTAGCCGGCTCGCTGTCAGAGGAGCGGCAGTACGACGGGATCGGTTCCGGCTCGTTGTTTGCCAAGTCGTCGTTGAAGAAGCGCTACCGGCCAGGGCTCACCACGCTGGAGGCAGCAGCGATCGCGGTCGAGGCGTTGTACGACGCGGCCGAGGACGACACCGCGACCGGCGGCCCGGACCTGCTCCGTAAGATCTATCCGGTGGTGATGGCCGTGACCGCCGAGGGCAGCCGTCGGCTCACCGACGCTGAGCTCGCGCCGATGGCCGACGAACTGGTCGCCCGACGCCGGGAGAACCCGGGCAAGTAAGCCGCGCTGGCCGGCCGCGTCGCTCTGGGCGCTAGTGCCCTGCGCCGGAAATTCGCCTACAGAATCGAGCGAGTGACTCGAGGATCTCTTCTGCGGTCTTGGTCCAGGTGAACGGTCTCGGGTTGGTGTTCCAGTCGGCGATCCAGGAACGGATGTCGGCTTCCAGGGCTTGGACGCTCTTGTGGACGCCGTGCCGGATCTTCTGTTCGGTGAGGTGGCCGAACCAGCGTTCGACCTGGTTGATCCAGGAGGATCCGGTCGGAGTGAAGTGCATGTGGAACCGGGGATGCTTCGCGAGCCAGGCTCGCACGGCGGGGGTCTTGTGGGTGCCATAGTTGTCGGCGGCGTACCTGGTTGTCGCCGCGCTCACCGCCACGGCGGTGCTGGCCCGGATTCTGGAGCACTACGTGGACCGTGCCGAATGCTGCTGCCGCCCTCCCACACCGGCACCGTCCGGGCAAGTCGGGCATTACCGACCCCGCCGGACCACTGGGTCGCGATCTGCGAACCGGAGAACTGTAGCGCCCAGTCGTACGGACCGAACCTACTACCGTGTAGCGGCCGACGACGTCAGTGATCGCCACATCTACGGTGTACTTCGGATGCGGCACCATGGGGACCAGCCCGACGTACACGCCGGCCACCGGCCGGCCGGTGGCCGCAGCAGTGACAGTGACAGTGCCGATGATCTCGCCCGGCGGATCGAGTCGGATCTGTGGCGCGGAGGTCACGGCGCCGGCCCGGACCCGGATCACGGCGGCACGATGCCGTTGCCCGGTGCCACCATGCGTCCCGACCCATTGCAGCCCGTGCCGCTGCTCGTCGTACGGCGGGTTGACGAAGAGCTGGTAGCGGCCCGGTTCGACCCCCTCCGCGACGAGTGCGCCGTCCGCAGCAGCACAGTGACTACGCCAGCCGAGCTGCAAGTCGCCGAGATCGATCAGGGTGTACCGGTCGCGATCCACCGGCACGATTCGGACGCACGCGCGGGCGGGCAGACCGGTGACGGCGTCATGGACGGTGGTGCCCACCACCCCTGATTCGGCCGTGGCGCCCCGGTCAGAGGCCTGGTCCGCAGCAGACACGGTGGACGCGCCGGTGGCGAACACGGGTGACACGAGCAGCAGGACGGCGAGCCGGAGACCGGACCGGGTCAACAAATCGTACATGGTGGACTGTCTGCCACGATGGCGTCCGTCGTACCCGCTGCCACCAGAGGCGCATTGTCGGATCCAGGAACGAGTTCACCATCCACGACAACCGACACAACGCCTCGGCTGACCGTCGCGAAGGGACCTTCGAGCGCACCTGGAGCATCGAGTGTGACCTCCACCTTAATACGGTCACCGCGCACAGGCATGAACCGCCAGCCAGAAAATATCATTTAGTATTAATTGACGGTGGTTATCTCCATACCGATGTCGACTCACCATCCAAAAGTGCTCGAGACCACACCGTCGACTGCGATCACGCTATGGATACAAGCGATCACTAGTGATAGACTTACGTGGATTAATTGGATTTTCCACATTATTGGCCGCAGTGTCCCCGTCGACGGCCGTTAGATCGCCGCGAAGGAGTGGCTAAGACCATTCACCCCATGGAACGACGTGTCAATGACACCGCAGAAGAACCGGAGTGACTACCGGAGGTAAAACGTGCGTGTAGAGATACTGGGACCCCTTCGCGTCGACCACCAGGGACGGCATTTCCGCCTACCGGGACGTCGCAGCCAGGTGATCATGGCGCTACTGGTGTTGGAAGCCAACCGCGTCGTACCGATGGAACGGCTCATCGACGCGGTGTGGGAGGGGACCCCACCGTCGACCGCGCGCGGCCAGGTGCAGATCTGTCTGTCCACCCTGCGCCGGACCTTCACCGGTCGCGACCTGGCCAGCCCTTTCGAAACGCACCGCTGCGGATATCTGCTCCGGGCCGCCGACGGTCAACTCGACGTCGATGTCTTCAACCGCCTCGTCGCCGAAGCACGCTCCATCGCGGCCATCGGTGACCTGCCCGCCGCCACTGAACGGCTGCGCGCGGCGCTGGCGCTGTGGAGCGGCCCCGCCCTGGCCGGCCTGCCGGGACGGATCATCGAGGCGGGCCGCAAACGGCTCGAGGAGCTGCGAGCCGCCGCGATCGAGGAGCGGATCCGGCTCGATCTGGCATTGGGTCACCACGAAGAGGTGATCGGTGAGCTGATCTGGCTCATCGAGCGCGACCGGCTGCGCGAGCGGCTGTACGCACTCCTGATGCTGGCGCTGTACCGCTCGGGCCGACAGGCGGAGGCGCTGGCGATCTACCGCGCCGCGCGGACCGCACTCGTCGACACGCTCGGCATCGAACCGGGCGACGAGTTGCGCCGCCTCGAGCAAGGCATTCTCAGCGGCGATGCCCAGCTGGAGCTGCCTACCCACTCCGCCAGTACCCGCCGGACGTACCCACCGGCGACACCGCGCCCCACGCCGTGCCAGTTACCGTCCGACACGGCAGATTTCATCGGCCGCGAGGACGAGGTCACCGCCGCCGGCGACGCACTGGCCCCGAACCGGGCAGATGTCCGGGCGGTGCCGGTGGTCTCCATCACCGGCCGTGCCGGCATCGGCAAATCCGCCCTGGCCCTGCACGTGGCACACCGGATGCTCCCCGGCTACCCGGACGGGCAGCTCTACGCGTCGCTTGACGCGACGCAGAGCCGCACGGAGCAGGTGCTGCCGCGCTTCCTTCGCGCGCTCGGCGTCGGCCGGGCCGACATCCCAATGGAGATCGACGAGCAGACCCACCTGTACCGGAGCCGACTCGCGGGTCAGCGGATCCTCGTCGTACTCGACGGCGTCGCCGACGAGTCGCAGGTCCAGCCGCTGTTGCCCGGTAGCGGCACCTGTGGTGTGCTCGTCACCAGCCGATCCGCGTTGGTGGGCCTGCCCGGCGCACACCGTGTCCGGCCCCGGCCACTCGGTCATGCCGACGGGCTGCGTCTGCTCGGCAGGATCGTCGGTCACCAGCGGGTGGACACTGAGGCGGAAGCGGCGGACGCCCTCGTCACCTTATGTGGCGGGCTGCCCCTCGCCCTGCGGATCGCCGGTGCGCGGCTGACCGCGCGGGAGCACTGGGGAATCGGTCAGCTCGTGGCGCGGATGCGTGACGACAGGCGGTTGCTCGACGAGCTGGAGCATGGGCCGCTCAGTGTGCGGGCGAGCCTGGCGGGTAGCTACCGGTCCCTGCCCGACGGCACCCGCCGGCTGCTGCGCCGGCTCGCGCTGCTGGACTGCGCCCAGCTCCCGGCCTGGGTCGCGGCGGCGCTGCTGGACACCGACCCGACCGTGGCCGAGGACCTGCTGGAACAGTTGGCCGACGCGCAGCTGGTGGACGCGGAGCGCATGCCCGGTGGCGGCCGGCCGCTGTACCGGTTGCCGGCGCTGGTGCGCGTGTTCGCCGCGGAGCGCGCCGAGGTCGAGGACACCGCCGTGGTACGGGAGCAGTCGCTGCGCCGGGTCTGGGCCACCTGCCTGTACCTGACCGGTACGGCGAGCCGACAGGCGGAAGGCGCCGGCGCGGACATGCCGTCGCCCCTGGTGACCGACGCGGTGGTGGACCGGCTGCGTGCCGATCCGGTCAGCTGGCTGGCAGCCGAACTGCCCACCCTGATGGCCGCGGTGCACCAGGCTGCCCGGCTCGGCTGGCAGGGCCCGGCCGGTGACGATGTCACCGGGTCGCCGCGTACCGCCACCGGGTAACCGCCCGACCCGGTATCCGGCGGCTATCGATCGCGCATCGACCTCTTTCGCCGATGCGCCGGTCAGCCCTCGCGGTCGCCGGACGGGACAGCGAAGCGATATTTCATCGAAGTCGGTGGATGTTCTGCTGGTCGCATGGCCCTCACCGTTTCCGTGGTTATCCCCAACTACAACTACGCCAGGACCCTCGACGCCTGCCTGAGCTCGGTGTACGGGCAGACGTACCCGCCGCACGAGGTCATCGTCGTCGACGACCACAGCACGGACGGCTCGCGGGACGTCGCCGCGCGGTCCCCATGCCGGACCGTCGTCCACCCGGACAACCGGGGCGTCTCTGCCGCCCGCAACACCGGAGCCGCCCTCGCCACGGGTGACGTGCTGTTCTTCCTCGACTCCGACGAGGCGCTGGAGCCCGACGCCATCGCCAACGCGGTAGCGATCCTGCGCGACGATCCGGCGGTCGGCTGCGTGCACGGGGTCATCGCGCCGGAGCCACTCATTGACGACGGGCCGGTCGAGTGGTACCGCACGCTGCACGCGTACTGGTGGCGCTGGCGGCACGCCGGTGTGGTCCGGACCGCCTTCTTCGCGCAGGCGGCGATCCGACGCTCGGTGTTCGACGAGGTCGGACCGTTCGACGAGGAACTGCGCGACTCGGAGGACCTGGAGTACAGCGACCGGCTCGCCCCGCGTACCCGGATCGTGCTCAGCGACCGCGTCGTCGCCCGACACGACGAGGTCTCCCGGCTCGGCCCCCTGCTGGCCGAGCAGTTCCGCCGCTCCCAGCTGCTCGCCAGGACCGTGCTGGCCGCCCGCCGCGAGGGCCGCGCCAGCCTGACCGCGAACCGTCCCGCCGGGATCCTCGCCGTGGCGGGGGCACTGGGCGTGCTTCCGCTGACCCTGATCCATCCGGTGTTCGTCCTTGCCTCGGCGCTGCTGGTCGCCGTCTTCGCGGTCTGCGACATCGGGCTGCTGCGGTTCGTCGCCCGCCGCCGTGGTCCCCGGTTCCTGCCCTTCTTCCTCGGGGTGCACCTGCTACTGCACGTCGCGCTGGTCGCCGGGGCGGTGCTGGGCTGCGTACGGCTGCTGCTCGGCTCTCGGCCGACCCGCTGGCTCACCCCGTTGGTGCTGGTCGCCGCCGTGGTCGCGCTCGGCTTCACGGTACGCGCTGCCGGCACCGCGCCGCTGGTGGCGCTGGGCCGCCCGGCCGGCCTGCCGCTGCTACTGGCGGCGACCGCCGCGAACCTGGCCGGGTTGCTGATCGGCATGGTGGCCTGGCGGGTCCTGGTCCCGGTCCGCGGCCTCCCGGCGGCCCGGATCTTCTTCCTCGGCCAACTCGGCAAGTACCTGCCCGGACGGGTATGGGGCGTGATCACCCACGTGGACCTGGGCCGTCAGGCCGGGGCACCCGCCGAACGCATGATCACCGCCTACCTGGTCAGCATCGGGCTCGCCATCCTCGCCGGGGCCGGAGTGGGAATGCTCGCCGCGCCGGGACCCTGGATCCTGCTGCCCCTGGTCGGCTTCGTCGCCCTGCTGGGCCGCCCGGCGCTGCTCGACCGGCCCGTCGCACTGGTCGCCCGGCTCGTCCGGCGCCCGGTCACCCCACTCCCGCCGGCCGCGGTCCGCGCCGCGCTGGCGCTGGCGCTGCTGTCCTGGCTGGTCTCCGGTCTGCACCTGTGGGCGCTGGCGGTGGCGCTAGGAGCGCCCGCCGACCGTTCGGCGGCCGTCGCCGTCGGCGCGTTCGCGCTGGCCACCGTGGCCGGCGGCCTGTCGATCGTCGCGCCCGACGGCTGGGGGGTCCGCGAACTCGCGCTCGCCGCCGCCCTGGCCACCGTACTGCCCTGGGGGGTCGCCGGCACGGTCGCCCTCGCCAGCCGGCTGATCTGCGTCGTCGTCGAGATCAGCACCTCCCTCGCCGTACTCGGCCTGGCCCGTTTCGTGCACCGAGGAGAGCCGCATGTCCACGCTGTTCACCCTTGACGACGCCGAGCGGCTCGGTGTCGGCGAGGTCCACGACCTGTACCGGCGGCACGTGAACAAGTCCCAGGTGTCGCTGATGACCTCGTTCGGGTTCGGCCGCGAACTGGTCGACCGCGCTGAGGGCGCCTACCTCTACCAGCGCGACGGCCGCCGGATCGTCGACGGCGCGCGGACCGTGCTGACCGCCGCGGTCCGGACCAGGGTGATCCGGGTGGTGCACATCTCGTCCACGGCCGTCTACGGCCTGCCCCGGACCGTACCCACCACAGAGGAACACCCCCGGGAGCCGGTCGACCCGTACAGCGCCGCGAAGACGGCCGCGGAGGAGCACGCCGAACGACTGCGCGCCGACGGTGCCTGCCTGCCGATCGTACGGCCCAAGACGTTCCTCGGCCCCGGCCGGATGGGGCTGTTCTCCATGCTGTTCGAGTGGGCCGAGGAAGGCCGCAACTTCCCGGTCATCGGCCGCGGCGACGTGCGCACCCAGATGCTCGCCCTGTCCGATTTCGTCGACGCGGTGACCACTGAGCCTCGATCCACCGACGCGGTTCGTCTTGAGCTCGGTTGAGTAGTTTCGGTATTGGGTGGTTTCGGGGCGTGGCTGAATCGCCGATTACGTGGTCGGCTTGCTCCGGGTGTTGTCGTTCGGGGTTGGGCGGGGGTTCGTGGCCTGTGGTCGGGCCGCCTGGTCGCGCGTCGGTGTTGCTGTGGTCAGCCGGGTGCCGGGCGGACGGCGGTGAACAGGTTGTCGAACGCGGCCTGCCAGGGCCAGTGCTCGGGTAGGTGCAGGTGGATGGTGCGGGCCCGGTGCGCGAGGCGGGCGGCGACGGTGATGATGCGGGTGCGGATGGTCGAGGTCCGGGCGGTGGTCCAGGTGCCGGCGGCGAGGTGCCCGGCGGCGCGGGTGAGGTTGTGGGCGATGGCGGTGCAGGTCAGCCAGGCGTCGTTTGCTGAGAATCGGCCGGATGGCAGGTGCGCGAGGGGTCCGGCGATCAGATCCGCGTTGATCTGCTCGATGACCGCGTGCTGGCGGTGCTGGGCTTCGGCCTGTACGAGGGTGTACGGGCTGTCGGTGAGTACCGCGTGGTACCGGTAGGCGGGCAGGAGCTCTTCCTGGCCGGGAGCCTGGGTGGGGTCGTCGCGGCGGACGCGGCGCACGATCAGCCGGGCGGTCACCTGCTGCCGGGTGCCGGCGAACGCGGTGTATTCGGTTTCGGCGATCTGCGCGTCGGAGATCCACCGCTGTTCTTCCTCGTCCCAGACGGCCTGCGGATAGCGGATGTCGATCCACTGGTCGTCGCCGATGCTGTCGCATGCGGTGCGGACCTTGGCGTCGATCCGGGCGGTGACGGAGAACCGCACCTTGTGGCGTCGGCAGGTGGCGATGACCGCCTTGGAGTAGAAGGCGGAGTCGGCCCGGACCACGATCTCGCCGGTCGCGCCGCAGGATCGGGCGGTGGTGATCGTTTCGGCGATCATGCTCGCGGCGCCGCGGCTGGAGCCGGCGTTCCCGGCGCGTAGCCGGGTGGCCGCGACGACGGGCGCGGACAGTGGTGTCGCCACCGTCGCGACCAGGGGGTTGTAGCCGCGTAGCCGCACGTTGTAGCCGCCGATCTTGGTGTGGCCGAACCCGATGCCTTGTTTCTGTTTGCCGTAGACCCGGCGCAGCATCGAGTCGATGTCCACGAAGGTCAGCACGTCCGCGTCGGCCAGGATCGGCACCCGTGCGGCGAGACCGATCAGGGTGTCACGGGCGGCGGCGTGCAACTGCCGGACATGGCCGTGGGTGAACGTGCGTAGGAACGAGCCGAGTGTCGACGGCGCGTACACGCCGCCGAACAGTGAGCGCATGCCGCCGTGTCGGGCGATGTCGAGGTCGTCGATGCTGTCTGCGCCCGCGAGCATCCCGGCCACGATCGTGGCGACCTTCCCGGCCGGGTTGGCACCTTTGTCGGTCGGCAGGCTGACCCGGTCTGCGACCGCGTCGTGCAGGCCGGCCTGCTCGGCGAGGCGCATCACCGGGACAAGGCCGGCGCACGACACCAGATTCGGATCGTCGAACGTCGCGCGCACCACCGGCGCGTCATAGCGTAATCTCACCTGCGAGGTGCCCTCTCGAACCGAACGATAGAAGCGTCAGAACTCCTATCCTTCCAGTTCAGAGGGCACTTTCTACATCCGGGGTCCTGCCGGTCCAACCTTCATCGGTGGATCGAGGCCTGAGGGGCCTCGCGTTTTCCGGACAGTGGTTCGGCCGGTTCTTTCACGCCGCGATTTGAAGGTTCTCGAACTCTGCGTGGACTTCCCGGGGAGGGGTCGGTAGCCCACCGCCGAATGCAGACGCTGACGATTGTACCAGAATTCGATGTAGGCAGTAACGTCCCGGCGTGCCGCCTCACGCGTGGGATACTTCACACGCGACACGCGTTCGTTCTTCAGCGCACCGAAGAAGAATTCCGCCATCGCATTGTCGAAACAAATTCCGGTCCGGCCAGCAGATCGCCGCAACCTCAGATCCCGAAGCGTTCTGCCGTAGTCGTCCGACATGTAGTTGCTGCCCCGGCCCGAATGAAAGATGGCGTTCTTCCTGAGTTCGCGATTCCGGGCGGCGTTACGGATGGCGCGGGAGATCAACGGCGTCTGGTAGTGGTCGTCGATCGCGTATCCGATGACTTCCTTCGTGCAGCAGTCGATGACGGTCGCCAGATACAGCCACCCCTCGCCGGTCGGGGTGTATGTGATGTCGCCGACGAGCTTCTCGCCAGGCGCGTCGGCGGTGAACTCCCGGCCGACGAGGTCAGGCACCGTGCCGGACGACGACTGGGTGAGACCCCACCGCCTCAGGCGGGGCTGGCACGGCACGAGCCCGAGCTCGCGCATCAGCTGGCGGACGAGTTCCGGCCCGGCGGACACGCCCTGGCGCCGCAGTTGCGCGTGGACACGTCGATGCCCGTAGGTGCCGTCGGACGCGGCGAACACCTCCTCGATGGCCGATCGAAGGTGGGCGCGGCGGGTGGCGGTCGCGGAGTCGGGGCGGGTTCGCCATTCGTAGTATCCGGACCTGGACACGCCGAGTTGTTCGCACATGAAGTCGACGGGGTAGGCGTACTTCGCGGTGTCGAGTCGCATCGTCTCGATAAACTCGTACAAGCTCGTTACCGAGGGTCCTTCGCGAAGTACGCCGCGGCTTTTTTCAGGAAGCTGTTCTCCATTTCGAGTTCCCGGTTGCGACGTTCGAGTTCCTTCAGTCGAGCGCGCTCGTCGACGCCGATCTGTGGGCTGTCCTGGGCGCCGCTGTTTTCTCGCCGGTACTGGCGGACCCAGGAACGCAGCGTCTCCGGGTGAACGTCGATCTCCCGGGCAACCTGCGACACTGGCTTGTTCGACTGTAGAACGAGTTGCACTGCTTCTTCACGGAACTCTGGGGTGTATGAGCTTATGCGTGCCATCGCGCTTCTTCCCTCGACTTTCCTAACAGGGTAACCTTATTGGCTCCCTGTCCGGAATCCTCGGGGCACCTCAGCTGCGCACCGACCTGCTCGTGGGGGACAGCACTGTCTCGGTCTACAACGTCCACGTCACCGTGCCCACCGCCATCGATTTGAGCGTCCTGCGGCCCCAGGTCGACCCGGACGCGTACTTCCGTCGCAAGTTCGACTGGCGGCAGGCCGAGGTGCAGGGTCTCGTCGACGATCTGCAGGCCAACCCGAACCCGTCGATCATCTCCGGCGACTTCAACGCCACCTCGTCCATGGGGACACTCGACCCGTTGCGGGCGGTGGCCGAGGACGCGACCACGGCGAGCCGTCACCTGCTGCCGATGAGCTGGCGGTGCAACGCCCCGATGACCTTCCAGTGGGACAACCCCCTCGCCGGCCGGCCGCTGCCGTTCTGGCGGATCGACTGGACGTTCACCGCAGGTCCGGTCAGGGTGCACCGGTACGAACTGGCGTCTGCGGAGTACCTGTCCGACCATCGGCCGCAGCATCTGTGGTTCTCGATGGGCTGACGCCTCGTGCCGGCTCTCTAGGGAAAGTAGATGTTGATCAGATCGATGGCGTCCCATACTCTGACGGGCGGTAGTCATCAAGTGACCGCGAGCCAATGGCGACCACCGTCCTTGGGGGCACAGCTTGCCGCACCCATCCTGCCCTGCCGGGTACCCCCCACGCCCGCCGTCGACGGCACCTGACGTACCCGCCGGCCGCTCGTGACCGTCACGGATCAGGACCCCGGCCGTACCGGCAGCGGGATGCGGCACTTCCGGTTCCTGGTGGTCGGCAACGCGGTCTCGGCGTACGGCACCTATCTGGACATGATCGCGTTGAGCCTGTTCGCGTACTCGCTGACCGGCAGCGCCACGCACACCGGCCTGTTCATGGCGCTACGGCTGGCCACCAGTGTCCTCACCGGATTCGGTGCCGGCAGCCTGGTGTCCCGGTTCGACCGCAAGCGGATCATGGTGACGTCCGACGTCAGCCAGGCGTTCGCCCTGGTCGTGCTGGTCCTCGCGCCGACCGCGGCCCAGGCCGGCCTGTTGTACGCCGTCGCGGTCGTCACCGGCGCCGGTGCCACCCTCACCAGCGTCGCGCTGCGCAGCAGCATTCCCGAGATCGTCGGGCAGGACCAGCGGGTCCGGGCCAACGCACTGCTCGCCACCGGTCGGTCGCTGGCGATGGTCGCCGGGTTCGCCTCGGCCGGAGTGCTCATCTCCACGGTCGGCTACACGGGTGCGTTCCTCATCGACGCCGGGGCGTTCCTCTTCTCGGCCGCGGTCCTGGCCCGGCTGCCGATCACCACCCGCAGCCGGCAGCCGGCAGCCGCGGCGGGCTCCGGGCCGGGCTCCGGGCCGGGCGAGGCGCGGCGGCGGGACGGGCTGCTCGCCGCGCAGCTGACGGCGCTGCGTTACCTGAGGCTCACCCCGGTCCTGCTCGCGCTGATCAGCCTGCGTGCCGCCGACGCGTTCGGCTCGGCCTCGCACAACGTCGGCCTGCCGGTGCTGTCCACCATGCTGGACCCGCAGCATCCGGCCGCGTTCATGTCCCAGTTCTGGGCCACCTGGGCGATCGGCAACATCATCGCGCAGCGCTTCGTCGCCCGCTGGGCCAGGCGTACCGGCCGGACCATCAACGAGCGGGCGTTCGCCGCCGGCGCGGCGCTCATGTCGGTGGCGTTCATCCTCACCTTCACCGCGCCGCCGTTACCGCTGGCCATCCTGGTCGCCACGGTCGCCGGTGTCGCCGACGGCTTCACCGAGATCGCCTACACCACCCGGCTGCAGGCCACCCCCGACGATCAACGCGGGTACGTCTTCGGGTTCTCGGCCACCGCGGAGAACCTTGGCTTCGGCGTCGGCATGGTGGCCTGCTCATTCCTGCTGGAAGGGTTCAGTCCGTTGACCGTGGTCACCTTGTTCCACGGACTGGCGGTGCTGCTGGCGCTGGCGATGCTGGCCGCGCTGTGGGCCCGCCGGCAGGCGACGGCATGAGCGCCCCGACGCGCGGTGGCGCCGACGACCGGCGGATCGCCATCATCGGCATGGCGTTGCGGCTGCCCGGTGCGGACACCCCGCAGACGTACTGGCACAACATCCGCGACGGCGTGACCAGCGTACGCAGGTTCAGCCCCACCGAGCTGGCCCGCGCCGGGGTGCCCGAGCAACTGCGCGAGTCACCGGACTTCGTCGCTGTCAGCGGAGTGCTCGACGACATCGACTCGTTCGACGCCGAGTTCTTCGGCATGAGCGCGCAGGAGGCACGCACCGTCGACCCGCAGCACCGGCTGATCCTGCAGACCTGCTACCACGCGCTGGAGAACGGCGGATACGCGGCCACGCGACCCGATACCAGGGTGGGCGTCTTCGCCGGTGTCGGATACCACCTCTATCCACTCAACACCTACCTGCGCAACAACCTGGCCACCGCCCGCTGGGACGGTGACTTCGCCCCGGCGTTCCAGGTGGCCGTGGGAAACTACAACGACTTCGCCGCCACCCGGGTCGCGTACCGGCTCGGACTGACCGGTCCGGCGGTCACCGTGCAGAGTGGCTGCTCGACCGCTCTGGTGGCGGTGCATCTGGCCGGACAGGCGTTACTCGCCGGCGACGCCGACCTGGCCCTGGCCGGCGCGGCGGCGGTGCACACCCCGCAGATCCTGGGCTACCGCCACGTCAAAGGCACGATCCTGTCCCGGTCCGGCCGGTGCCGCGCGTTCGACGCGTCCTCCGACGGCACCGTCGGTGGCAACGGGGTCGCGGCCGTGCTGCTCAAGCGGTACGACCGCGCGGTCGCCGACGGGGACACCATCCACGCGGTGATCCTGGGCAGCGGAGTCAACAACGACGGTGCCACGAAGACCAGCTACGCCGCGCCCAGCGCCGCCGGGCAGCGGGACGCCATCCTGCGGGCGCTCGACGTGGCCGGGGTCTCCCCCGAGACGATCGGCTACCTGGAGACCCATGGCACCGGCACCTACAAGGGCGACCCGATCGAGTTCGAGGCCATGACCGCCGCGTACCGCCAGCGCACCGACCGGATCGGTTACTGCGCGATCGGCTCGGCCAAACCGGCCATCGGGCACATGGACGCCTGCGCCGGCCTGGCCAGCCTGATCAAGACGGTGCTGGTGCTGCGGCACGCGACGATCCCGCCGCTGGTCGGGTTCGAACGCCCCAACCCGGCGTTGGATTTGGCGGCCAGCCCGTTCGTCATCCCCACCGAGGTGCGCGCCTGGCCCGACCTGCCCGGGCCCCGCCGGGCGGCAGTGACCGCGCTCGCGGTCGGCGGCACCAACGCCCACCTGATCCTGCAGGCACCACCACCAGCGCGACCGGCGCCGCCGGCGAGGGCACATCCCGGCCCGGCTCAGCCTGTGAGGGGACAGCCAGCGACGGCCGGCCCGGTGCCGGTTCCACTGTCGGCGCACCACCCGGAGAGTCTGCGTACGCTCGCCCACCGGATGCGCGACCAGCTGCGGGCCGACCCCGGGCTCGACCCGGCCGATCTGGCCACCACCGCCGCGCTCGGCCGGCCGCACCTGCCGCACCGACTCGTCGTGACCGGCGCGACGACGACGGCGCTCGCGGACGCCCTGGACGACTACCTCGCCGCGCCGGGGCGGCAACGCCCGGGGCGGGTGGCCACCGGATCGGTCCCGGGTGCCGGCGTCGCCGCCGCCGTACTCAGCGGGGTGACGCCGGTGGTGGTGTACGGCGGGCAGGGCTCCTCGTACGCGGGTATGGCCGGTCCGCTGTACCGGCGGTACCCGCAGGTGCGGGCGGTGCTCGACGCCTGCGAGGCGTACCAGCGCCGCTGCGGCGGGCCGTCGGTGCTGACGCCGCTGCTCGCCGCCGCCCCCGGTGACGACCGGATCTGGCCGGCCGACGTGGCGCAGCCGGCGCTGTTCGCGTTCCAGGCCGCGCTGACCCGGCTGTGGCGCTCGCTCGGGGTGGCGCCGCGACTCGTCGCCGGTCACAGCATCGGCGAGTACGCGGCCCTGGCCGCGGCCGGCGCGCTGTCGATCGAGGACGGCCTGCGGCTGACCGGGCTACGCGGGCGGCTGATGCGGGAGCACACCGCGCCCGGCGGCATGGTGGCCGTCTTCGCCACCCGGTCCGCGGTCGACGAGTTGCTCGCCACCGACCGACGGCTCGACCTCGCCGCGACCAACGCGGCCGAGCAACATGTCGTCGCCGGGCCGGTCGAGGCGCTCGACGCCGCCTGCGGGGTGCTCGACCGCCTCGGGATGCGCTGGCACCGGCTCGCCGTCGACCGTGCCTTCCACTCGGCGCTGCTCGACCCGATCCTCCCCCGGCTGGTCGAGGCGTTCGACTCGGTCCCATGGACGCCTTTGGACACACCGCTGGTCAGCAGCGTGGACGGCACCGTGCTGCCAGTGGGACACCGACCGGACCCGGCGTACCTGGTGCGGCAGACCCGGATGCCGGTCCGGTTCGACCTGGTCACAACCGCGATCGCCGTCACGACAGCGGAAACGTCGACCGCCGCCGACGCGACCGGTGCGCCGGTGCTGGAGCTCGGTCCGCATCCGAGTCTGGTCGCGTTGCTGCGCGCGGCACTGCCCGGGTCGCCGGCCCTTCCCGTTCAGCGCCGGGGCGCGGAACTCGACCAGCACCTCGAGGCCTGCGCCCGGCTGCACGTCCACGGAGTCGATCTGGACTGGAACGCCCTGCTCGACGCTGCGCACGCGCACGCGCACCGGGTGCCGCTGCCCGCGTATCCGTTCCAGCGACGAATCCACTGGACCGGACCGCCGCTGACACGAACCGAACCTGGAGGGCTCATGGTCGACGTCGACAGCGTCCGCGACGGCGGTGCCACCGTCGCCGCCGGACCGGCCGCGCCGGATCTCGCGCCGGTGGTCGAGCGGGTACGCGAGATCAGCGCGCGGCATCTCGGTTGCACACCGGGCGACATCGCCGTCGACCGCCCGTTCGTCGAGATGGGTGCCGACTCGCTCGCCATGATCAACGCGCTGCGGGAGTTCGAAGGTGAGTTCGGTGTCCGGCTCGCCATGCGCGAGCTGTTCGAGGAGGCGGACACCCCGGGAAAGCTGTCCCGTCTGATCCTGTCCCGTCTGGCCCCGCCCGCACCTGCTGCGGCCCCGCCCGTCCCGGCTGCGGCTCCGGTCGCGACGCCACCGGCCGGACCGGCCGCGACGCCGACAGCACCGGGCATCGACGTGCACGGGCCCAGGGTGGTCGTGACGGACGACGCCGGTCAGGTCGGTGCGGTCGCCACCGACAACGTCCAGGCCCATCTGGACGACCTGCGGCGACGGTTCGTGGTGAAGACCCGGCGGTCGAAGGAGATAGCCCAGCGCTACCGCGGCGTGCTGGCCGACAGCCGGGCGGTGGTCGGCTTCCGCAGCGCAACCAAGGAGATGCTCTACCCGATCGCCGGTCGGCGTGCGAAGGGCGCATGGCTGGAGGATGTGGACGGCAACCGGTACCTGGACATCACCATGGGCTTCGGAGTGCTGCTGTTCGGCCATGAGCCGGACTTCGTCGCCGAGGCGGTCCGGGAGCATCTGTCCCGGGGGGTCCAGCTCGGGCCGCGCAGCGTCGACACGGGTGAGGCCGCGTGCCTGTTGAGCGAGCTGACCGGGATGCCGCGCGTGGCGTTCGCGAACTCGGGCACCGAGGCGAACTCGGCCGCGATCCGGCTCGCCCGGGCCGCCACCGGACGCGACAAGATAGTCATGTTCCACGGGTCGTACCACGGACATGCCGACAACGTGCTCGGCCGCTCGATCGGGACCGCAGCGGACCGGACCACCGTCCCGGTCAGCACCGGCATCCCGACCAGCGCCGTCGCGGACCTGGTCGTCCTCGACTACGGCGTACCGGAGAGTCTGCAGGCGATCGAGGAGTTCGGTGAGCAACTGGCCGCCGTCGTCGTCGAGCCGGTGCAGAGCCGCCACCCGTCCCTGCAGCCGGGTGAGTTCCTACGCCGGCTCCGTGACATCACCCGGCGGTACGGCATCGTGCTGATGTTCGACGAGATGCTGACCGGGTTCCGGCCCCATCCGCGCGGCGCCCAGGGACTGTTCGGCGTGTCGCCGGACCTCGCCACGTACGGCAAGCTGCTCGGCGGCGGTTTCCCGATCGGGGCGATCGCCGGACGCGCCGACATCATGGACGGCGTCGACGGCGGTTTCTGGCGCTACGGCGACGACAGTCACCCGCAGCGGGAGACGACCTTCTTTGGCGGCACCTACATCCAGCATCCGGTCTCCATGGCCGCCGCACGCGCGGTGCTGACCCGGTTGACCGAGCAGAGCCCACGGCTGCAGCAGGAACTCAACGCCCGGACCGACCGGCTCGTCGGCACGCTGAACGACTTCTTCACCGAGGAGGAGTACCCGGTCCGGCTCGGCCACGTCGGCTCGCAGTTCCGCTTCGAGCACCACGCCGACCTCGAGCTTCTTTATCACCATCTGCTACTCAAGGGAATGTACGTCTGGGAATGGCGCAACTTCTTCCTCTCCACGGCGCACACCGACGACGACGTCGACATGGTGATTGACGCGGTGCGCGCCTCGCTACGCGAGATGCGCGCCGGCGGGCTGCTCCCCCGCCCGGCCGGTCCCACCGTACCCGTGGTGAAACCGAAACACACCGCCCGGACCGGACCAGCGGTAGGAACCGGACCGGCGGTGCGCACCGAGCCGGCAGCGGGTGCCGCAGCAGCAGGCAGCCTCGAACCTCCGGGCGGACCGGGGCGACCGGCACCGGACTTCAGCGTGTACTTCTTCGGGGACTATCCGCCCGGCTCGGGGGCCGCCGACCCGTACGAGCTGATCGTCGACACGGCCCGCTTCGCCGACCGGCACGGCTTCCACGCGCTGTGGATTCCCGAGCGCCACTTCCATTCCTTCGGCGGGGTGTTCCCCAACCCGGTGGTGCTGGCCGCCGCGCTGGCCCGCGAGACGAGCCGGATCCGGCTGCACGCCGGGTCGGTGGTCCTGCCGCTGCACGATCCGATCCGGGTCGCCGAGGAATGGTCCATGGTCGACCGGCTGTCCGGGGGCCGGGTCGGCATCGGCTGCGCGCCCGGCTGGCACGCGGGCGACTTCGTTCTCGCCCCGGAACACTTCGGCGCACACCGCGACGTGATGTTCCACCACCTCGACGAAGTGCGCCGACTGTGGCGCGGTGAGTCCGTCGAGCGCCGCAGCGGCACCGGAGAACCGGTCGGGATCCGCACCCTGCCCCGCCCGGTGCAGCCGATGCCGCCGATGTTCGTCGCCGTGGTGGGCAACCCGGAGTCGTACCAACGGGCCGCCGAACACGACCTCGGCGTCGTCACCAACCTGATGAGCCAGTCGGTGGAGCAGCTGGCCGACAACGTCCGGCGCTACCGGCGGACCCGCGCCGCACACGGGCTCGACCCGGACGGCGGCCGGGTGGTCGTGCTCGTGCACACCTACCTCGGTGCGGACTCGGCCCAGGCCCGGGCCGAGGCGTTCGCGCCGCTGAAGGCGTACCTGCACTCCTCGCTGTCACTGTTCGGGCAGACGACCAAGAGTCTCGGATTCCAGGTGGACCTCGACACCGCCGACGCCGACGATCTGGACTATGTGTTCCGGCGCGCCTACGACCGGTACTGCAAGGCACGGGCGCTGATCGGATCGCCGGACGATGGTGCGCGGCTGATCGACGCACTCACCGCCGCCGGCGTCGACGAGGTGGCCGCGCTGGTCGACTTCGGCGCGTCCCCCGACCAGGTGCAGGCCGGACTGCCACAGCTGGACCGGCTACGGGCCAGATACCAAGCGGCGGCCGGACAGCCGGCGGCCGGTGCCGTGGTGGCGGCCGGTGCCGTAGTGGCGGCCCGCGATCTGCACCCGGACCGAACCGGACCGGTGTCTCGGGGACAGGCGCGGATGTGGTTCCTCGAACGGCTACATCCGGGCCGGGGCACCTACAACGAGGCGGTCACCGTACGACTCGACGGGCCGCTGGACGTGCCGGCGCTGCGCGCCGCGCTGAACCAGCTGGTGGCCCACCACGCGGCGCTGCGTACCGTGTTCCCGGAACGTGACGGCGAGCCGGTCCAGGTCGTACTCGGCCGGGGCGCGGTGGACCTCGCCGTCGAGGAGCACACCGGCCGCGACGAGGACGACGCCGTCCGGCAGGTGCTGGCCGACGAAGGCCGCCGGGTGTTCGACCTCGCCCGTGGTCCACTGCTGGTGACCCGGCTGCTGCGCTGGTCGCCCGAGCGGCATGTGCTCGTGTTGTCGTTGCACCACATCGTGATCGACGCGGCGTCGGTGCGGGTGCTGGCCGGTGACCTGTCCGCGTTGTACCGGGCCGCCCTCGACGGCCAGCCCGCCGATCTGCCGGAGCTGTCCGTGGACTGCCTGGACCTGGCCGGTCGGCAGGCGGATGCCAGCAGCGGCTCGCACGGCGAGCCGACCGGTCTGGGCTACTGGCGGGAGCGGCTGGCCGGGGACCTGCCGGTGCTGGACCTGCCGACCGACCGACCACGCCCGAAGGTACGCAGCGGCACCGGCGCGTCGGTGCGGCGCAGGCTCGACCCGGAGCTGTCCGCGCTGCTGAGCCGGCTCAGCGGGGCGCACCGGAGCACGCTGTTCATGACCGTGCTCGCCGGGTACGCGGCCGCGCTGCGCCGGTTCACCCGCAGTGACCAGCTGGTCGTCGGGACCCCGGTGTCGATCCGGCCCTCCGGCGCTGAGGAGGTGGTCGGGTTCTTCCTCAACACGGTGGCCCTGCGGCTGGACCTGTCCGGCGACCCGACCTTCGCCAACCTGCTCAAGCAGGTCCGCGACACCGCCCTGGACGCGTACGACCACGCTCACGTACCGTTCGACGCCGTCGTCGGCGCGGTGAGCCCGGACCGCGACCTCAGCCGGACCCCGGTCTTCCAGACCATCGTGGAATTCGACAACGGCGGCCCGATCCCGCTCGACCTTCCCCGGGTGCGTTCCCGGGCCCTGGCGCACCGGATCGAACGGGCGGTGACCGACCTGGCTCTATACGTGACCAACCACGCCGACGGGATCGACTGCCGTTTGGAGTACAGCACCGACCTGTTCGTGGCGGACAGCGCCGAGCGGCTGTTGTCGTACCTGGTCGCGACCCTTGCCGCCGCCGTCGGTCAGCCCGATACACCGCTCTCCGCGCTGGTCGGTGTCCTCGACGCCGACCGGGACGCACTGGTCCGCTGGGGCGTCGGGCGGCAGCGCGACCTGCCGCAGGCAGGTGCGCACGGCGCCGTGCGGCAGTGGGCGGCACGCACACCGCAGGCGGTCGCGGTGATAGGCGGCGGCACGGTGCTGACCTACCGGCAGCTCGACGAACGGGCCACCGCGCTGGCGCACCGGCTGACCGGCAACGGGGTCACCGCAGGCGACATCGTGGCGTTGTGGCTGCCCCGGTCACCAGAGTTCGTCGTCGCCGCGCTGGCGGTACTGCGCACCGGTGCCGCCTACCTGCCGCTGGATCCGCTCCTCGACGACCGGCAGGTGCGTTTCATGGTCTCGGACAGCGCCGCCCGGGTGGTGCTGGCTACCGGAGGTGACGCCGCACCGGATCTGCCCGACGGGGTACGGCTGCTGCACGTCGACGGGTCTGAGAGCGATCCGAGCGGGTACCACGGCGGTTCCGTCGGGTACGGCGACCCCGATCCGGAGGCTCCGTGCTACGTCATGTACACCTCCGGCTCGACCGGCAGGCCGAAGGGCGTGGCCATCAGCCACCGCAGCGTACTGAACCTGTGTCAGTGGTACCGCGACCAGCTGGAGCTGACCGCCGACGACCGGAGCTCCGTGGTGTGTGGGCAGAGCTTCGACGCCTCCGTGCTGGAGATCTGGCCGCCGCTGCAGGTCGGTGCGAGCCTGACGATCGCGGACGACGCCGTACGGATGGACTCGATGGCGCTGGCGCGCTGGATGCGTACCGCCGGGGTGAGCGTCGCGATGCTACCCACGCCCATCGGGGAAGGGTTGCTCTCGCTGCCCGTGGCGGCCCAGCCCCGGCTGCGCCATCTCACCGTCGGTGGCCAGCAACTGCGCGTACGCCCGCAGCCCGAGGTGCCCTACGTGGTGCGCAACGTGTACGGACCGACCGAGACGACGGTCGTCGCCACGTCCCAGGTGGTGGCGGAGGCGTCCGCCGAGTCCGACGGCCTGATTCCGATCGGCCGGCCGCTGGACAACGTCCGCGTCGAGATCCGCGACGAGTGGGGCAACTTGGCACCGGTCGGGGCCGTCGGGGAGCTGTTCATCGGCGGTGCCGGGGTGGGTCGTGGCTACCTGAACCGGCCCGAGCTGACCGCGCAACGGTTCGTCGACGACCCGGCCGGCGGCCCCGGTTCCCGCCGCTACCGCACCGGGGACCTGGTGCGGTGGACCGCCGACGGGGTGCTGGTGTTCCTCGGCCGTACCGACGACCAGGTCAAGATCCGGGGGAACCGGGTCGAACCAGGCGAAGCATCGGCCGTCCTGCGCGGGCTGGATCTGGTCGCCGACGGCGTCGTGGTGGCCCGTCGGGACCGCCGCGACGAGCCGTACCTCGCCGGGTACGCCGTGCCCGCGCCGGGCGTGGCACCCGACGGGCTGGCCGACCGGCTCGTCGCCGCGATGGCCCGCGAACTGCCCGACGTGCTGGTCCCCCGGGTGTGGGCGGTGCTACCCGCGCTGCCGCAGACCGGCAACGACAAGATCGACCACGCCGGGCTGCCGGAGCCGACCATCCGTACCGGCATGCCCGCGCCGCCGGTGGCCCAGCCGGTGGCCCCGCCACCGGCTCAGCCACCGGCACCGCAGCCGGTGACTCAGCCGCCGGCACCGCAGGCAGCGGCCCCACACGACGGTGGGACCGGTGACGTGCTGACCGAGACGGTGCGGGCGTTGTGGGCCGCCGAACTCGACCAGGATCCGGAACGCATCGACCACGACGCGTCGTTCTTCGCCCTCGGCGGGCATTCGATCAACGCGATGCGCCTGCTCAACCGGGTACGCGAGGCCACCGGAGCGGACTATCCGGCGTTGGAGTTCTTCCGCGCGCCGACCATCGTGGCGATGGTCGGCCGGCTGCGCGGGCACGCCACGCCCGCCGTCGACGGGTCTGCCCGCCGGGTGCGGGGCACGCTGTGACCTTCGACGAGTTGCTGGAGTACGTCGCCGTCCACGACGTGCGGCTCACCGGCGCCGGCGGCACCCTGTACTACGACGCCCCAGCCGCCGCGATGGGTCCGCAGCTGGTCACGGCGCTGCGGTCGCACAAGGATGAGCTGTTGCGGTGGCTGGCCGCGCCGGCGGACGAGCGCGAGATCACCCGGGCGCCGCTGTCGGCCCAGCAGGAACGGGTGATGGAGATAGCCGGCCGCAGCACGCACCCCGCCAGCTGGAACGTCGGGCTGCGGCTGGAACTGGTCGGCGACCTCGACGTCGCCGCGCTCGACGCCGCCGTCGACGGCCTCGTCGCCCGGCACCATGCGCTGCGCACCCGGCTGATCCGCGACGGTGGCACCTGGACCCAACGGATCCTCGCCCACCGACCGGTCCCGCTGCCCGTCGTCGAGCTGGCCGCGCTGGCGCCGGACGCGGCGCGGCGGCGAGCCGAGACCCTCTGCCGGGAGGTGGTGTCGCCGGTGTTCGCGCTGGCGGACGAGGCACCGGTGCGGTTCACGCTGATCCGGCTGTCGCCCGGCGAGTCCTGGCTTGTCCTGGTCCTGCATCACGTCGCCTGCGACGGCCGGGCGGTCACCGTGCTGCTGCGCGAGCTGGCGGACGGGTACCGCACCGCCCGCGATTCAGGTGCGCCGGGCTTCGGCCCGCCCACCGCCCAGTGCACCGACTACGCACGCTGGCAGCAGGGCCAGTGGGACGAGCCGACCCGCCGCCGACGGCTGGCCTACTGGGCGGAAAATCTTGGCGATGGGCCACTGGCGCTGGATCTGCCGTTCGGCCGCCCCGCACCGCAGCAGCCGAGTGGGCGGGCCGCCACCTGCCGGTTCGAGATCCCGGGACAGGTTCGGCTCGCCGTCGAGGAGCTCACCCGGGAGCTGGGTGCCACGGTGACCGCAGTCGCCGCTGCGGCGTTGGCGCTGCTGCTCGCCCGGCTCAGCGGACAGCCCGACGTGACCCTGTCGATGCCGTATGCCAACCGGTCACCCCGGGCGTACGAGGACACCGTTACCGTACTGTCGACGGCGTTGCCGGTACGGATCCGTACCGCCGCCGCAGCGACGTTCGCGGAACTGGTCGGCCAGACCGCCGGCGGCCTGTTCGCCGGCATCGACAATCTGCTGCCCACGGCATGGATCTACCAGCAGCTGCCCCCGCCGGGCGAGGGCGCAGCGCCGTCCGGGATGACGGTGAGCTTCGCCTTTCAGAGTACCTTCGACACCCGGATCGACCTGCCGGAGTTGGCTGTTCGGGTGCACGAGGTGCCGACCGGTGCCGCACGGGCGGCGCTGCTGATCGTCCTGGTACCCGGCCCGGACGGGATCGACGGCTTTCTGGAGTATCCGGTGGACCGACTCGCCGACGACACCGCCCGCCGCTGGATGACGGGGTACGTGGAACTGCTCGCCGCGGCGTGTGCCGGTGCGAACCGTCCGCTAGCCGACCTCTGACCGCCGGAGTCGTCCGTCTGGGACGCGACGACGATCCCAGCTTGAACGATCGTGTTCGATTCCTTGACACCCTAGATGCGGTCGCTAACACTTGGCCGCAACAAGAACGTAACGCACCGAACACACGCTTCATCGACTGCTCTGACGTGCCTTCTCCGCCCGCGCGGCACGTACTCCGCGCGGGGCCTTGACCGCGCGCACCACCAATCATGTTAGCGCGAACATCGCCAGCTGTATCGATAGGACAGCGGTCTGGTCCGACCACGCAACCGGTCCGATGTCCCGAACCCAGAAAGGCCAGATCTTGTCAAGGTCATCGTCGGACACCCGGTCGTTGCGTCGGTTGTCGATCGCCATGGTGGCCGTGGTGGCGGCGATGGTCGGCGCCGCAGTCGTCGCGTCGTCGCCAGCCACCGCCGCCACCAGCCAGCTCCGCGGCGTGAACTGGGCCGTGCTGGGTGACAACTTCAGCACCGGTCCGCTCATCGTGCACGGACTCAACTCATCCGACAGCAACGCGACGGTGCGGGCCAAGGCCAACGCCATCTACGACGACATGGCTGCCACCATGGGCGTCAACACCGTCCGGTTGCCGATCAACACCCACACGGTCGGGACGGCATGGTGGGAGGCCTACCGAGGGGCCATCGACGCCGCCACCGAACGCGGGTTCAAGGTCATCCTTGCCTACTGGGAGGACGGTGCCGCCTCCGGCGGCCGGATCACGAACCTCGCCGCGTGGAACGCGATGTGGTCGACGGTCACCAATACCTACGGGTCGAACCCGAACGTCTACTTCGAGCCGATGAACGAGCCGCACGGCTACAGCTCGGCGCAGTGGCGCGACGTCGCGGCCAACTGGTTGAGCTACCACTACTCGGCGGTGCCCAGCCGGGTGCTGATCGGCGGCACCGGCTACAGCCAGGACCTGCGGGACATCTGCAACGACAGCCGTTTCCACTCGACGCTGCTGTCCTTCCACCACTACGCCTTCTTCTACGGCGAGATGTCCTACGACGACTTCCGCAGCCACATCCAGACCCGCCTCGGCAACTGCGCCTCCCGGGCGGTCGCCACCGAGTTCGGCGCGCCGATGAACGACGGTCGCAACTACGCCAACCCGAACAGCACCGACAATTTCGTCCGCCACATCCGCGCCATGGCCCAGGTGATGCGCGACAACCAGATGGGCGGCACCTACTGGCCGGCGATCGGCGGCAAGCCCGGCAGCATCGGGTACGACTGGTACTCGATGTTCGCGCTCAGCGGCAGCGGTACCAGCCTGGACCTGACCGTCCGCAACCCGTCCGGCGCCGACCGGATCCGCTACGGCTGGGGCGACGCCGTCAGCGACGACCCCTCGACGCCGCCGACAGGGACGTTCTACCGCGTCACCGCGCGGCACAGCGGCAAGGCCATGGACGTCCAGCAGCCGAACACGGACAACGGTGCGCGGGTCGGTCAGTACACCTACAACGGCAACCCGTGGCAGCAGTGGCAGTTCCAGGACGCCGGCAGCGGCTACTGGCGCCTGATCAGCCGGCACAGCGGAAAGTGCCTCGACGTGGTGAGCGCGTCGACCGCCGACGGGGCTGACCTCATCCAGTACACCTGCGGCACCGGCGCCAACCAGCAGTTCCAGATGGTCACCAACGGCAGCTACTTCCAGCTGCGGGCGCGGCACAGCGGAAAATGTGTGGACGTGCCGGCTGCGTCGACCGCCGACGGCGTCGTCCTCACGCAGTGGTCGTGCCACACCGGCACCAACCAACAGTGGTCGCGTACACCCGTCTGACGGTCGCTAACCTGCTGGTCATGCGGACATCCGGCGACCGGCTCGACCTGGCCGTCGACCCGGCCAGGTCGACCGGGCGCATGCTGCTCGCCGACGGCGTCGAGCAGTCGTACGTGGATGTCTCCGATCCCGCGTACCTGCGCTTCGAGTACGTCCGCCGGATGGCCGCCGGGGCCGATCTCGCCGCGCCGGTCGGTGCTCCGCTGGACGTGCTGCACCTCGGCGGCGGTGCGCTGACGCTGCCCCGCTACGTCGCCGCCACCCGGCCCGGCTCGGCGCAGACCGTCGTCGAGCGGGATCCCGAAGTGGTCGCGCTGGTGGCGCGGGAGCTGCCGCCCCGGCCGGCCGGCGTCGAGGTCGTGGTCGCCGACGCGCGGGAGGCGGTCACCGCCGGGCCCGCCGACGCGTACGATCTGGTGCTCGCCGACATCTACCAGGCGGCCCGGATGCCGCCGCAGGTCACCACCGTCGGGTTCGCCGCCGAGGTCGCCCGGGTACTGCGACCTGACGGTATCTACCTGGTCAACGTCACCGACCTGCCACCGCTGGCCAGCACCCGGATGCAGGTGGCCACCCTGCGGGCGGTCTTCGCCGACGTCTGCGCCATCGCCGACCGGCGGATGCTGCGGGGCCGACGGTACGGCAACGTGGTACTCGCTGCGGCACGGGCGCCGGACCGCCTGCCGGTGGCGCGCCTGGTGGTGCGGGCGCTGCGCGACCCGGTGCCCGGCGGCGTGCTGCACGGACCGGCGCTGAACAGGTTTGTCGCCGGGGCCCGGCCCCGCACTGACGAACCGCAACGGTGAGGATACTCACCGAGCAGGGTCGCCAGTAGAAGGCCGCACCCGACGGGCCTACCACCCAGTCAGAGGTTCGCTGTCACCGCCCCTGCCCCAGCCGGGATTCGATGGCGGCGATGATCCGCGGGCGCAGCTCGGCGGCGCTGATGACGGCATCCACCGAGCCGACCTCGACCGCACGCTGGATGTCGTGGATCCGGTCGAACTCCGTGGCCACCTCGCCCAGCTTCTCCGCACGTACCGACGAGCGCAGCTCGTCGAGTTCAGCGGCCAACGCGGCGCGATCGGTGCCGGCTGCGGCGGCCGACCGCGCCTCCAGGTCCCGGATTCGCGGGTCGCGCGCGGTACGGGCGTCCACCTCGCCGGAGAACACCACTGCGGCGGCAGGAGCGCCACCGAGTACCGAGGCGAACGAACCTTCCAGCGCGAGCACGGTCATGGCGGAGTTCAACGCCTTCGAGAAGACCACGAACGCGCCGCCGTGGTACCGCGAGATCACACAGAACACGATCGGCCCACGGAAGTTCACGATTGCCCGGCCGATCTCGGCGCCGTACTCCAGCTGCAACTTGCGCATCGACTCGGGCGATCCGTCGAAGCCCGACAGGTTGGCCAGCACCACCAGCGGCCGGTTGCCGCTCGCCGCGTTGATCGCCCGCGCGGCCTTCTTTGACGACTGCGGGAACAGCGTGCCGGCGGTGTAGGTGTCCGGGCCGTCGGTGGGCGGGAAGCCACGCCGCGGCACCGTGCGCGACTCGATGCCGAGCAGGCAGGCGGGAATGCCGCCAAGGTGCACGTCCTGCACGACGGCGGTGTCAGCGTCGGCCATGCCCGCCCAGCGCTCCAGCACCGGGTGGTCCTGGTCGGCCAGCGCCCGCATCACGGTCCGGATGTCGAACGGCTTCTTGCGGTCCGGATTGGCCTCGGCCGAGAAGATCTCACCGACAGTGGTGAAGTCGCTGCCGGCCACCGTGTGCGGGAAGGTGGAGACGTCACGGTCGGCGGGGTCGGTGGTGCTCGCCCGCCGGGGCCCGGTTTCGCCCGGTACGACGTACGTGTGGTCGTAGTGGGCCAGCAGCACGTCCCGCGCGGCGGTCAGGCTCGGCGCCCAGTACTGCGCCTGCCCGTTCGGACCCATCACCCGGTCGTAGCCGCCGATGCCGAAGTTGTCCTCGGCGGACACCCCGCCGGAGAAGTCCAACGACTGCTTGCCGGTCAGCACCATCGCCGAGTCCGGCGTCATCACCAGGATGCCCTTGGTGTGCATGAGCATCGTCGCCTCAGCGTTCCAGTACGGCTGGGCGCCGACGTTGATGCCCGCGACCACGATGTTGATCTCACCACCGGCCTGGGTGAACTCGACGATCCGTTTGAGCGCGGCGGCCACCCAGTCCATGTTCTCGGTGCCCGACTCCATGGAGATCCGCGCCCCGGCGGACAACGCGTACCATTCAACCGGCACCCGCATCCGCTCGGCCAGGTCCAGGGCCGCGATGATCCGGCGGCACTCCGGCTCGGACAGGGCGCCGAGCGACTTCGTGGGATCACCGAACAGCACGACCCGGGTGACACCCTCTGGGTGACGGGCAGTGACCGTGCTGACCACACCGGCGACGATGGCCGCGCTGTTGCTCCCCTTCGGGCGGTCGACCGGCACCAACGCGTTGTCGTCGTCGAGGTCATGCTCGACGAAGTCGCCGAGCCGGCTGGTCAGTTCGTACGGGTACACCGTGTTGCGGCTGCTCGCCCGCAGCACCTTCAGCCGGTAGTCGTCCAGCACCTCGACCGGCTCGACCGGCGGCTCGCCGACGACCAGTTCGGCGCCGCCGGTGGCGTCGATGGCGATCCGTACCGCCGTCTTCCTCAACTCGCCGGTCGCCCGGTCGCGCCGCCGGCCGATGAACAGGATCTCCTCCAGCCCGGCACCCGCAGTCGTCGGGCGCATCCGCCCGGCGATCATCTCCATCTCCTGGCGGGTCAGATCGTTCGGCGGCCAGACGTAGACCACGATTCGGTTGGTGGTGAAGCGGGTCTTCGACGGTCTGCGCGACTGGGCCCGGCGGATAGAGTCAAGGCAGGCCGCGACGGTGTTCTCGGTGGTCGGTAGCGACACCAGACGTCCATCGTGGTCACGCAACTGAGTCAGGTCGCGTACCTGCGCGAACGCGACGAGACGCTGGTCCGACGGGTTCTCCCGCGCGACGCACTGGAAAAGGTAGACCTCCTCGTCCAGCGAGGGCAGCCGGGTCAGGTCGAACCCGCGCAGCCGCTCCAGCTGCATGCGCTGCGCGATGTACGGGTGCAGGCCGCGGATCAGCCGTTCCTCGACCATTCCCCGGCTCGATGGGCGGAACGTGAAGTGGTGGTGCATGACCGCACCGGCGCGGCCCGCGATGGTGGTGGTCACCCGGCGGACCTGGGGCGGTAGCGGGTGCGCGGCGACGACGTCGAGCAGCGCTGCCGCCATCGCGTCGAAGTCCTCCGGCTGGTTCTCCCAGGCAAGATAAATATCGGCATCGATGGACTCCCGGCCACTGGCAAGCTCGGCGAGCCCGTCGAGGGCAGTGCCCAGGGCATCGATGGCCACGGCGGCGGTGACCACGCTCGAGTCGGCCCGCTCGGCGACCACGAAGGTGCAGCCGGCGACCTGGTGGGTGTGGACCGCGGTGAGCCCTTTGTTGCCGTAGTACCGGCGGGTCAGCACCTCCAGCATGACCGCGTTGTCGAGGTGGTCACGCACGATCCGCTGGCCGAGTAGCCGGACCAGCGGTTCGGTGCTGCGGACCATGTCGGCGATGCGCTCGGCGCGATCCGGCGTGTCCGGATGGGCGTCCAGGTGACGCAGGTGCGCGCGGACCCGGGCGTAGACGGTGGCCCGGTTGCGGCGCAGCAACGGCTGGGCAAACCAGGCGAACACCACGCCTCGGGAAAGGTCGGCGATCACCGGGAAGCGGACCTGCGTGGCGGCGACCAGCCGCTCCAGGGCGAGACCGGCGGGCTCGTGCAACGACTGGCCGGGCGGCGGCTCCCGCAGCCACGCGCGCAGCAGTGTGGCGACGACTGTGGCGTCGGCGGCGGCACGCTGCAGTGCGAGGAAGATCCGGAATACAGCGGCCTCGAGATCGGCGGAGCGCTCCAGATCGGTGACGCCGTAGTGGCTGAGCGCCTTGGCGAGCTTGGCCTGGAAGGCGTCCGGCAGGCCGGCCCTTTCGACGTCGAGGCTCTGCAGGTAGGTGTGGAAGTACTCGCGGTCGCTGTGGACGTGCCCGTCACCGCCGTCGGCGTCGGTGGGCCGGTTGCGGCTCAGCTCGGCGAGGTCGGCGAAGACCCCGATGAGTTCGATCTCAGCGGCCAACGGCCGGTCGCCGTCCTCGGCGGCGGACCGGCGCGCGGCGAGATAGTCGTCGAGGACGCGACGGTCGTCGTGCGGGTCGACGTCGAAGCCGAGGAGCAGTCCGCGCAGACCCTCCTGGCCCCGACGGCACCGTTCGGCCGGCGGGAGTGCCCCGGACGCGGCTGGCATGTCCAGCTCGACGGGCGCCGACGACCCGGTCTCCGGACCGGCTGCCGCGTCGTCCGCGACCGGCTCCAACCTCAGCAGCGGTGCACCCGCCTCGACCTGGTTTCCGACCGACACGGCGGATTCCTTCAGGCGGGCCTTGAACGGTGCCCGCAGCACCGTCTCCATCTTCATGGCCTCGAGTACCAGCACCGGTGTGCCCGCTTCGACCTCGGCACCGACCGGCACCGGGGTGGCGACGACCAGGGCGGGCATCGGTGCGCGGAGCACGCCGCCCTCGTCGCGGCTGACCCGGTGAGTCACCCCGTCGACCTCGATCAGGTGCACCGGCCCGTGCGTTCCGGTGACCAGGCGGTGCCGGCTGCCGTTGACGACGATCTGCCCGGTGTGCCGGTCGAAACGGTCCAGCTCGACGTCGGCGCTGTGCACGACGTCTGCCACCTCGATGCCGACGCGGAACCGGTACGCGCCGGTACGCGCCACCCGTACCCGGTAGCCGACGCTGCGCAGCTTGAGGTCCACCGGCCGGCCGCTGGCGTGCTGCACCTGTGGACGTCCGCCGGACGCGGTGGCCAGCAATCGCTGCCGTTCGACGCGCTCGTCGGCCTCGTAGCCCTCGATCGCCGCAGCGGCGAGGGCGACGGCGACGTGCCGGTGCGCGACAAGCCGGCCTGCACCGCGGACCCGGTCGATCCACCCGGTGTCCGCGCTGGCGTCGATCACCTCGGGCTGATCGAGCAGGTCGATCACGAAGCTCTTGTTCGTCGCACCGCCCTCGATGATCACGGTGGTGTTCGCCATCGCCCGGCGCAGCCGGCCGAGCGCCTCGTCACGGTCCCGTCCGTATGCGATGATCTTGGCGATCATGGAGTCGAAGGCGGCGGGAATGGTGTCGCCCTCGCTGACCCCGGTGTCCACCCGGATCCCGGGCCCGGCGGGCAGGTCCAGCCGGGCGATCCGACCCGGCGAGGGCGCGAAGTCGCGGTCCGGGTCCTCGGCGTTGAGCCGGGCCTCGACGGCGTGCCCACGCTCCACCGGCGGGTCGCCCTCCAGCCGCCCGCCCGACGCCACGTGCAGCTGCGCCTTGACCAGGTCGAATCCGGTGGTGGACTCGGTGATCGGGTGCTCCACCTGCAGCCGGGTGTTGACCTCGAGGAACGCGAACATGCGGTCACCGGGATGGTAGAGGAACTCGACGGTCGCCGCGCCCTGGTAGCCGACCGCGACGGCGAGCCGTTCGGCCGACGCCTTGAGGTCGGCGGCCTGCGCCGGGCTGAGCACCGGCGACGCCGACTCCTCGATCACCTTCTGGTTGCGCCGCTGCACCGAGCAGTCCCGTACGCCGAGCGCCCAGGCGGTGCCCTGACCGTCGGCGATCACCTGAACCTCCACGTGCCGGGCACCGGTGACCAGCCGTTCCAGGAACACGACGCCGCTACCGAACGCGCGGGCGGCTTCCTGGCTGGTGCGCTCGTACGCGTCGACGAGCTCGGCCTCGTTGGTGATCACCCGGATGCCGCGCCCGCCGCCACCGGCGGTCGCCTTCAACATCAGCGGGTAGCCAATGCCACCCGCCGCCGCCAGGGCGGCCTCCAGGGTCTCGACCGCGCCCCGGCTCCAGGGGGCGACCGGCACGCCGACCTCCTCGGCGATCAGCTTCGCGCCGATCTTGTCGCCGAGCTGACGCATCGCGTGCGCGCTCGGTCCGACGAAGGTGACACCGGTCTTCTCGCACAGCTCCGCGAACGCCGGGGACTCGGCGACGAAGCCCCAGCCGACCCACGCCGCGTCGGCGCCGGTCGCCACCAGGGCGCGTTCCAGGACCGTCAGATCGAGGTACGGCCGGGCGGATGCCGGCCCGAGGTCGTAGGCGATGTCCGCTTCACGGACGAACGTCGCGGTACGGTCGACGTCGGTGTACAGGGCTACGGTCTCGATCCGCGCCCCGGTCTCGGCGGCCAGCTCCCGGACGGCGTGGATGAGCCGCATCGCGGCCTCACCACGGTTGACGATGGCAATGCGGCTGAACACCCGATCGGCCCTCCGGTACGCCTACGATCCACGCGTCGCTGATGCGACTCCGACAGGATCACCCTTACGCCTGCCGGCTGGAAACACCATAGGGCGTCCGACTAAGTAACGACCATGTCACTCAATGCGGTTTCCGTCGCCGATGCCGGTCGGCGTCTCGCCGATCCCTCAAGCCAGCGCGCTCGGCGCGGCGGTAGGTGCCGACGCGGTAGGTCCGACCTGGGGGGATGCCGGTACCGCGGCGACTTCGTCCGGGGTGGCTGCGCCGGTGGCCGCCGCGGCGGCCACCGGGACGTCGGCATCGCGCAACGGATGGTAGGGGCGGCACGACGCGCGGACCACCAGCTCCGTCGGCAGCCGCAGCAAGACCTTCTGAGCGATCAAGTCGAACTTCTGCTCACCCGCAGACGAAAGAACCGCAGAGGCCGTCGACGTCCGTCGAAGGACTGGCTGTCAGGTCGGTCGGCGGACTGTGCGCCCACCCGGCACACCCACACGAGACGGTAGAGTCGGCGGGCCAACCTGCGCCCCATCAGAAGGAGTGCCGATGGCCGCGCGTTTCGAAGAACTAGACTGGCGGCAAACCCCGATGGGTGAAATTAGCCTCCGGCGGCGGCGGGACCCGGTCGTGGACCGCGAGGTGTACGAGGTCAAACTGGGCGACGAGTACCTGATGTCGAGCCTGTTCACCGTCGCCGAGATCGAACTGGCCCGGCTTGCCCTGGCCGAGCTGTCCCGCGAAGACCTCGACGTCGTCGTCGGCGGGCTCGGCCTCGGCTACACCGCCCATGCCGTACTGCGGGATCGTCGGGTCCGGTCGATGATCGTCGTCGAAGCGCTGGCCGACGTCATCGGGTGGCACCAACGCGGTCTGGTGCCGGGTGGAGAGGCGCTGGTCGCGGATCCCCGGTGCAGGTTGGTGGCCGGAGACTTCTTCGCCCTGACTGCGGCGGCCGGCCCCGATCCGGCCGCACCTGGACGACGGTTCGACGCCGTCCTCGTCGACATCGACCACTCCCCCGGGCATGTCCTGCACCCGTCGCACGCCGCCTGCTACCGGCCGGACGGCCTACGGCGCCTGGCCAGCCACCTGCGGCCCGGCGGCGTATTCGCGCTGTGGTCCGACGACCCACCGGAAGCCGGGTTCACCGAAGCGCTCGGCCAGGTATTCCCGCAGGTCCGCACCGAGGTGGTCACGTTCCGCAACCCGCTGATCGGCAGCGACTCGGCCAACACCGTGTACCTGGCGCAGACCCAGGCACGGCCGCCGGACGAACCGGGTCAGCCGCCGCCCGGCTAAGCGGCGACCGGCAGAGCCGCCACCGGAATGCGCAGGTCGCGGACCTGCAGGGCGGCCGGTGTGCCGGTCGGGTCGGGATGGGCGCACGGGGTCGACGCAGTGGCCAACGCGGCACGGTCGTCCGCGCCGCTGATCTCGACCGCGACCTCGACGCACCCCTCGGTGGTCCGCAGGACGTTGCCGTACACGCTGTACACCTGGCTCGGCACTAGATAGGGATAGTCGAACCGACTGACGGCCCCGTCGGACGGACGGCTGACGGACAGCCGAATGGTGACCCCGGTCGGCACCCGCTCGGTGGAGACGAAGAGTGGCCAGGCCGCCTGGCATCGCTGGGAGTAACGCAGGGTGAGGCTGCCGTAGGGCGGCTGGGTCGGATCCCGGTCGGGAACCTGCACGGTGTGCGTGCTCACCGCGTCGAGGTGGCACTGTTCCTGCTGCGGGTCCGCGCCGTCCGCCGCCGGTGACCCGGCGGCCGAGGTCGCCACGGGTTCCTGCACCGCCCCGCCGAGCCGGTCGAGTACCGACGTCGGCACCAGGATCACCGCAGCGACGACAGCCGCGATCCCGCCGGTCGCCGCCAGCGCCCGGCGGGTGAGGTGCGGCTCGCGTACGGCGGGCCGGTCGGCTGGTGGCGTGGCACCGTTGATGAGTGCGTCGACCTGGCTCCACCGCTGCCGCCAGTTGTCCTCGTCTCCGTCACAGGCGCGGACGAACGCCAAGGTCAGCTCCAACGAGGGCAGCCGGGTTCCGGACAGCACACCGGACAGCGCGGTGTGCGAGTAGTGGGCCTTCTCCGCCATCTTGCGCAACGAGGGCTGCCCGGCGTCGCGTCGAAGCTGTTCCAGATCGGCGACGAAGGCACCGATCGGGCCGGCGGCGGAACCACGAGTGCCGGTGTGTCCATTCTGATCCGTCATGTCCTCTCCTGAACGCGTAAACCTGGTGTCAACAGCGGTCAAGCCAGTGCTTTACGAGCAGGTCCAGGTCAGTATCAGCCTCGACGCAGCTGCCCGTTGGATAGACACCAGCGAACAGCGTCTCACAGTCCGTACAGGACCATGTGCGCCTTCGGATCCTGACCGACCGGGCGTACCGGGCGACGGATGCCGTCTGTGGAGGCCTCCGGCATGGACGCGGTATCGGGTGGACGGGCAGTCCGCTCTACGACAGGAGGACCGCGTGTACCACCGCAAGCAGACTGAACCCGCCCGCCGACCGGTGCCCAGAACCCTCCCCCGAATCCTGCGGGGTGTCCTGGCGTCCCTCGTCGCATTGGTGATGGTCCTGGTCGGAGCCGCCGCGCCAGCGATCGCCGGGATCACCGGCTACCGGGTGACCGGCACCGGTGGTGCCGGGCTGATCGTGCGGACCAGCCCGCACGATGCCTCGGCACCGGCGGTCACCGTCCTCGCCGACGGCACGTATTTCACCGCCGAGTGCGCGGTACGCGGCCGCAACATCTACGGCAACAATGTCTGGCACCAGATCAGCGCGCCGGTGAACGGCTGGATCAGCGACTACTACACCACCACGCCCGGCTTCAACCAGTACCTGCCGGGCGAGCCGGAGTGCGGCTCCGGCACCCCACCGTCGACCGGCACCCGGGAGCAGCGCGCCCTCGCCTGGGCCCGGTCGGTCCTCGGACACACGCACACCAACGGCGACCTCGGCGACAGCAACCATCCCTGGGACGGCTGGTGCGACAACTTCGTCGGGCACGCGTACGGACGCGCCGCCAGCGGCTACGCCACCGCGCTGGTCCACTACAACGCGTTGTACCAGCGCGGCCTCATCCACACCACCGGCACACCGCCGCCCGGCGCCCTGGTCTTCTTCGCCGGAGCGCAGATCAACGGCTACGCCGGTCACGTGATGCTCTCCGAGGGCAACGGCAGTTACATCACCACCGCCCCCGCTATCCGGCAGGTCTCGCTCAGTTGGCCCGGCGCACCGTACCTCGGCTGGTCGTACGCGGACCCGGAGTGGCCGGGACGTTGACCACCGCGTCACCCGACCGCCACGTCACCCGTCGGAACTCAGTCCCCGCTCGTCGTTCCCAGGAAGGAACATGATGGATCCCGATCGTCTCCCGCCCACCTCCGCCGGCGGCCGTCGGCGCCGTCCTCGGCTGGCGCTGGGCCTCGCCTTGCTTTCCGTCGTCGGCGCGGTCGCTCTCGCGGTGCCCGGCACGGCCAGTGCCGCACCGGACAGCGGTGCCGTCGACGGAGCTGTCCCGGCCAGCGTCGGCGAGCCCGCCACCACGCCGGCACCGGACACCGTCAGCGTCAACGCCGTCGGTATCGACCTGTGCGCCCAGGTGGGGTACGCCGCCGGGTTCCGGGGCAGCCCACTGGTCACTGCGGTCGCGGTGGCCATGGCGGAGTCCTCGTGCAACCCGTCGGCGGTCGGCAGCAACGGCCCCACCGCCGGATGTCCCTACGGATCATTGGACCGCGGTCTCTGGCAGATCAACAACTGCTACCACCCCACCGTGACCGACGCCTGCGCCTACGACGCCCAGTGCAACGCGAACGCCGCGTACAACATCTCCAGCGGCGGCAGCAACTGGCAGCCGTGGTCGACCTACAACAGCGGCGTCTACGCCAACCACCTGTCCGCCGCGCAGGCGGCGGTGAACCGGCTCGGCGGCGGCACACCGGGCGGCGTAACCGGAACAATCCTGGCCAGCCCGTGGCTCAACGTCCGGGCCGGCCCCAGCACCACGTCCGCCGTCGTCGGATACACCTACTACGGCAGTACGGTGACCATTTCCTGCTACACCTTCGGTGAGTATGTCGGCGGCGGGTACTGGCCGTCATCGACGTGGGACCGGATCACCGATCCGGCCACCGGTGCCACCGGATTCGCCGCGGACACCTGGATCAACACCACCCAGGACGTCAAGAGCATGGTGCCGTCCTGCTGATCCGTCACGTCGGACGGCACCGGTGGGCCGGCCGTGTTGTCCCCCTGCCCCACACCCTACGCCGGGCCGACACCGGCGTGCCGCTGGCGGCACGGGACAACACGGCCGGCTGCCGTGAGACGCCGAAGGCAGCCGACCGGAGCAGGTCGCCGCGCGGCAGCGGACTGAACCCGCGCCGACCGACAATCCGGCCCCTTACGTTAGAGTCCGGTCGTCGACCTGCCACCACACACGGGCGGCGAAAGGAGAAGGACGTCAGGTGTCGGGAACAGCGGAAGCCCTACGACCGGTCACGGCGGAGGCAGCGCGGCGGCGTACCTTCGCGGTGATCTCCCACCCGGACGCGGGCAAGTCCACCACCACCGAGGCCCTTGCGTTGCACGCTCGGGCGATCAACTCCGCCGGCGCCGTGCACGGCAAGGGCGACCGCCGTGGTGTGGTTTCCGACTGGATGGCCCTGGAGCAGCAGCGCGGCATCTCGATCACCTCGGCGGCGCTGCAGTTCACCTACCGCGACACGGTGGTGAACCTGCTCGACACGCCCGGGCACGCGGACTTCTCCGAGGACACCTACCGGGTGCTGACCGCGGTCGACTGCGCGGTGATGCTGCTCGACGCCGCCAAAGGACTGGAGCCGCAGACGCTGAAGCTGTTCGAGGTGTGCCGCCACCGCCGGGTGCCGGTGATCACCTTCATCAACAAGTGGGACCGACCCGGGCTGGAGCCACTCGAACTGCTCGACGAGATCGAGCAACGGATCGGATTGCGCTGCACCCCACTGACCTGGCCGGTCGGTGTCGCGGGGCAGTTCCACGGGGTGGCCGACCGGCGCACCGGCCGGATGGTCGCGTTCACCCGCACCCCGGGCGGGGCGAGCGCCGTCATCGAGGAAACCCTCACCGCCGACGAGGCCAGCCGACGGTACGGCACCGACTGGACCCAGGCGGTCGAAGAGCTGGACCTGCTCGCCGCCACCGGCGCCGAACACGACCGGGCCGCGTTCGTCGCCGCGACCACCACGCCTGTGTTGTTCGGCGCTGCGGTCACCAACGCCGGCGTACGCCAGCTCCTCGACGTGCTGGTGGACACCGCCCCCGCGCCGACGGCTCGACCGGACACAACCGGCACCCCCCGCGAACTGGACGCGCCGTTCGCCGGATTCGTCTTCAAGACCCAGGCCAACATGAACCCGGCCCACCGTGACCAGGTAGCGTTCGTCCGGGTCTGCTCCGGCCGGTTCGAACGCGGCATGGTCGTCACCCACGCCGGCACCGGCCGTCCGTTCGCCACCAAGTACGCCCAGCAGGTCTTCGGCCGCGACCGGGACACCATCGACGAGGCGTACCCGGGCGACGTGGTCGGACTGGTCAACGCCACCGCGCTGAGCATCGGCGACAGCCTCTACGCGCCTGGGCCGGCGGTGACATTCCCACCGCTGCCGTCGTTCGCCCCCGAACACTTCGTCGCCATCCGGGCCACCGACGCGTCGAAGTTCAAACGGTTCCGCCGCGGCATCGAACAACTCGACGGTGAAGGCGTGGTCCAGGTGCTGCGATCGGACCGCCGGGGCGAGCAGTCCCCGGTGCTCGCTGCGGTCGGGCCGATGCAGTTCGAGGTCGCCACCCACCGACTGGCGACCGAGTTCGGGGTACCAACCGCAGTCGACCATCTGCCGTACACCCTCGCCCGGCGCACCGAAGCGGCGAGCGTGGCCGGGTTGAACGCCGCTCCCGGGGTCGAGGTGATGACCCGGGTGCGTGACGGGGAACTACTCGCCCTGTTCCCCGACAAGTGGCGGCTGTCCACCGTCCGCAACCGCGACCCCGACCTGGTGCTGGAACCGTTGCTCGCCGATGCCGGGAGCTGACCTTGCGCACCACGTCATGCGGCAGGCCGGGCCGGCGACCGCCGGGCGGTGACCAGGTACGTGCGAACCTCGGGGTAGACGGGTGGCGCGGGGTTCACATCTCCCCCTGCTGAAGCAGAGAGTCTCGACACAGTCCAGCAGACCGTGCAGCCGCTCCAGCTCCACATGGCGGCCGACGAAGTCCGCCACGACCGGCAGCAGGTCGGGCATTGCACCGGCCGATTGTCATCGGGCTGCTCCTCGGCGCGGCCGCGTCCGACAGCCGTCCACCATCGCTCGCAGCGTCTGCTCGACCCGCTCAGCACCGACCGTGACCGAGAACACCTTGTCGTAGTAGGACCGACCAGCCTGCCCGAGCAGCTCGAGCTTCTCGCGGCCCAGGTCGCACGCTTCGCGCAGGGCGGTTCGGATCGAGTCCGGATCCCCCGACCGGGCGACGAAGCCGGCGCCGCTGTCCTGGGCGGCCGTCGCGGCGTCGCCCTCGGCCGCGACGAGCAGCGCCCGACCTGCCGCAAGGATCGCCTGCACCTTGCTCGGCATCGTGTACGCCGACATTCCACCGGGGCGCAGGCTCACGTAGTGCACGTCGCCGGCGGCCATCAGTGCGGGCATCCGGTCGCGGGGCAGCCGGCCGAGAAACCGGACGTTGGAGGCACCTGCCCGCGCCGCCCGGGCACGCAGCCGGTCCTCGGTGGTGCCCGACCCGGCGATGAGACAGACCAGCCTCGGATCCTCGACCCGGGCACACGCGTCGATCAGCGGGTCGAGACCCTGTGCCTCACCGAGCGCCCCGGCGTACGACAGCACCACCTGGTCGGGACGGATCCCGAGCTCGGCGCGCAGATCCCGATGGCGAACCGGCGTCGCCTCGTCGGCCCACATCGGGATGTAGACCAGCTTCTCCGGCGGTACGCCCCGCCCGGCGAGCAGCCCGCCCGCGCCGGGCGAGACGTAGGCCACCCGATCCGCGCTGCGGTACATCGCTTCGCACCAACCGGCCATCCCCCGTGCGAGGCTCCGTGACAACGGTCCGCCACCGAGGAATCCGCTGGCCACCGCGCTGTCCGGCCAGATGTCCAGAACGTGCAGCAGGACCGGTACCCGGTGCATGTACCGGGCGTACCACATCGGCATCGCCACCGAGATCGGCGAGTTGCCGACCCAGAGTGCGTCGAGTCCGCGCAGCGCGTCGGCGCCGGAGATCAGCGCCGAGCCAGCGAACGAGCCGTAGTTGACCAGTCGCCGTGCGGCGGACCGGTCATGGCTGGGATAGAGCGCCACCCGACGGATCCGCACGTCGCCGTCCATCTCGTCGACCCGACGCGCCATCCGGTAGCCGGGTGTGAGCCGGCCGGTCGGATAGTTCGGAAAGCCGGTGACCACCCGTACCTCGTGTCCCCGTCGAGCGAGGGCGTGAGCGAGCCGACCGGGCAGCGCGGCCGGCCCCGGCTCGGGATCGAACCACTGGGTGAGCAGACCGATCAGCATGCAATACAACTACCAGCCATTGAGGAGTGTTTTGCTCTTTTTGCAGTTAATGATGACCCGGCCCCCGATCGCGGGTCGCCAGGAGCATCCGAGCCTTCCTCACCTTGCCGGAAATGACCTCTACGCCAGTTATGTAGCTATATCGTCACGTGCGACGACCTCCACCGTCCCTCAGGGTGGCCCGACGGGAGAAGCAAGACGGGGGCAGATGTGGTTTCCTCGCTATCGGACCGACGCTTCCTGGTCACCGGTGGCACCGGGTCCTTCGGTCAGACGATGGTTACCCGGTTGCTGGACGCCGGCGCCGAGGAGGTCCGGGTCTTCAGCCGCGACGAATCCAAACAGGACGCCATGCGGCACCGACTCGCCGACGAACGCGTCCGCTACTACGTGGGTGACATCCGAGACTACGACAGTGTACTCAAAGCCGTACGGGGCATGGAGTTCGTCTTCCACGCCGCCGCGCTCAAGCAGGTGCCGTCGTGTGAGTTCTTCCCACTCGAAGCGGTCCGGACCAACGTCCTTGGCAGCGCGCACCTGGTGGACGCGTGCGAACGGGTCGGGGTCGAGGCACTGGTGCTGCTCAGCACCGACAAGGCCATCTATCCGGTCAACGCGATGGGCATGACCAAGGCGCTGATGGAGAAGGTGGCACAGGCACACGCCCGGGACAACCTGACGGCCCGGACCCGAGTCTGCTGTGTGCGGTACGGCAACGTCATGTACTCGCGCGGCTCGGTCATCCCGCTGTTCATCGACCAGATCCGCCACGGTGGCCTGCCGACCGTCACCGAGCCGTCGATGACCCGGTTCCTGATGTCCCTGGCCCAGTCGGTCGACCTGGTGGAACACGCGTTCCGCAGCGGCCGGCAGGGCGATGTCTACATCCGCAAGGCCGACGCCTGCACCATCGGCGACCTGGCCACCGCATTGTGCAACCTGTTCGGCGTACCTGCCAAGTTCGACGTGCTCGGCATCCGGCACGGCGAAAAGATGTACGAGACGTTGGCCAGCCGCGAGGAGCTGTCCCACGCCGAGGACCTGGGTGAGTTCCTCCGGGTCCCGGTGGACAGCCGCGATCTCAACTACGCCCTCTACGTCGACGAGGGCGACATCGCCAGCGGCGGGCTCACCGACTTCAATTCGCACAACGCCCGACGGCTGACCGTGCCGGAGGTCGAGTCGCTGCTGCTCACCCTGCCGGAGGTGCGGGCGCACCTCGATGCCGCCGCTACTCCGGTCGGCGCGGCATGAGCGCCCATGCCGGCGATGGCGGGCGCCTGGAGCGGGTGCCACGGCGGCGGACCGACGGGCCGGTCCCCGCTCGACGGCGGGTCCTCATCGTTGGCGCCACCGGAATGCTCGGCCACGCCCTGTTGCGGGAGCTCAGCGCCGATCCGGAGCTCGACGCCCACGGCACCGCCCGCAACCTGGCCGACCGCGCCCGCCACTTCCCGGTGCCACTGGTCGACCGGATCACCGGCGACATCGACGCCACCCGGATCGACCAGGTCCACCGGATCGTCGACGAACTCCGGCCGGACGTGGTCGTGAACTGTGTCGGGGTGATCAAGCAACGCCCTGACGTACGGGACGTCACCCACACCGTCACCCTCAACGCTCTCTTCCCGCATCTGTTGGCGCGGACGTGCGGCCAATTCGGCAGCCGACTGATCCACATCAGCACCGACTGTGTCTTTTCCGGATGCCGGGGCGGCTACGTCGAGGACGACCTACCCGACCCACCGGACCTCTACGGACGGTCGAAGCTGCTGGGCGAGGTCGCCGGAGAGGGAGCGCTCACGCTGCGTACCTCGATCATTGGTCACGAGCTGACCGACAACCGGTCGTTGGTGGACTGGTTCTTGTCGCGTCCCGGTGGCGTCCGAGGCTGGACCGGGGCGATCTACACCGGCGTGACGACCGTCGAGTTCGCCCGGCTGCTACGGACCGTGGTGCTGCCCCGGACCGATCTCGCCGGGCTGTACCACCTGGCCGCCGAGCCGATCTCGAAGTACGACCTGCTCCGGTTGATCGCCGAGGTGTACCGGTGGCCGGGCGACATCGTGCCAGACGACGGGTTCGTCTGTGACCGGTCGATGCGCGCCGACCGGCTGGCCGACGCCACCGGCTACCGTCCGCCCTCCTGGCCGGACATGGTCCGGTCGATGCACGCCGCCCGCGCCCGCTGGACAGATGCCCTGCCCGAGGCGGACCGGCAGCGCCTCGTGGTCTGACGCGCCGGACCGACAGCCAGACCGCTAGGGGTGACCCGGCCGACCGCAAGCCGAAGGACGACACGTGGTAGACCGAATGAGTCGACTGACCGTGCTGGTCGGCGCGGCAGTCCTGCTGGGGGTCACGACCATCCTCGCGGTACGGAATCCGCTGGTCGCCTCGGCCGCCGTTGCGCTGCTCGTCATGCTCATCTGCGCATTCCAGATGGATGGCTGGCGATGGCTGCTGACCCTGACGTTGGCGCTGCTGGTCGGCGCGTCGTCCGATGTAGAGGCGTTGGTCGACGCCAGCTTCTATCCACGGTACGTGGCCGTCGGCGGCCTGGTCGTCTGGACGCTGTGCCTCCGCCGATCCGCCGCTGCCGGGCCGACGAAGCCGTGGACCGGTGTCCTCATCGGGTCGCTGTGGGTACTTGCCGGTCTCGCCACGCTCAGCGCGGTCTGGTCGATCGCTCCGTTTGATTCCTTCCAGCGTGGCCTGGCCCTGCTGCTGCTGGCCGGGCTGGTCCACCTGCTGGCTCAGCGGCGGTGGCCGGACCGGACGGTCATGATGGCCGACCTGCGGATGGTCTACCTGGTACTGGCCGTGTCCGTCATGATCAGCATCGGCTACGGAACGACCAACGGCACGCTGGCGACCGCGTTGTCCGGCAGTTCCCGGTTCCAGGGACTGTTCAGCAATCCCAACATGCTCGGCATGGTCTGCGCGTTGACCGTGCCGCTCGGCTGGGCGGTCTACCGGGAGAGCGGGCGACGTGCCGAACTGCTCGGCATCGTGCCGGCGGCCGGCGCACTCGTATTGTCCCAGTCCCGCACCGGACTGGTCGCCGTACTCGTCGGCGCGCTCTGGGTGGTGCTACGACATGGAATCGGTACCCTGACCCGGGTCGCCGTCGGCGCGACCGCAGCCCTGCTGGCCGGGTACCTGTCCGGTCTGTTGCCGTCCGTCTTCGCCGCGTCCTGGATGCAACAGTTCGTCGGCCGGTTCACTCAGAGTGACCTGTCCAACGGCCGGATTCGGCTGTGGCACATGACGGTCGACCTGTGGTGGGAGAACCATCCGGCGCTCGGCTACGGGTACGCGTCGCGCAACCATCTCTACGAGCTGGCCAGCTACGACGAACTGCGCGGCTTCAACGTCGGGCTGGTGCACAACAGCTACCTGCAGATGATGCTGGAGCTCGGGCTGGTGGCCGCAGTGCCGCTACTGCTCACCGTGCTCGCCGCCGGGTGGGCCGCCGTTCGGGCTCCGGTGAACCGGGCGAACTCGGGTCTGGTCTGGCTCATCGTCACCGGCCTGCTGATCCAGGTCACCGAATCGGCGATGTTCGGTACCGGTCAGACGTACCCGTACGTGTTCTGGCTCGCCGTGGTCGCCGTCCTGCTGCACCTGCCAGCCCGGCGACGGGCCGGAAACCACCGGGCGGCGGCGGACGCCCCACCGCCGTGGCACCGGCCTGGCCCGTCGCGGTGGCCAGCACCGTCGGCTGAACCGGACAGGTCTCCCCACCGGGGGCGGACCCCGGTCCTGCGGTAGTGGTCAGTCCCGGCCCTCGATCGGGACGACGAACTCACTGACCCGCTCCGACCAGGCCCGGTGGTCGAACGAACTGCGGGCCCGCGACCGCGCCGCCTGGCTCATCGCCGCCCACTGCTCGTCACGCAGCCGCAACGCGCGCTGCACCGCCAGCCGGACGTCGTCCGGACCGTTGCCGTCGAGCACCAGCCCTTCGGCGCCGTCACGCACGTAGTCGGCCAGGTCACTGGTGTGGTTGAGCAACACCGGGCACCCCGCAGCGAGACTCTCCGGCACCTTGGACGGGAAGCCGTTCGCCGCGTAGCCGCCGGTGGGCCGCACCAGCATGGCGAAGTGCGACTCGGCCAGCAGGTTCAACACTGTCGCCCGGGGTACCCGGCCGAGGAACACCACCTCGGCGTGGACCGCATCAAGCACCGCCGGGTCCAGGTCGGACAGGTTCGCCGCGTCGTCGCGGGTGATCCCGGCAATGGTCAGCCGGACCCGCCGCTGGTCCTGCGGTGCCAGTCGGCCGATCCCCGCGACGATCACGTGGAGCATGTCCTTGCGGCCCGGCGTACCCGCGTACAGCAGACGCAGGCCGGCGTCGAGCGACGGCGGCCGTGGTGGCGCGAACTCGTCGCAGTCCACCTGCGGTGGCACCACCAGCACGGCCCCGCCCCGCCGCTCGAAGTGCCGGGCCAAGGTGGTGGAGACCGCGGTGAACCGGTCGACGAGCCTGGCTGCCAGGAACGTCGACCACCGGTGGCGCACGAAGTAGGGATCAGACCAGCCGCGCCGAAACTGTCGCCGGTCGTGGCGTTCGCTGGCGTCGACCACGATCGGGCAGCGCAGCCCGAGACGCAGCACCGCCCAGTTGCCGAGCGTCATCATGGCCATCGGCAGCAGGACCACGGAGACGTCGCCGCGGCCGACGCCACGGCGGCGCAACGCCCGCAGCACGCGGACCGGACGGGCCAGCCGGGCCCACATCCGGCTGACGTGGTTGGCTCCCCTGGTCCACAAGGTGATCAGTTCGACGCCGCTGGCCCGCGGCCCGTCCGGCGGGAACGGCAGTTCGCAAGGCCAGTCGTTGACCACCAGTGTCGGCCCGGCGGCGCCGGCGGCGCAGCGAGCGAGTTGCAGCAGCCGGTTCGAGGTGGCGTCGCCGTACGGGAACGCGTACGCGCCGATCAGCAGCGGTCGTGGCCGACGTCGCCGACCTGCCGGCCGGTCACCGGGTCGTGGTCCGTGCTCGACCGTCGTGGTCTGCTCGGTCATCGGACTCCTTCCGTGCAGGGCCGGACGCGGGCCGGACGCCGTCGGTAGATCGCCAGGTGGGTTTCAGCCGCAGCGTCGATCGCGAACGCGCTGTGGGCGAAGCGCTCGCCAGCGGCCGCAGGGGTGGTCGCGGCGGTGTACGCGACCGCGACGAGTGCCGCCTCCGCCCAGTCCGCCGCCGACGCCCCGGGATCGACGATCACGACGCCGGGTAGCCGCTCGTCGATGAACCGCACGCCGGGCAGGTCACAGGCCACCGTGCCGATACCCAGCGCGACCGGCTCCAGCACCCCGCCGGGCAACCCTTCCAGGCTGGACGGATGGATGACCAGGTCGGCCTGTGTCAGCAGGCCGCCCACGTCGTCCCGAGGCCCGAGCAGATGCACCCGGTCGGTCACCCCGGCGGCGTCCGCCGCGGCCCGCACCCGGGCGTCGTCGGCAGGATCACCCGGCCCGACGAGTACGGCGTGCGCGGAGACCCCCCGGTCACGCAACGCGGCCAGGATCGGCGGCAGCAGCCAGCGGCGCTTCTCCGCCGAGGCCCGTCCCACGCTGACGCAGACGACATCGGCGATGCCCGCTCCGATCATCGCGCGCAGGTCGTCGATCGACGGTTGACGCAGGCGGTCCAGGTCGAGCCCGTTGAGCACCACCTGGCAGCGTGGATCGTCCGGCCAGGCCCGATGGAAGCCGAAGGTGAGCGAGCCGGGCGACACGCCCAGGACGTCGGTGGCGAAGATCCGCAGCAGCCGCCCACCGAGCCACCGGAGGATCCGGCGGCGCAGGCTCCTCGGCGCGTTGTCGTCCCCTCGAAAGTGCGCGACCCGTCCGGGCACCCCGGCGACCGCAGCGAGGGCGAGCAGCACGCCGGAGAAGTTGGCGCAGTCGGCGTGCACCACGTCGGGCCGTAGCTGGCGTAGCAGACGGTGGAACCGGACCGGGAACCACGTACCGAGCGGTACGGCGGTCACCGAGCCGCCGTACCGCTCGACCGTCCCGGCCAACGGCCCCGGCCCGACGCGGTGGCTGAGCGTGACCAGGTGCATCTCGGTTCCGCCACGGACGAGCCGTGGCAGTAGTTCCGCGGTACGCGTTTCGGTGCCGCCGAAGTTCAGTTCGCCCACCACCCGCAGGACGCGGCGGCGGGCCACGCCCGGCGGTGGGGCGGCCATCGGCGGGGCCGCCGCCCTATTGCCGGGCGGGTCCGGATGGTCACGGACGTCGCCCTGGTCAACCACCAACTCGGACACCGGTCCCCCTTTCGTCGGCTGTCGGCCGGAGCGCCGTGCCACCGCCAGTGCGCGGGTCGGGCGCTGCAAGGTCGGGCGCTGCAGGCGACGGGCCGGCGCGTCGGCCGGCCCGGTCCACTGCCCGCCGGTAGCCGATCACCGCAGCGGGCCAGATGGTGAGCAGGTACGCCATGCAGGCCGCCAGCGGCACGGCCACCAGACCGAGCTGATGCAGCCCCCAGATCTTCAGGCCGGTCGCCAGGACCAGGAACGCGGCCCAGCCGACCGCCTGCGGCCGGAGCAGACCGGCGCTGTTCTGCACCAGGATCAGCGGCGAGCTGACCGCGACAAGGAAGGACCAGCAGGCAAGTCCGGCGAGGACCGGCACCGGAACCGCAGCCCGGTCGATGCCGCCTACCCACAACTCGATCAACGGGTGCCCCCAGCCGACCAGGGCCGCACCCGCCGTCCCGACCACCGCTGCGTAGAGCAACACCATCCGTCGGGTGTGCCGGCGTACCCAGGCCACCTCACCACGGGCCAACGCCGCACCGTTCACCGGCCAGACGGTCATGCCGACCAGGCCGACGAAGATCGAGAGCACGCCGAAGAGCTTCACCGCGACGGCGTAGTGCGCGGCCACGGGGAGTCCGAGGATGTTCGCCACCAGCGGGCTGTCGATGTTGATCGCGATCGACGACATCGTGGTGAGCGCGAAGAACCGCAGGCCGAGCCGGAGCAGGCCGGCTGCGGTCGCCCGGTCGACCAGCCTGGGGCCGGGGCGCTTGGCCGGCTGTTGGACGCCGAAGTAGACCACGGTGTTGACCAGGTTGACGGCGGGCACCGCCAGCACCGCGCAGGCGATCACCGCCAGCGGATCCCATCTACCGCCGATGGCGCACAGCACAGCCACCATGGCGGCCAGCGAGCCCGCCGACTGCCAGACGCTGCTCTGCACGACCTGACCGTCGGCATACTGGATCCGTTGGATCAGCGACAGCGGGATGTTGCCGGCGAACGCCCCGAACGACAGCAGGACCACCGTCGACGTCTCGGCGGCGATGCCCGGATCGGTCACCCCGAGGAGCCGGTCCCAGGGCACCAGCGGATTGACCACGAACAAGCCGCCGAGCAGGGCGATGGCGACCGTGCCGACAGTGGCGAACGCGCTGGAAATCTCCCTGGCTTGCTGCCCTACGTCGGTACCCAGCCGGCTGAGCCGGGTGAGCAGCCCGTTGCCCAGGCCCAGGTCAGCGAACCAGGCCATCCCGGTGAGCGCGGTGACCGCCATCCACAGCCCGTACCGCTGGTCGCCGAGGTACTGGAAGCAGGCCGGGGTGATGACCAGCGGGGCCGCCATACCGGTCGCCTTCGCCGCCATTGCCGCGGCGATGCCGGACCGCACGGCACGGTCACGATCCCGGTCACGGCCGTCCGGTCCGGTCCGGTCGGCGGCCCCGGTCACCGGGTCGCGACGGGCTCGACGGCCAGCCGACGGGCCATCCACTCGACGGTCGCCCGTAGACCGTCCCGACGGTCGACCGGGCTGACGCCGGGGAAGAGCGCCCGCAACGTGGCGGTGTCGGCGAGGGAGTGCGCGACGTCGCCGGGGCGCGGCGGCGCGTGCTCGCGGTCGATGCGCCGGCCGAGCAGTCCGGCGAGGTCGTCGAGGACCTCCAGCAGGCTGGCCCGCGCGCCGAAGGCAAGGTTGACCGGGTGCGGGTGGCACACCCGGCGCCGCAGTGCGTCCAGGATGACCGCGCACACCGTGCCGACGTAGGTGAAGTCCCGGGACTGGGTGCCGTCGCCGTGCACCAGGGCTGGCTCGCCCCGCAGCGCGGCGTGGACGAACCGGGGGATGACCGCCGCGTAGGCGTGGTCGTGCCGTTGCCCGGGGCCGTAGACGTTGAAGAACCGCAGCGCCAGCGTGGGCAGCCCGAACGACGCCTGGTGGGCCAGGGCGTACGCCTCGGTGGCGAGCTTGCTCGCCGCGTACGGGCTCATCGGCCGGGTCCAGGTCAGCTCGGTCTTCGGCAGCGCCGGGTTGATGCCGTACACCGACGAGGAGGAGGCGACCAGCAGGTGGGCCACGTCGTGCCGGCGGGCCGCCTCCAGCACCAGCAGGGTCCCGGTCGCGTTCGCGTGGTGGGAGGCCACCGGGTCGCGTAGCGACCGGGGCACGCTGGGCAGGGCGGCCAGGTGGACCACGGCCTCCCGGCCGGCCATCGCGGCGTCCAGTGCGGCCGGATCCAGGATCGACCCCTCGACGACCTCGACGTCCAGCCCGGTGAGGTTGTCGCGCAGCCCGACCGACAGGTCGTCCAGGACGGTGACCTCCTTGACCGCCGGCTCGACCAGTGCGGCGCGGGCCAGGTTGGAGCCGATGAAGCCGGCACCGCCAGTGATCAGAATGCGCATGGACAACTCCTCGCAGTGCCGCCCGGTCACTTGTACATCGCGCCGACTCAGGGCTGAGTAACGGGTCTATAACGTCTTTTATTCGGAGATATCATTTCCGGTCAGCCGTATCATCCGTGAGTGCCGCCGATCGTGCGGCAGGCACCCGCCAAACGGCCGACAGCGCTGTCACGTCACCGACCGGAGAACCGCCCTGGCCAGCGAAAAGGCGCACAGTGGCAGCAGGTCGCGCGGCTCGCCATGGAGGTGCCGAAATGCCTGGACTGACGGTCCACCGGTCGAACGCCCTGATGTCGATCAGGTCGAGGTTCGACGGCACCCGGGACCTGGTGATGCCGGTCAACCTGGCCTACGCCGAGTCCATGGTCGGCATGTGGCACGCGGGCCTGCCCCAGGTCACCCTCGTGCCGTCGACCGCCACCGACGCCCAGGTCTGGCCGGTGATGTCGGCGGTGGGCACCCGGATCCACGACACCTCGGACGACAACTGCCCGATCCACACCGGCTGGTCGTACATCGGCGGCAACCACGGCTACAACGTCGGCACCCAGGTCGCGCTCACCGACCACGGCAAGACCACCGCCGATGTGGGCTCCCGGTGGACCGACGGAATCCGGACCTTCACCCTGCTCGCCGTGCCGAACGGCAACAGCCTGCTGTTCGGCAACCCGTACACGATCGTCAACGGGGTCGCCCAGGGCGTGCGGGTGCGGCCGGCGGCGGCACTCACCCACGTCGCCGGGGCGACGAACCGGACCTCGGTACCGATCACCTGGTTGACCCCGGACGTCCAGATCCGCCCGGCCACCCACTCGCACACCGTGGTCGTCGACCTCGACGGCCGGCCGGTGCCCGACGGCCGGTCCACCGGTGAACAGCTACGGATCCGGGAGTCCTACGTGATCCCCTCGTACCGGGGGATGATCGACACCGCCCAAGCCAACATCGGCACACCGCTCGCCACCATCATGACCCGGATCCCGCCGATGTGTCGCATCGACAACGACTACCGCTGGTCGCCGGGAGGCCTGCTGGTCACCCAGCGGGTGACCGCCATGGACCGGTTCACCCTGAGCACCGGGGTCACCCAGTGCTCGGCGCTGACCGTACCGGCGGGCGGCAGCCGCCTGCAGTTCATGCCGAACGTCGAGGCGGCCGGGACGCTCAACTGGTCGACCTGGGCGCGGATCGACACGATCACGGCGATCACCGACATCACCCCGGCGAGTCTGCGGGATCCGGCGATGCCGGCGGCCGGCATGACCCAGTGGGCGGTCAGCGGCGGCGGGGTCCAGCTGTGGGGAATCGCCGCCGGTCTGCTGCCGGTCGACGACGGAGAGCCGGCGACCAGGGTGCGGCACACCACAGCGAAAAACTGGTTCGTCTCGTCCGGCCTGAAGAAGAACTACCCGCAGCTGGTGTGGGGTCGCGAGCTCTGGCCGGGACAGACGGTCACCGGTACCGCGTACCGCCGCTATCTGGCACCGCCGGCGGCCGCGACCGAGCTGGTCGTCTCGGACGGCAGCAGCGACTTCGTGATCATCGAGCGGGTGGGTACGGTCACCGCCGCCCGGATACCCGCGCCGGAACTGTTCCACCGCCGGCTGGTCCCGGTCGGACCGACGAACCTCGCCGTCGCGGAGCGGGTCACTGCCGACGGCATCGCCTACCAGGTGCCGGTCTCCCCCGGGTACGGCATGTGGCGGGCGGATCCCGACCAGGCCAGCCCGCAGCCGCTGGCCGGAGCCACCTCTGGGGTCGGCAGCTACTTCCTGCCGTTGGCCGGTTCAACCGGGACCACCACCTGCACCGACGCGTTCCAGCGGCTGCTGCTGCACCCGATGTACCTGGCCGAGGCCACCCGGGTCGACCGGGTGTGTGTGGAGGTCACGGCGACCGGTAGCGGCTGGTTGCGCCATGGCGTGTACGCCCACGACCCGACGACCGGTCGACCGGCGTCGCAGGGACCGATCGCCGACTTCGGCGCGCTCAGCGCGGCCACCGCCGGTATCCGGGAGTACGTGCTGACCACGCCGGTGACGCTGCCCGCCGGCTGGCACTGGTACGCCGTCGTGTGGCAGGGCTCCGCCACCACCCCGCCCACCCTGCGGACCAGTCAGGTCGGCGGTGCCACGACGTTGAACATCGGCTCCGGCCCGGCGGCGATGACCGGTGACCGGTTCGGCTACCAGATGTCCGGCGTGGCCGGCCCGCTCGGGCCGGTCACGGTCGCCGGTGTGCACCAGTTTCCGCCACCGCGGATCGCCTACCGCCGGGCCTGATCACCGCGCCGGTACGCCGTAGATCCGCTTTATCTCCGCATGCTTGGCGGCGACTGGAAGGTGCCCGATGCCCAGCGACTTGGCCTGCAGCCGGCGCAGATAGTCGTCGGTCGTGCGCAGCGGTCGGGCCGGCACCCCCGCAGCCACCATGTTGTCCGGTATGTCGCGGGTGACGACCGAACCCGCGCCGATGACGCACCGGTTGCCGATGGTCACCCCGGCCAGGATCATCGCCCGCATCCCGATGTAGACGTCGTCACCGATGACGATCGGAGCCGTCCAGTCCAGGTCGGGATGCTCCTTGCGGAGGATCAGGGTTCCCCCGTCGTGGGTGACGAACTGCACCCCGGAGGTGATGTAGACGTTGTCGCCGATCGTGATCAGCCACGGTTCCGAGCCGAACATCGCCCGGTTCACGCCGTAGAACCGCACCCGGCCGGTGAGGTTGACCCCCAGAGATCTGGCAAATGCCTCAGGGTCACGGCTGGCCGCCAGATGGTCCCGCACCCGCCGGACGATGGTACGAAGACGACTGGTCACACTCGGTGCAACGATCCGGGCCGGCGCCGGTGACGTCGGGTCACCGGCAGAAGTGGCGGGCGTGGTCGAGGACGTTGAGTTCGCGCACCTGCCGCCGCCATAGCCGGTACCGCCGCCCCGCCGTCTCCTTCGCCTCGGCCCGCTCACCCGCCGGCCGGCCAGCCAGCTCGTGCACCACCTCGGCAAGTGCCGACACCGTCATCGGCCGGACCACCGCCCCGCCGGCGCTGGAGATCAACTCGCTGAACGGGGTCCGGTCGGAACAGACGACCGGGCAGCCGGCCGCCAGGCTCTCCAGGATGACGTGTCCGAAGTTCTCGCCCAGCGTCGGGAACAGGAATGCGTCGTACCGGGCGAAGGTTGACAGCACCTCGTCGGCCGGCAGCTCGCCGTGGTACCGCACCCGGACATGGTCGGGCATCGTTGCGATGAGCTGGCCGCAGCGCGCCCAGTACGGCTCGTCCTCCTCGGGCCCGAAGATGTCGAAATCGACCGGCCGGGTCGCCTGGGCCACCGCTGCCAGCGCCGTGACCAGGTTCTTCATCGGTGATATCCGGCCGATGAAGACCAGCCGCGACGGACCGTCGTGCGCCACGACCGGTGGCGGCGGACGGTCCGGGATCGGGCACTCGTTGCCGTTGACCATCACCCGGGCCCAGGGCAGCACCGCAGCGATCTGATCCGCCTCCAGCTGGCTGCACGCCTGCCACCGCACGCCGAGGCGACGCAGCACCGGTGCCCACACCGCCAGGAAGAGCCGCTTCTTGCCGCCCTTGATGGCCAGCGCGGCCGGGGCCAGTTCGCCGCGCGGAGCCACCATGATCGCCGGTACCCGTAGCAGTCGCAGGGCCACCGCCAGAATCGGGACCACCGAGAACATCGACCACAGGCTGTTGACGTACAGCAGATTGACCGGCCGGGACCGGATCTGCCGCAGCAGCCGCAGCCACTGCCAGGGACGCACCGGGTCGAGATAGAACACCGCGGAGCGGGAGTCGCGGTGGACCAGTTCGCCGGACAGCCCCGGGTACCGGTCGCTCGCGTGCAGGTCCCGGTCGCGGGTGACCAGGGTGACGTCGAGGTCGTCAGGCAGGGTGTCCAGGATGAAGCGCAGCGACCGGATCGGGCCGCCGCCACGGAATCCCGGCTCAAACACCGCAGCGGTGGCGAGGATGCGGAAGGTCCTGGTCGCCGCGTCGGCGGCGGTCTGCCGGGGCGCCACCCCGCCAGCGGCGGGTCGGACCCGGGTCCTTGTTTCACGCACTGTCGGCTCAGCCTTCGATTCGTACGGCTGCCGCGCTCAGCGACGCAGCCCGGCCCACTCGTGGTGGCGCCGCACGGTGGACAGGATGAAGTCAACGACCCGCCGTGAGGTGTCGGGCACCTGGTAGTCCGCCGGGCACGGCACCCCGGCCGAGGCGACCTGCTCGACGGTCGCCCGGACGGCTTCCACCACGCCGGCCGGGTCCAGCCCGGTCATGATGATGCCGCCGGCGTCCAACGCCTCCGGCCGTTCGATCGACTCCCGCAACGTCACTGCGGGAAAGCCCAGGATCGCCGCTTCCTCGCTGATCGTGCCGCTGTCGGACAACGTGCAGCGGGCGGCGCCCTGCAGGCGTACGTAGTCGAACAGCCCGAACGGCTCGTGGAAGGTGATCCGGTCGAGGCTGGTCGGGTCGGTGGCCAGGGCCTCCAGCCGTTTGCGGGTACGCGGATGGGTGGAGACCAGCACCGGTAGCGCCCACTCGTCGCGTACCGCCCGCAGACAGTCGAGCAGCTGGTGCAGCCGGTCCGGCCGGTCGACGTTCTCCTCACGGTGGGCGCTGACCATGAAGTACCCGCCGGCGGTCAGCCCCAGCTGGTCGAGCACGGTGGACCGGGCGATGTCCGCCCGATAGTGCTCCAGCACCTCCCGCATCGGTGAGCCGGTGTGCAGGATGCGGCGCGGATGGAGGCCTTCGGCGATCAGGTTTCGTCGGGCGTGCTCGCTGTAGACGAGATTGAAGTCGGAAACGTGGTCAACCAGGCGGCGGTTGGTCTCCTCCGGCACGTTCAGGTCGAAGCACCGGTTGCCGGCCTCCATGTGGTAGACCGGCACCCGCATCCGGCGGGCCATCAGGGCGGCGATGGCGCTGTTGGTGTCGCCGAGCACCAGCAGGGCGTCCGGCCGGCAGTCGTCGAGGGTGGCCTCGATGCCGACCAGGACGCCGCCGAGCACCCGACCGAGCGAGGTGGTGTCCACGCCCAGCGACCGGTCCGGCGGGCGCAGCCGCAGCTCAGTGAAGAAGACCTCGGAGAGGACCGGATCCCAGTTCTGCCCGGTGTGTACCAGGACATGGTCGACGGTGCGGTCCAGCCGGTCCATCACCCGGGACAGCCGGATGATCTCCGGCCGGGTGCCGACGACCGTCATCACTCGGGTCATGACCGACTCCATTCATTGCCGACTCGGGGCGCACACCTACTACCAGCCCAAAAACGGGCAATCTCCGCATACCATAGCGGACCATCGGGGCAACGGTGACGGCCCGGCCGAACCCGAACCGTGGCACCCTGGCCCGTTCGTACTGTCGTCCACCTGACAGCAGAACCTGTTGGTCGGAGCGGACCGCCGCACTCCCAGTTGTTGTCCGACAACCGTCGGGCATATCGAGAGGAGCAGCGGACCATGAGATCCGAATCCGTACGCGGCGCGCGAAGCCGCGTACTCGCCGCTCTGGCGGTCGTGGCGACGGCGGCCTCGCTCGCCGGTACGGCGACGACCCCGGCGGCGGCCCACCCGGGCCCGCCCTCGGCCGTCTTCGACCCCGACGAGGTGGGCTGGGCGTCGGTACGGGACATGACCCCGGCCGACTTCCAGGTGCGGTTCGACGAGTACGCCGCCGCCGGCTACCTGGTCGTCGGCCTAGACGTGGACGTGGCCGACGACGGACGGCGCATCGGCGCCGCCTTCCAACGCAACCTCGACGGGCGGGGCTGGCTGGTACGCACCAGGCTGACCAAGGCCGAGTTCGACACCGAGTTCGTCAAGGCGGCGGACGACGGGATGCGGCTGGTCGACTTCGAGACCTACGTCGAGAGCGGTGACCGCTACTACGCCGCCGCCTGGGTGCGCAACGTGGAGGGCTACGGCTGGTCGATGAAGTACAACCTGACCGCCGCCGAGTTCACCGCGTACTACACGGAGCAGCGACGCACCCGGATGCCGGTCGACGTCGACATCTATCCGACGGGTGCCGGCACCAGGTACGCGCTCGTCTGGGTGGACAACGCCGAGAACCTGGACTGGCGGCTACTCGGCGGCATCACCCGCACCGAGTACCAGGACGCGGTCGACGCCTACCAGATCGTCTACCGGTCGCTGGTGGTCGACTCGGCGCTCACCACCGTCGGCCAGCGGTACGCCGGCATCTGGGTGGAGAACACCAACCACCGCCGCTGGTGGGTACGCAGCGATCTGACCCGACAGGAGTACGTCAACTGGTGGCACCGGTACGCCGACGAGGGATACCGGGTGATCAACTTCGAGCGGTACGAGACCGCAAGGGCACCCGGTACGCCGGGGTCTGGCGGCAGAACTCCGACCGGCCGGGCTGGAAGCTGCGCCGGTCGGTGGACAACCTGGTCCAGGGCGAGGCGAACAGTCTCAACATGCCGGGCATCGCCGTGGCGGTGATGCAGGACGGTGAGTTCCGCTACCTGCGCGGGTTCGGGCACGCCAACGTCAACGACGACGTGTGGCTGGACTCCGGGCACGTGCTACGGATCGCGTCGGTGTCCAAGGGGATCGGCGGGGTGCTCACCATGCGGGCGGTCGAGGACGGGCAGATCGACCCGGCCGACGACGTCCGAGACCACGTCGCCGGGCTGCCCGCCCACCACGCGTACACGGTCGAGCAGGTGGCCAGCAACCGGGCCTGTGTGCGGCACTACGCGGGCACGGAGGCCGCCGACGGCGCCGACCCGGCCGACGTCGCGCAGTGGCAGGCCGAGGACACCGATCTCAGCACCACCTGGTACGCCAACTCCACCGCGGCCGCGGCCGAGTTCTGGGACTCCGACCTGGTCTGCTCGATCGGTGACGGGCACTACAGCACCCACGGCTACACCATCCTGGGCGCGGCGTTGGAGGGCGCGACCGGCACCCCGGTGGCGGAGCTGACCGAGTCGGAGTTGACCGCCGCGTTCGGCCTGGGCACCCTGCGGCCCGAGGACCTGTCGGACACCTCGGTGCGGCGCAGCACCTTCTACGACGGCGCCAACGACGAGTACGGCGGCGACGAGGTGAGCTGGAAGGTCCTCGGCGGCGGGATGGAGTCCTCAATCGCCGACCTGGCCCGGTTCGGCGACAAGCTGATCGACGGCGAGATCGTCGGCCCGAACTCGCTCGACGCCATGTGGGTCGACACCGGGTGGAGCTACGCGTACGGGTGGTCGATCAGCACCGAGGACGGACACCGACGGATCGGCAAGAACGGCGGCGCCGACGGGTCCACCGCGTACCTGCAGATGTACCCGGACGACGGGATCGTCGTGGCGGTGCTGATGAACCGGGCCGACGGGGTCGCCGGCGAGAACCGGGCCGAGGAGCTGGGTTCCGAGATTGGCACGCTGGTGCTGAACACGCTGCCCTGACCGGTGCCGGATCCCCGGTCCGCGAGATGCCCGAGCGGCGTCCGGCGGGCCGGGGATCCGGCGTCGCCGCCGGTACGCCGAGCGGCCGGTGACCGGCGACTTTCCCTCGATCAACGTTTAGGGTAGCCTCACCTAACATGATCGCGACGACGTTGCACGGCGACGACCTGGTGCTCGGATACCAGCGCACCACGGTCGTCCACGGCGTGTCCGTCGCCATCCACCCCGGCGTGGTAACCGCCCTGATCGGCCCCAACGGCAGTGGCAAGTCCACCGTGCTGCGCTCGCTCGCCCGACTGCACCGGGCATCGTCCGGCCGGATCCTGCTCGGCCGCGAAAACGGCGACCTGGAGGACGCGGCACCGCTGTCCGCCCGCGACTTCGCCCGCCGGGTGACCCTGCTGTCCCAGTCCCGACCGCACCCGTCTGGCCTGCGGGTCCGCGACGTCGTCGCCTTCGGGCGCCACCCGCACCGGCGCCGGTTCAGCCCGCTCACCGACACCGACCAGGCGATGGTCGACCACGCCATGGAGCTGACCGGGACCACGCCGATGGCCCATCGCGCGGTCGACCAGCTCTCCGGCGGTGAGCTGCAACGGGTGTGGCTGGCCGCCTGCCTCGCCCAGGACACCGGCGTGCTGCTGCTCGACGAGCCGACCAACCATCTCGACCTGCGCTACCAGGTCGAGATCCTCGACCTGGTCCGTGACCTCGCGGACCGGCACCAGACGGCGCTCGGCGTCGTCCTGCACGACCTGAACCAGGCCGCCGGCGTGGCCGACCAGATCGTGCTGCTGAGCCAGGGCCGGGTGCGGGCCGCCGGCCCGGCGGCCGAGGTACTGACCACGGAACACCTCTCCGAGGTCTACGGGTTGCCGATCGACACCACCGTGGACCCGACCACCGGTCTGGTGCGGGTCGAGCCCCGAGGGCGACACCACCGGCGCCACTGAGCGCCCGGTCAACCAACGAGTGAGGAATCTGATGAGAACCCGATCGATGACGGCTGCCCTGGCCGCCGTCCTGTTGATCCCGTCGGCGCTGGCCGCCTGCGGCACCAGCGATCCGCAGACCGCAGACGCCACGCCCACGGCCAACGCCTCCGGTGAATGCGCCGACGACACCACCGTGACCTCTACCGGACCGGTGGAGGTCACCGACGCGCTCGGGCGCACCGTGACGTTGGACGAGCCGGCGCAGCGGGTGGCCGTGCTGGAGTGGCAGCAGATCGAGGACGTCCTCACCCTGTGCCTCACCCCGGTGGCGGTGGCCGACCCGGACGGCTACCGCACCTGGGACACCGCCGAGGAGCTACCGGACGGAGTCGCCGACGTCGGCCTGCGCGGCGAGCCCAACCTCGACGCGCTGTTCGCCGCCGATCCGGACCTGGTGATCGTCGAGGCCACCGCCGAGGACGACCCGGTCATCGCGCAGCTCGCCGAGTACGACGTCCCGGTGCTGGCCACCCGGGGGGCGGATGCCGCCGACCCGGTCCAGAACATGCTGGACACCTTCGCGATGATCGCCGAGACCCTCGGCCGCTCCGAGCGGGCCGACCTCGTCGCCGACGAGTTCCAGGCCAGCCTCGACGAGGCGAAGCAGCAGATCACCGGTGCTGATCTCACGAGCACCGAGTTCGTCTACTTCGACGGCTGGGTCCAGGGCGGCAACGTCGCCATCCGGCCGTTCGGCCAGGGATCGCTGGTCGGTGAACTCGGCGAGGCGATCGGCCTGACGAACGCCTGGACCGGCGAGGTCGACCCTGCGTACGGCCTGGGCCAGACCGACATCGAGGGGATGACCACCGTCGGTGACGCCACGCTGTTCTACACCGGCACCACCGACCCCGCCGGCAGCGTCCTGACCGAGCTGGAGAAGAACGAGATCTGGGCGTCGCTGCCGGCGGTCGAGCAGGGGCGGGCGTACGCCTTCCCGGCCGGCATCTGGACCTTCGGCGGCCCCCGCTCGTCGCAGCAGGTGCTCGACGCCTACGTCGACGTCCTGGCCAGCTGACCATCGTGAACGACGGTCCACGGGTGCCCACGGGGATCCGTCCGACGCCGGGCGCCGTCGCCACCCGACCGGTGGCGGCGTCCGGTGTGGACCGCCGGGCCGTGGTCGGCGGGTTGGGCACCCTGCTGTCGCTCGGGGTGGCCCTGGTGGTCGCCGCCGGCTGGCACCTGACCCAGGGTACCTCGGGGGTGGGGCTCGCCGACCTGCTCTCGGCGGCGGTCGGCGGGGAGACGGGTGCCGACGGGGCGGTCCGGGAGATCCTGCTCGGCTCCCGGCTGCCACGGCTGGCGGCCGGGATCGCGGTCGGCTTCGCCCTCGGCGTCGCCGGCGCGCTGTTCCAGTCGCTGGCCCGCAACACACTCGCCTCACCGGACACCCTCGCGGTGACTGCGGGGGCGTACCTCGCCGTCAGTGCAGTCGCGGCGTTCGGCCTCGGTGTGCCGCTCTGGGCGTCGGGCGTCGTCGCCTTCGTCGGCGGGCTGCTGGCCGCCGGTCTCGTTCTGGGTCTCGCCGGCGGCGCGGGCAGCTCGACGACTCGTCTCGTCCTGGCCGGCTCCGTCGTCGCGATGGCGTTGCAGTCGGCCACGGCCGCGGTGCTGATCGGCTTCCAGCAGGAGACGACCGGGCTGTTCGCCTGGGGCAGCGGATCGCTGAGCCAGCTCGGGCTGACCGCCTTCGGGCAGGCCGCGCCGATCGTGGTCGGCGCCACGGCGGTGGCCGGGCTGCTGGCCCGCCGACTCGACCTGCTGGGTCTCGGCGACGACACGGCCGGAGCGCTGGGCGTACCGGTCCGGGCGACCCGGGCGGTCGGGACGGTGCTCGCGGTGCTGCTCACCGCGGCGGCGGTGACCCTGGCCGGCCCGATCGGGTTCGTCGGTCTCTGCGCGCCGGCGGTGACCCGGATGTCGGCACGGTTCGTACCGGCGCTGCACCGGCACGCCGTACTGGTGCCGGCGGCGGGTCTGGTCGGCGCGCTGACGGTCGTCCTGGCCGACGGGGTGATCCGCGCCCTGCTCGGCGCGGACCGGGCCGGCCAGGTGCCGACCGGGGTGGCCACCACCCTGGTCGGTGCCGTCCTGCTCATCGTGCTGGCCCGCCGGGTACGCGACTCCGGCCCGAGCCGGCAACCGCCGGGCAGCCGGATGGGGCCCCGGAGTCGCCGCCGGTACTGGGCGGTCCTGGCGGTCGTCGGCGTCACCGCCGCCGGCGCCGGGCTGCTCGGCCTGCTCGCCGGCAACACCTGGCTGCTCACCGGCGACATCGCGCTCTGGCTGTCCGGTGAGGGACCGCCCGTCATCCGCTTCGCGCTGGACGAACGGGCACCACGGGTGGCGGCGGCGCTGGCCGCCGGGGGTGCCCTCGCGTTGTCCGGCTCCCTGGTCCAGGCGACCTGCCGCAATCCGCTCGCCGAGCCGGGGATCCTCGGCATCACCGGTGGTGCCGGGCTGGCCGCGGTGATCGTGGTGACCGGCGATGTCGGCGGCAACGCGACGATGATCGCCGCCGCCACCGGCGGCGCGCTGGCCGCCTTCGGTCTGGTCTACTCCGTGGCCTGGCGAGGCGGGCTGCACACCGACCGGCTGGTCCTGATCGGGGTCGGGGTCTGGTACGCGGCGACCGCCCTGACGACCTATCTGCTGGTGCGGTCGAATCCGTGGGACACGCCGAAGATCTACACGTGGCTGTCCGGCACGACGTACGGCCGCAGTTGGACCCAGGTGGTCCCGGTGGTAGTCGCCCTGCTGGTGGCGCTGCCGGTCGCCCTGGCCGCCCGCCGCGATCTGGACCTGATCGCGATCGACGAAGACACGCCCCGGATCGTCGGTGTCGGTCTGGAACGGATCCGTCTCCTGGTGCTGGCGGTCGCGGCCGTGCTGGCCGCGTTGAGCGTGACCGCGATCGGTGTCGTCGGTTTCGTCGGACTGGTCGCGCCGCACGCCGCCCGGGCGCTCGTCGGCGGCCGGCACGCCCGGATCATCCCGGTCGCGGTGCTGCTCGGTGCGGTCCTGCTCGGACTGGCCGACACCGTGGGCCGTACCGTCGTCTCGCCGGCCCAGCTGCCGGCCGGCCTGGCGGTGGCGTTGATCGGTGCCCCGTACTTCGTCTACCTACTGGCCCGTTCCCGGGCCTGATCCCGGCGGCCCGGGAACGGGTTTGTCCACCACTGTGGTCACGGCTGGTCACCCACGGCGTTCCACACCTTCTGTCGACACTGGCAAAAGTCTGGGATGAACCACCGAAAGATGTAGACACCTCGATCCCAAGTCCGCTAGCCTCCAGATCACCGAGGCATTCGGTTAGGTAACCAAACAGTTTGGCTGCCTCGACCGGACGCCGTCGGGCGGGCACGGCACCCGCCCGACGGCGACAACCTCGCCGGGGCCGTGGCACCCCCCGGAAACACTGGACGCATCCGATCGGCGCGGCGGCGCGCGCCTCCACCTCCGTCGCCCTACTCACCCCTGGCCCGCCAAGGCAGTCGTCACCTGTCGAACCCGCCCGGACGTTTCCCGTCACCCACCACCCGCACACCCGGTATCACCACGCACCCGCCTGGTATCACCACGCACCCGCCCGGCGTCGGCCGCCGAGCTCGGTTGCCGGTGAACCGTGACCGCCGCACCCGTTCCCACTGGTGCAGCTACCACGCGCCCGGATCACCCCAACCTCTGACCGACCATGCGTCAACTCTGTCCGAAACAGACCGGTATGTGATGAAAGGTAGCCGGACATGGCAGTCAACCCTGACGATCGCGGCGGGCCCGTCCGCCCGAGCAGACCGCCGACCAAGCCGAGACGATCGCTGACCGCGCTGGCGGCCGTGCTCGCCATGGTCCTCACCAGTACCTTGGCCGCGGCGCCGGTCAACGCCCGCCCGACCCACGGCGGTCCACCGGAGTACCGGGCCGCCCAGGTGCTGACCTGGACCGCCGGCAACGACGTCACCGCGTACACCTCGGCACCGACCATCGCCGAGCCCGGACCGGCGACGCTGGTCTTCGAGAACAGCGCCGCGACCGGCAACACCAGCGGCATGCAGCACACGCTCACCTTCGAGACCGGTGACCCGACCTACAACCAGGACGTGAACGTCAACATCCTGGCCGACCCGTACGACTCCAACGGCGGCCTGTGGACGGTCGACGTGGTACTCACCCCGGGGACGTACCGGTACTTCTGCGCCATCCCCGGCCACGGCCTGATGAACGGGCTGCTGGTGGTCAGTGCCGTCAGCACCGAGGACACCACCGCACCCCAGGTGACCGCGGCGCTGTCCGGGCCGCGCGACGACGACGGGGCCTACCTCGGTGCCGCCACCGTCACCCTCACCGCCACCGACGACATGTCCGGTGTCGACACCATCGAACACTCCCTCGACGGCGGCGGGTTCCGCGAGTACACCGCACCGGTCACGGTCAACGAGCCGGGCCAGCACACGGTCGCCTACCGGGCGACCGACATCGCCGGCAACACCTCCGACCCGCAGTCGGTCACCTTCACCGTCGCCCCGCCACCGGACCCGGACACCACCGCACCCACGGTGACCGCGTCCGTGTCCGGCGCCCAGAGCGAGGTCGGCTCCTACCTCGACACCGCAACGGTCACCGTCACCGCCACCGACGACGACTCAGGAGTCGCCAGTGTCGAGTACTCCCTCGACAGCGGCGCGTACACCGACTACACCGCCCCGGTGACGGTGAACAGCCCGGGTGCGCACACGGTCAGCTACCGCGCCACCGACGAAGCCGGCAACACCTCCGACCCCGGATCGGTCACCTTCACCGTGGTCGCCGGCGGCGGCGACCCGCAGTGCCGGGTGCTGGACACCCGGCCGACGGTCTGGCTGGGCACCCGCAACAGCGAGGTGACCAACCGGCAGGTGGGTCCGGGCTGCACCATCAACAACCTGATCGCCAGCGAACGGATCTGGCGCAATCACAACGAGTTCATGCAGCATGTCCGGGCGGTGGTGAAGAACCTGCGCGAACAGGGCGTGATCAGCCAGGCCGAACGGGTCACCCTGATCGACACGGCCAAGCTGTCCGCGGTCGGCAAGTCGGACGCCCACACCGGCTACCAGTCGATCCTCAACCGGTCGGGCGCATCGTTCGATCAATGGGAACAGGTCGGTGCGGGCGGCTTCACCCGCAACGCCGACGGCTCGGTCACCAGCCGGCCGGTCGCCGGACTCGGCCTGCTCTGGTTCCCGATCCGCAGCTATGGCGATTTCTCGATGAAGCTGCAGTGGCGCGACGACGCACCGGGTGACGCCCGAGCCAACAGTGGCGTCTTCGTCCGGTTCCCCGCCGTGCACCAGCACCCGCAGGAACCCCGGCCGGAATGGGTGGCCATCAAGTACGGCCACGAGGTGCAGATCTTCGACAGCCCGGTCGGCGACCGCTACAAGACCGGTTCGGTGTACGGATTCGGCGGCGTCGACGTCGACGCCGCCGGGGTCACCCCGAAGGGCACCTGGAACGACTACGAGATCCGGGTGGCCGGGCAGCACTACTCGATTTTCCGCAACGGGGAGCTGGTCAACGAGTTCGTCAACACCCCTGACCTGGTGTTCGACCCGCCCCGGGCCGACGACCCGGGCGGTGCCGGCCGGCAGCGTACCGAAGGTTACCTCGGCCTGCAGGTGCACGGCGCGGACGACATCGTCAGCTTCCGCAACGTCCGGATCGCCCCGCTGACGCCGTGAGCGGACCGGGACCCCGACGGACACACCACCACCCCCCGACCGGCGATGACCGGCGCGACGAACAGGAACGGACGTTGAACGAGACGACGCATCTGAGCACCGACCCGATCGACGAACCAGCCAGACCGGGTGGCCCGGGTGGCAACGGCGTAGGCCGGGCCCTGGTGGTCCTGGCGGTCCTGGCGGTCACCTTCGCAGGCGCCGGCACCGCGTACGCCGTCAACCAGAGCGCCACCGACCCGGTGGCCGCAGCCGTGCCGGCCGACGGCGTGGTGCCTGAGGGCTGCGTGGCACCGGACCGGGAACTGCAGCTGTACGCCGTGGAGCTGCCCCGCGACCCGGTGACCAACCAGATCCGGCTGGGCTACGGCCTGACCCCGCAGACCGCCTCCTACCCGGGCCCGACGATGGAGATGATCGAAGGCGAGTGCCTGGCGATCACCCTGCACAACCAGGTGACCGCCGAGACGCTGGGGCAGCTGCGGACCGATCCGGAGCACCCGCTCGGTGTCTCGTTGCACGCGCACGGGGTGAAGTACACCCAGGACTCCGACGGTACCGTACACAGTGGCTCATATGTCGGGCCGGGTGAGTCCCGGACCTACACCTGGTACGCGAAGCCGCGCAGTTCCCGGACCGGCTCGCCGGGCACCGCCGGCTACTGGTGGTACCACGACCACGTGGTCGGCGGCCCGCACGGCACCCAGGGCATCGGCTCGGGCCTGTTCGGCGGCCTGGTGGTGCGCCGGCAGGGCGACCCCCGGCCGGACCGGACCTATGTCACGGTCTTCGGCGACCGCCAGTCGATCAACCTGCGCCGCGGGGCCGCGACCGACGACTGCGACCTGGACAACCCGGTGCCCGGCCCGGCCTGCTTCGTCGCGAAGGTCGGCGAGCGGGTCGAGTTCATCGTGGTCGGCACCGGCGACGACATGCACACCTGGCACGTGCACGGCCACTCCTGGGCGGACACCCGCACCGGCGTGGTCGCTGGCGACAACAAGGCGATCGTCGACTCCATCCCGGTGATCGACAACAAGACCCTCGGTCCCGGCGACTCGTTCGGCGTGACCATCGTCGCCGGCGACTCGGTCGGACCGGGCCACTGGATGCTGCACTGCCACATGCAGTTCCACTCAGACCTGGGCATGGCCACCACCCTGCACGTCCTTGACGAGAACGGACAGATGCCGCCCGGCGGTCACCAGCACCGTGCGGTGCTCGCCCAGTCGGGTGTCGACGTCGGCGGCGAGCCGGCCACCGACCTCCAGGCCGGTGCCGGACACGACGGCCACCAGAACTGAACCGTCCCAGCCACCCCACCCCGGCGCATCCCGCGCCGGCCGCTGTAAGGAGCAGGAATGGCCGACAGACGCCATTTCAGATTCCCCCGACTGCGCCACCGATCAGCCGCCGCGGCCGCGGCCGTTACCCTGCTGGCCGGTCTGCTGACCGCGCCGGTCTCCCCCGCCCAGGCCGACCCCACGCCACCCACCTGGGGCAACCGGGTCGTCAACGTGCTGGTCTTCCACGGCCCCGAGGCCGAACAGAGCGACCCGGTCCGCCGGGCCACCAACGTCATCCGACGGCTCGGCAACGAGCACGGCTTCTACGTGCACTCGTCCGACGATCCGAGCGTGTTCAACCCCGACAACCTGGCCCGCTACCGCAGCGTGGTCTTCCTCTCCACCGCCGGTGTCACCCTCGACGACGCACAGGAGGCGGCGTTCCAGGCGTACGTCAAAGGCGGCGGCGGCTTCGTCGGCGTGCACGACGCGGCGTACACCCAGCCCGGATCGGAATGGTTCACCGGTCTGCTCGGCACCCGGCCGGCACCCACCCTGCCGCCGGCGGAGACGGTGGTCGAGGCGAGCGCCAGCGGCAACAACCCGCCGAACGAGACCGCCAGCCACGCGTTCGACCGCGCCACCGGCACCAAGTGGCTGACCCGCTCCCCGACCGGCTGGCTCGCCGGTGAGCTGGCCGAGCCGACCGTGGTCAACCGGTACGCGCTCACCTCGGCCAACGACTTCCCCGGCCGGGACCCGCGGGACTGGACGCTGCAGGGGTCCAACGACGGCGAGAGCTGGACCGATCTGGACCGCCGGACCGGGCAGAGCTTCCCACAGCGGTTCCTCACCCGGCAGTTCGCGTTTGACAACACTGACGCCTACCGGCACTACCGGCTGGACATCACGGCGAACAGCGACGAGCCGCTGACCCAGCTCGCCGAGCTATGGCTGATCGGCGCCGACGCCGGTGCGGCACCGGAGACCCAGGTCCAGCAGGCAGAGGTCGACGTCACCGACCGCAACCACCCGGCGACCCGCGACCTGCCGATGAACTGGACCCGCGACGACCAGTGGATCAGCTGGGACCCGAACCCGGTTGGCCGGGTGCACGTCGTCGCCCAGGTCGACGAGACCAGCTACGACGCAGGGCTCAGCGGCAACGGACCGTTCCACCCGGTGGCCTGGTGCCACGACTACGACGGTGGCCGGTCGTTCTACACCGGAATGGGCCACACCGAGGCAAGCTGGGCCAAGGACCTACAGTTCCGCGAACACGTCCTCGGCGCGATCCGGTGGACCGCCGGCACGGTACGCGGTGACTGCCAGGCGACGATAGCCGCCAACTACCGGATCGAGCGGCTCACCGGCACCAACCAGCAGGGCGAACTGGATCAGGTCGGTGAACCGCACGGCCTGACCATCGCACCGGACGGCACGGTCTTCTACATCGGCCGCGCCGCCTGCCCCTCCGGGGCGATCCCCGACTGGTCGAACCCGGACATCGGCAAGGGCTGCGGCACCATCCACCAGTGGGATCCGCAGACCCGGCAGGTGAAGCTGCTCACCACCCTGGAGGTGATGGGCAACCGGGGCAGCGGCAGCGAGCTGGTCAAGAGCGAGGAGGGTCTGCTGGGCATGACCCTGGACCCGGCGTTCACCGACAACGGCTGGTTCTACGTGTACTGGATGCCCCACGAGTCGATCGACCGGGAGAACCGGATCGGTCAGCGGACCGTGTCCCGGTTCACCTACGACCACGACAACGCCAGCATCGACCAGGCCACCCGTGAAGACCTGCTCAGCTGGGACACCCAGATCCACAGCTGCTGCCACGCTGGGGGTGGGATGACCTTCGACGACGCGGGCAACCTGTACGTCAGCACCGGTGACGCCAACTCGTCCGGTGGCTCCAGCGGCTATTCCGGCAACAACTGGACCCAGGAGTACGCCGGCGTCTCGTTCCAGGACGCCCGCCGTACCGCCGGCAACACCAACAACCTCAACGGCAAGATCCTGCGGATCACGCCGGAACCGGACGGCACGTACAGCATCCCGGACGGCAACCTGTTCACCGGCGAGGAGGAAGGCGGCGGCAAGACCCGTCCGGAGATCTACGTGATGGGGGTACGCAACCCGTCGCGCATCGCCTGGGATCCGGTCAACGACTGGCTGACCGCTGCCTGGGTCGGCCCGGACGCCACCAACCCGGACCCGGAGCTCGGGCCGGCGAAGTACGAACACGCCACGATCATCACCTCCGCCGGCAACCAGGGCTGGCCGTACTGCATGGGCAACCGCCAGCCGTACCGGGACCGCAGCAACACCGACGCGGCGGTACTGACCGGCTGGTACGACTGCGACAACCCGCGTAACACCTCGCCGCGGAACACCGGGCTGGTGGACCTGCCGCCGGTACGCGACAACATGATCTGGTACTCACCGCAGGGCGGCGGCCCGGTCTTCCCGACCCGGGCCGATGGCAGCGGGTTGCCCACGTACGAGCCGGGCGAAGAGACCTTCACCCGGCCGTACCTGCGTGGCGGCGGCCAGGCCGTGATGAACGGCCCGACGTACCACCGCTCACAGGTCGACACCGACAGCGGTGTGGCGTGGCCGGCGCACTGGGACGGGAAGTGGTTCATCGGTGACCAGTCCAACGCGGACAACCGGGTGGCAGTCACCGTCGACCCGGCGATGGTGCCCGACCATGGTGCCCCTGCCTACGCGGAGGATCTTCGGGCGGTCATACCAGGTGGCAACGGCGGCACCCAGTTACAGCACTGGATGGACGCCAAGTTCGGCCCGGACGGCGCGCTCTACCTGCTGGACTACGGCGGCGGCTTCTTCACCCTGCACGGCAACCAGAAGCTGATCCGGATCGTCTACGACGGCGGCGCGCAGACCCCGGGACCGGAGTACGCCTCGGCCCGGGTCCCGGATCCGAGCGACCCGCGCACGGTCACCTTCTCCAGCCACCGGGTGGGCGGGGTGGCCTGGGAATGGACCTTCGGTGAGGGCAACCGGGTGTCACACCTGCCGCACCCGACCCACACCTACCGCAAGCACGGGCAGTTCGAGGCGACGGTGAAGGTGACCTACGCCGACGGCGAGGTGGCCGAGCACACCGTCGTGGTCGACACCGGCTGCGACGCACCGGACGCTCGGGGGACGGTCTGGCTGCTGGACACCGACACCGGCGTACCGAATCACGATGCCGGTGCCGGGTGCACGGTCAACGATCTGATCGACGACGAGCGGCAGTGGCCGAACCAGGGCTCGTTCACCAGCCACCTGGACGAGGTGCTGGCGCAGCTCACCGACGCCGAGGTGCTCGACGAGCAGGAGGCGGCGACGCTGCGTACCGCGGGCGCCGACTCCCCCGTCGGCCGTACCGACGGCTACCGGACGTTGTTCGACGGCACCAGTCATTCGCTGTCCGGCTGGCGGCAGGCCCCCGGCGGCACGTTCAAACTGCTACCGGACGGGTCGATCAGCAGCTCCGGCGGGCTGGGCATGCTCTGGTACGGCGAGGAGGAGTTCGCCGACTACTCGCTGCGGCTGCGGTTCAAGGACGTCTCGCCGGGTGACACCCGGGCCAACAGCGGGGTGTTCGTCCGGTTCCCGGATCCCCGGGTGCCGGTGGACGAGCGTCCGGAGGGCAGCTGCGGCACGGTCGGCTCCGCCCGCAGTTCCCAGGCCTGGGTGGCGATCTTCTGCGGCCACGAGATCCAGCTCTACGACGGGGCAAGCGGGGAACCGCAGAAGACCGGGTCGATCTACAACTTCCAGCCCAACGACCTGGACCAGGCGCTGCCCGCACCGAAGGGCGAGTGGAACGACTACGAGATCCGGGTGGTCGGGCAGCACTACACGATCATCCGTAATGGGGTGACGATCAGCGAGTTCGACAACGTGCCGGGCAAGCAGTCGTCCCGGGCCGGCGACCCGCCCACCGATCTGCGCCAGTTCGTGAGCGGATTCATCGGTCTGCAGAACCACGGCAACAGCGACGTGATGGAGTTCCGCGACGTACGACTACGGACTCTCTGACCGGTGACGTGCCGGGTCCGGACACATCGTCCGGGCCCGGCACGTCAGGTCGTCGGGGCCCGGCACGTCAGGTCGTCCGACCGGCGGCCTTCGTCCAGAGTTCGGTGACGACGACCCGCCGCAACGACGGCACCAGCACCGTGTAGCCCGACCAGACCAGGCCGATCGCGGCGCACGAGGCGGCCGTGTGGAGCAGTCCGTCACCGGCCAGTGCCCGACCGACGAGGGCCGCCACCGCCACCGCCGGGGCCAGCAGCGACAACAGCCGGACCAGTTGGCGCAGCAGGTGCAGCGACAATGCCGAGCCGACCAGCATCACGAGGCTGGCGACCGTCGCGGCGACACCGATGGTGACCGGACCCCAGGAGCGCCACATGACGAGGTTGACCACGGCGGCGGCACCGAAAGCCAGCCCGTTGACCACCGCCACCCGCCGGTTTCGACCCCGGGCGTTGAGCACCTTCACGAAGGTGTATCCGAGCACGTGCGCCCAGATGCCGAGGGAGAAACCGAACAGCATGACCGACGTCACGTCCACCGCCCGGTCGTCGAACGCGCCGCGGGCGTAGAGCAGCGAGATGATGCCGCGGGCGTTCACCGTCAACGCGACGGACAGCGGGATCGTCACCAGCAGGACCGGGGCGATCAGCCGCTCCAGCCCCGCGACGACCTCGTCGCCGCGCATCCTGGCGAAGGCGGCGAGGCTGGCCAGGCCGAGCGGGGCGGCGATCAACGCCATCAGCGAGTCGACGACGAACCGGGAGTACTCGGTCGCGGCGACCACCTCGATGCCGAGCAACGAACCCACCGCCCGCTCGACGGCGATCGACCCCTGCAGCAGCACCGGAAGCAGCAGCAGCGGGCGGAGCCGACGCCAGAACATGGTCAACGCCACCGCGTACTGCGGCCGCGACGTGGGCGGCAGGGATCCGTCACCGCCGTCGGCACGCAGATACCCCTTGCGCCGGACCCAGTACGCCCCCCAGAGGAAGAGCACCACGTACGGCGCGGTGAAACCCCAGGCGAGCAGGACCACGTCGCCGGTGAGATAGGCGAGCAGCGTCGCGCCGATCAGGCCGACGCTCTGCACGCAGGCGCGCAGGTTGACCAGGCTGACGTCGTCGCGGGCCAGGGCAACCAGCGTGTACAGCGCGTACTGCACGTAGAACGGCACCGAGAACGCCGCGATGGTCAGCATCGCGACGGCGAGCGTGGCGGCTGCGTCGTCGAGACCGGGTCCGAGCAGTGCGATCCACAACTTCCGCAGTAGCAGCAACGCGACGACCAGCAGCATCGAAAGTCCACCCAGGATCGTCCGGACCGCCCGGTAGAGCGCCAGCGCCAGCGCCGGGCTGTCCTGCCGGTAGCGCACGTAGATCGGCAGGAATCCAGCGGACAGCGCGTCCGCGGTGAAGAAGTTGACCGGCACCATGGTCGCGGTCTGCGCGACCCGGTTCGCCCCCACCGCCCGGCCGGCGCCGAACAGGGCCGCCAGTAGCACCTCGCGGACGATGCCGAGGAGCTTCCCGGCGATACCACCAAGTACGAGACGGAGAAAGGTGCTAGCCACGACTCGTCGCCAGCCCGGTCACACCAGCTCCCGGTAGAGTGACTCGAGCTTTGCGGTCTGTCTGCTCAGGTCGAAGCGGTCCTCGACCATCTTCCGTCCGCCGGTCCCGAGCCGCTGGCACAGGTCCTGATCACCGAGCAGCGCGACCAGGCGATCAGCGAGCGCGGCGGGATCGCGCTCCGGCACCAGGTAGCCGGTGACGCCGTCGACGACCGCCTCGGGGATGCCGCCGTGTCGCGTGCCGACGACGGGTCGATTGGTGGCGGCCGCCTCCAACAGCGCCATGCCGAGCCCTTCCTGGTCACCGTTGGCCGCCGTCACGCTCGGCAGGCACAGCACTCGAGACTGTGCAACCGTGGCCAGTACCTCGGCGTGCGGACGGACCCCGAGGAATCGCACCGTCTCCGCTACGCCCAGCTCGGTGGCGAGTGCACCCAACTGCCCATGCAGCGGGCCGTCGCCGATGATGACGAGTTCTGCCGTCGGCACGGCTCGATGCACGACGGCGAAGGCATGCAGCAGATCAGCGGTGCCCTTCTTCTCGACCAGCCGGGCGATGTGCACGATCCGGGGTGTCTCCGGCAGCGGCACCGGTTTGACGACCTCGGTGTCCACCCCGATCGGGAGCATCAGAGTCCGCTCGGCCGGGTAGCCCCACTCGATCGCGCGCCGCTGGATGTGCTCGGAGACGCAGACGAACGTCGCTCCGCTCTCGAACAGCGACCGTCGCCAGGTGACGTAGTTGACCCAGGACAGCTTGCGGGAGGCCAGCAGCTGTCTCCTGGTGACGCTCACGTCGAAGCCGTGCAGGGTGGTCACCAGCGGCACGCCGAGTGCCCGTGCGGTAGGGACGGCGAACACCCCCTCGACGCCGAAATGCGCGTGCAGGAGCCGCACCTCACGGTCTCGCAGCGTCCGCACCAGATGACCGGACCTGCGGGTCAGCAGGTACGACATGGTTGCCGGCCGGCCGTGGGGGGCGAGGCTGACGACGTCAGCGCCGGCCGGCACCCGCAGCGCCGGGTCCCGACCGACGAAGACCGGATGGTACGTACGCATCGCCAGCGCCTGCGCCTGGATGAACGTCTCGGACGGCTGGAACAGCTGGTGGCGCACTATCCCGACGCTCGGTCTGCCGGACACGTCGGACCTCCTCGGGAAGCGGATGAATCAAAAAGCACAGGAGCAGGGCAATCACCGGGATCGTATGGATGTCGCCGAAGATGTCGGTGTTCTCCCCCATCGCCTGGATGCAGACCCAGGCAACGGCCGCACCGGTCCAGGCGACGAACATCGCGTTGCGCGGAGAGTCACCGGCCGCTGCGCGGGCGACGAGCCGGAGTTCGGCGACGAGGAACCCGATCGTCGCGGCAAGACCCAGCAGGCCGGTGGACGCCCAGGCCGCCAGCAGGATGTTGTGCGGTGGGAAGGTGTCGTCGTAGATGTCGTTGCGGCGCGCGTAGTCGGCGAAGCCTTCGAGCCAACCACCCCAGCCGAGCCCCAGCACCGGACCGTCCCGGAACGCCGCGACGGCGTACCCCCAGATCTCGGTCCGCTGGCCGAACGCCGTGCGGACCGCGCCGAGGAAGCCGCCGCCGTCGCCGAGGGTCACCACCAGCACCGCCGGCACCGCCGTGGTACCTACCACGGCCACCAGGAGGCGGCGAGCCCGGACCGTCATCCGGGTCTGCCAGTGGTACGCGACGACCACGGCCAGCGGCAGCACCACCGCAAGCACCCGGCACGCCTTGGAGCCGGTGAACCACACCCCCAGGTAGCCGACGAGCCCGCAGATCAGCACGATCCGCTGCCGGGTGACCGACCAGATGGCGAACGCCGCCATCGCGCAGACGCCGAGGAACAGCCCGGCGACGTTGCCGTTGACGAACACGCCACCGGCCTTCGCCGGGTCAAGAACGTTGTTCCGGTTGACGTCGAACAGCCCGGCGACGGTGTTCTGCCCGGCGAAGTATCCCGCGATCCAGCGGAGGTAGGCGTTCTCCACATCGGGAAAGAGCTGAAAGACCGCGACCAGGCCGGACTGCGCGACGACGAACGGCCACAGCAGGTAGTGGGCCCGGTAGAGCAGCCATGGATCCTCCCGGGCCGCGTTGTCCATCAGCACCAGCGTGACCAGGAACTGCACCAGCAGCATGGTCGGCAGCCGCCCGTCCCCCGGATCCGGCGACCAGGCAAACGCCGCCAACCGGGCCAGCAGCAGTACGAACACGCTGCGCACCAGGGCGGTGCGCAACAGTCGGCTACCGGGGGTGCGGCACGCCCGGGCGGCGACGACCGGCGCCAGCGCCAGAGCGGCGACCGTCGACAACGGGATGTCGATCGTGCCAGCCGGCAGGAGATACAGCTGCGGTACCGCGAGCGCGAATACGATCATGACGCCGGTCCGTTGCGGTACCTGCGCCGCAGCGGCCATGCTCCGGGTGCGCATTGTGGGGCCTCGATCGGGGGTCGGAGGAGTCGGAAGAGCCGGTGAGTTCGGTCATCCGGCGGCGGTCCGCCGGGCGGTGAGCAGCGCGGCCAGCAGGTGACGCAGCAGCTGACCACGCTCGCCCCAGCCGTGCCGCCCGGCGCTGTCGATCCGTTCGGCGATCACCTCGTCGGTGACCGGGGTCAGCAACCGGCCCAGATGTTCGGTGAATTCGTCGTCCCCGGCGGTGACGACGTGCGGGTTCGACTCCGCCACCCGGCGCACCGATGGCAGCGCGGTGCTAAGCACCGCGAGGCCGGCCGACAGGTACTCGAAGCACTTCAACGGGCTGACGCCGACGGTGTACTCGTTCAGCGCGTACGGGACCAGACCGACCGCGCAGCTACCGGCCACCTCGGCGAGCTGCGACGGGGTGAGCAGACCGACGTGGCGGGCACCCACCCGTTCGAGCCGGCGCAGCTCGGCGGTGAAGCTGCCGCCACCAGCGGCGAGTGGGCCGGCCAGGATCAGCTCACCGCCCAACTCTCCGACGGTGGCGCCGACCCGCTCCAGCAGCGCGACGTCGAGCTTGGCGGTGGTGAGGTTGCCGGAGAAGATCACCGCCGGTCGACGCTCGACCGCCGGACGGCTGCCCCGCTGGAACACCGTGGTGTCCGCGACGTTCTCCAACAGCTCGATCCGGGAGAAGCCGGACAACGCCAGGTGTTCGCGTACCGCGTCGCTGGTCGCGATCGCGACCACGCCAGGCCGGGCGGCGAGGTCGCGCTCGCCGTTTGCCACGGCCACCGGGTCGACGCCGGGGAACCTGGCCAGCAGGTCGACACAGTGGTAGACGACCACGTCGGCCGCATCCTCAAGCCCGTAGGTCACCGGGGCGAACGTCCACAGCACCCGGGGCCGGTCACCGGTGAGCCAGTCCGCCGTCGCCCGGCGCAGGACTGCCTGGTTCAGTCGTCGCGTCGGTGCCCGGTGCACCGGTACCACCAGCGGCGAGACGATCGTGGTGTTCGCCGGCCTCACTCTGGCCGGTTGGCAAGGCACCGGACCGGCCGACGCGCCGAAGGCCCGCCGGGCGCGGCCGACCATCCGGGCAATGTCGTCAGGACGCAGCGTCGGTCGACGTAGACCGAGCGATTCCACGAAGGTGACCCGCGCACCGACCGCCAACTCCCGGGTGACGTAGTGCTGGTTGGTGGGTACGGCCGAATCCCATTCGGCCGTACCCAGGATCAGCACGCTGACCGCAGAATCTCTCGCACCGCCCGGTGTACTCAGCATCGCCCATCCCAACGAGTCCGCCGGGCAGAGGAATCGACAGTTGCCCGACCCACGGTCGGCCTTCGTCGCACCACGGCCCGCCGACTGCGACAATCGCGCCATGGGTGACAGCGATGAGAGCGTCGACCGCGCCTCGGCGAGCGCGGACTTCCTGGAGTGGAGCTTCTCGCTGAAAGGAGAGAGTTCCCCGTGGTCGGTGGAGCAGAGCATGACCCAGTTGCTCGCCCACGAGAGCGCCGAAGGGATCGGCCTGCCACTCGCCGACGCCGTACCGGCCGACGCGGCGGTCATTCACGAACTGGGCCGGCGACGGACCCCGACCGCGGTCGCCGCGCTACGCGGTTTCCAGGCGATGAGCACCATCGACACCCAACGGGAACTCGCCCGACTCAACGCCGACCGGCTCGTCGGGCACGGGCTGCCGGAACCACCCTGGGCCGACACCATCGGCCGGGTCGACGTCGACTGCTGCCGGTGGACGCACGACCCGTACGGCGAGACGGCGATACTGCTCTGCGGCTTCTCCTACGGCGGCACCGACGAACACGGCATCCTCACCGTGATCGACCAGGCGATCGGCGGTGGACGGATCCGGGAGGTCCTGCTCGGCGCCCGGATCGACTCGCTAGGGCAACTGCTCGACCGCGCACACGGGGGCGAGGACGGTTTCGTGACCGAACCGCTCGACCCGGCGCTGGCCCGACGACTACTCGAGGACGCCGTCGCCACGTCGGACGAACTGATGGAGAACCCGGAATACAAGCTGCGGCCGATGCCCGACGCGTACCGGAAGATGCGGGCGTTGACGCTGGCCCGGGCCCGCGCGCTCAGTGACGTCGCGGCCCCGCCGGAGCCGTTTCCGACCACCGTGGAGATCGAGCTGCTGAAGCGGGCGTTCCTGGCTTCCGAGGCGGCTGCCGGGTTCCCGACCGACGGCACCGCCAGCCGCGCGGTCGACCTGCTCGTCGAGCAGTTCGTCGAGCAGGCCGCCTGCCATCCACTGCAGCTGGGTCCACGCCGGGTGCTCGCCGTACTCGGCCTGCCGGCGCTCGCCGCCGAAGCCGGTGCCGACCCGGTGGCCGGACCGGTCCTGCCCGACGTCGCCGCGGCCTGGGTCGGCTGGACCGCCACCGAGCGCGGGTTGAGCCCCGACGCGCGCGAGCGACTCGTGCGTACGGCGGACCAGGCCTGTGCTCAGCTGCGGTCGGCGATCGCCGGTGGCGACCCGTCGGTCTGACCGCCGGTGCCGTGGTCCTGTTGGCCGGGCCGGCCACCGCGTCCGCCGACCGTCCGCAGGTTACCGACCGTTCGCGGATCCAGGCCCCGCTCGAACGGCTGGAGTCGACCTGGCTCACCACGTGCCGCAGACCGCAACCGGGATCGTCGTCCACGCCGATGTCACCCCGACCGAGATCGACGGTCTGCGGGCCGGTGGCTTCCGGATCGGCCAACTACTGCACGAACCGGCCGACAGCCGGGCACGCGTCGCCGAGCGGGAGGCGACGATCGCCAACCACCGCGCCGACAACCAGACGTTTACCGCGCGGGTGCGGCAGGACGCCGCCGTTGCCGGCAGCGATCTTCTACGCGCTGGACGGTAGTCAGCCGACCTTCGGGGCGACGCTCTACGCCGCCGGCGGGTACGGGAGGGCGGCGAGACCCTGACCGTACCGTACGGGACGAAGGTCTTCTGGTTCTCGGTGGACGCCGTGGGCAACATCGAGAACAACTACCAGCCGGACACCGACGCCAAGAACTAGCGGGGTGGGTTCGCCATCGTCTCCGACAGTTGACCTGCCCGGCCGGCGGCGGTCACCAGCGCTTGCGCCGGTAGTGACCGTGGTAGCCGTGGTGGCCACTGCCGTAGTGACCGTAGTTGCCGCCCCGGCGCCGGCGGTTGAGCCGGTGGTCGACCTCACGGAGCAGGCTGTCGACGGGCGAACCGTGCCCCCGCCGCCGGGCGTGCCGGCTCAGCTTCGACGCAAGCATCGCCAGCAGGAATCGTTTGATGAAGCTGCTCATCGTAGGCTCCTCCAGCCCTGTGTCCCGACGCCCGCCACGGTAGCTCGTGGTGTCCGGGTCCAGCTGGGCGGAAGCTGACGGTCGGCTGGCAGTACGACGGCCCACCTCCCGGCATGGTGCCGACGTCTGCCATGCTCGCAAGGGTGACCACCGGGTTTCCTACCGGCCGGCGTCGCGGCCGCACGCTGCGTATCCTGCTGATCCTCGTCGCCGTCGCGACGGTGCCGGCCGTCGTCGCGCTGGGTGTGGTCGTGGTGCCGTGGCTGCGGGAGCCGGGGCCGCGGCCGTTGTTCCAGCTCCCGGTCGCCTGCGGCGAGACCTGGCAGCTGGGCACCTACCCCGGCCACGACGACTACGACGTCGACCTGTTCCCGACCGAAGGCGACCCGTGGGGTCGGCCGGTGCTCGCCTCCTACGCCGGCGTGGTCACCGTGGCCGGCGTCAACGGCTCGGTGGGCGGTCGGAACCCGGAGGATCCGGACGGCCCCCGGGGCCGTGGTGGCGGTTACTGGGTCAAGATCGACCACGGCGGCCGGTGGGAGACGCAGTACCTGCATCTGCTCGAACCGCCGATGGTCCGGGAAGGCCAACGGGTGGCGCGCGGCGAGCAGATCGGGCTGCTCGGCAGCACCGGCAACTCGGGCGCGCCACACCTGCACTACGAGCAACGGCGCGGCTGGCAGAAGGTGGAGACCTACTTCGACGGCCTGCCGTCGGGCATCACCCACGACGACTACGAGTACACCGTGCGGCTGACCAGCAACAACTGTTGAGCCGGCCCATCGGCGGGCGGTGGGTGTCCAGTCGTAGAAGCCGTCGAGCCCCCAGGTATGGCGATCTCGTGCAACAGGATCGTCATGTTCTCTGCGTCGAGGTTGTTCATGAAGTACTCGCGGCCCATCCGCTGCTCCCAGTCCCCGCCGGCGCCCCCGCCGAAGCCGTCGGTGAGCCACAGTGACTGGTCGTAGTGTCGTGCGGCACCGCCGGGACACTTGGCGTACTGGCCGTTCTGGTTGGAGAACCGGCCGCAGCCGGTGGAGCACTGCGGAGCGTTCTCCCGGATGTCATTGACGTGTATGTCGACGGAGTTGTCGGTCCACTGCAGCTGGTTGCGGTCACGCACGGCCCAGCCGACGACGCGGACCGGGACATCGGCGTACGGCCACGCGTTGTGGCCGACCAGGGTGTTCATCCACTTCTTGTGCTGCCGGGCGAGAGTGGCGTGGATCCGATCACGCAGAGCGGCGGTGGCGCTGGCGGTGGAGTCCCAGCGGACGCAGTAGTTGATGTAGCCACAATTGGCCATCAACCTGGTCCCAGCCGCAGTTGCGGAAGGCGTACAGGTTGCCGTTGTTGTAGGTCTGCTCCTGGTGCTGCCAGACCTGGTCGAGCGGGGTGACGAGGTGTGCGGGTGGGTTCCAGCCGGTGGTGTGCGGCGCCGTGGTCGGGTGGTCGCGCCGGGACAGCCGACGCCGTTGAGAGCGACGGCGGTCGGCGGTGGGTTGCTGGTGTTGCTCCAGGCACCGTTGACGCCGAAAAGTGACGGTGGTGCCGGTCGCGAGGTCGCCGTTGCAGCTGGCGTTGTCGGCGGTGACCTGCGCCCCGGACTGGGTCACCACGGCGTTCCAGGCCTGGGCGACCGTCTGCCCGGCGGTGAACGACCAGGTGAGTCGCCAGACGGTGAGGGGGTCGCCCAGGTTGGTGACGGCGATGGCGGCACCGAACCCACCGGTCCACTGGCTGGCGATCTGGTAGTCGACGCGACACCCGGTGGCGGCCAGGGCAGGGACGCCGCCGCTGACGGTGACGAGTGCCGCCAGGGCGAAGAGGCAGTCGGAACAGTCCGGGAACAGACCAGATCTCGACGTACCGGCTCCGCCCGGCTAACATTTCGCCGTCTGGATCTGCTGGCGCGATTCACCAGGCACCGACCACACGTACGTACGTCCGTGCAGGAGCCTTCATGCGCCTCAGATGCCACCCACCCCGTCCCCCTGCGCGACTGGCCGCTCTCGCCGCGGCCTGCGCGGCCGCGCTGGTGGCCACGATCGCGACCGCCCCGGCCGCGACGGCGGACACCACGATGCTCGCCAACGACTTCGAATCCGGCTCGTACGCACCGTGGGGCCCCCGCGGTGACGTGACGCTGCCGATCGCCGAGGAAGGTCGGGACAGCGCGAACAGTCTGTCGGTCACCGGCCGTACCGCCGACTGGCACGGCCCCGCGACCAGCGCGACCGACCTGCTCGGCGACGTTGCCGTCACCGGCCCCGACGAGACTCCCGGCGCGGTCACGGTGAGCGCGGTCGACTTCGAGGACGGCACCACCAGCACCTGGTTCGCCAGCGGTGACCCCACCCTGACCGTCGTGGACACCGACGACGGCCGGGCGCTGCGGGTCAGCGACCGTGTCGAAGGGTTCGACGGGCTGCAGAGCCCTACCGGAATCTTCACCGCCGGCGTCACCCACACCTTCTCGGCGCGCGTCCGGCTGGCCCCGGACGGGCCGGCGTCGTCCGGGTTCCGGTTCGTCATGAAGCCGGACTACGACTGGATCGGCGACACCACGGTCACCGCCGACGACTGGACCACGGTGACCGGCGTGTTCACCGTGCCGGCCGACGCCGACCCGGCCACGTACCAGGTCTACCTGGAGGCCGCCGAGGCCACCGCCACGTACCTGGTCGACGACATCCTGATCACCGCGCCGGACACCGGGCCGGGCGGGCCACCGCCGGGCACCGTCGTCATCGACAGCGACTTCGAGGACGGCCTCGACGGTTGGGGGCCGCGCGACGGTGGCCCGGGGGCACCGACCGTCGAGTTGACCGACGTCGCGCACGGCGGCGCGACGGCCGCGCTCGTCACCGACCGGGTCAACCAGGGCGCCGGGATCGGGCGGGACGTCACCACCGCGTTCGAGCCGGGCGTCGGCTACGAACTGTCCGGCTGGCTGCGGTTCGCGCAGGGTCAGCCGACCGACGCCATCTGGTTGAGCATTGCCGCCACCACCGCCGACGGCAGCGAGTCGTTCAGCACCCTCGCCCAGTTCGAGTCGGTCACCGATGACGGGTGGACCGGAGTGACCGCGAGCTTCACCGCGCCGACCTTCACCAGCGCGTTCCTCTACTTCGAGACCAGCTGGCAGGGCGCGGACGTCACCGGCAACACCAGCGACTTCCTGCTCGACGACGTCGTGGTGCGGGTGCCCGAGCCACCGGTCATCGAGGACCTCACCGGGATCCACGAGACTACCGACTTCCCGGTCGGCGTCGCGATCGACAGCCGGGAGACCGTCGGGTCCGCCGCCGAGCTGCTGACCCGGCACTTCACCAACGTCACACCGGAGAACCACATGAAGCCGGAGGCGTGGTACGACGCGGACCGCAACTTCCGGCCGCACGAGCAGGCAATCGCAATGATGGACTTCGCGCAGGCCAACGAGCTCGGCGTGTACGGACACGTGCTGGTCTGGCACAGCCAGACCCCCGAGTGGATGTTCCAGGACGCCGACGGCGAGCCGTTGAGTTCGTCGGCCGCCGACCAGCAGGTGCTGCGCGACCGGCTGCGCGGGCACATCTTCGCGGTGGCCGAGTCGCTGAGCGACCGGTACGGCCGGTTCGGCTCCGACACCAACCCGCTGAACGCGTTCGACGTGGTCAACGAGGTGGTCAGCGACAGCGGCGAGTACGCCGACGGCCTGCGCCGCAGCGAGTGGTACCGGATCCTCGGCGAGGAGTTCATCGACCTGTCGTTCCAGTACGCCGACGAGGCGTTCAACGACGTGTACGCGGTGGCCGACGCCGATCCGGTCACCCTGTTCATCAACGACTACAACACCGAGCAGAGCGGCAAGCAGGCGCGCTACCACGCTCTCGTCGAGCGGCTGCTCGACCGCGGCGTGCCGCTCGACGGGGTGGGACACCAGTTCCACGTGTCGCTGTCGACACCGGTCGGCAGCCTCGAAACCACGCTGGAAAGGTTCGCCGGTCTGCCGGTGGTCCAGGCGGTCACCGAGCTCGATGTCACCATCGGGACCCCGGTAACCCAGGCCAACCTGATCGAGCAGGGCTACTTTCTGCGGGACGCGTTCCGGATCTTCCGGGCGTACACCGATGAACTGGCCGTCGTCACCGTGTGGGGGCTGACCGACAATCGGTCGTGGCGCTCTGACAGCGGCGCCCCACTGCTGTTCGACGACGGATACCAGGCCAAGCCGGCGTACTACGGCGCGGTCGACGCGGAGCTGCCGGCCCGGCTGCGCACCGCGAACGTCTTCGCCGGCGACGTCGCGTTGTCCGCCGGGGCCACCTCGGACCTCACCTGGCGCAAACTGCCCCTGCACCCGGTGAAGGAGACGGCGGGGTTCCAGCTGCGCTGGTCGGCAGACCGGCTGACCGCGTACGTCTCGGTCACCGACCCCACCCTGTCGTCGGACGACCGGGTCGAGTTCGTGCTCGACGGCGAGACGTACCCGGTGGCCCGGGACGGGGCGGGGGACGTACCGGCGGTGGCGACCGAGCGGGACGGCGGTTACGCCGTCGTCGCGCAGCTGCCGCTGACCGACCCGGACGAAGGCGACACCGTCCCCTTCGACGTACGGGTCACCGACGACGACACCACGACCGGCTGGGCCACGACCGGCACCGTCGGCACCCTCACCCTGGTCGAGGAGCTGTCCTACCTGGAGGTCGTCCGGACGCCGAGCGCTCCGGTCATCGACGGTACGGTCGACGCGGGCTGGTCGCACGCGACCACGGTCACCACCGCCAAGCAGGTGGCCGGCACCGACGGGGCGGTGGCCACCGTCCGGACCCTGTGGCAGGACCAGACGTTGTACGTGCTGGCCGAGGTGGCCGACCCGGTGGTCGACGTCACCGGCTCCGATCCGTGGACGCAGGACTCGGTGGAGATCTACGTCGACGCCGGCAACGCGAAGAACGGCCCCTACCGCTACGACGACACGCAGATCCGGGTCAACGCCGACAACGTCGTCTCGTTCGGCACCGGTGACGAGGCGTTCCAGGCCGGCCGGTTGACCAGCGCGGCGGTGCGTACCGACACGGGCTACACCGTCGAGGCGGCGATCAGTCTGCTCGAGTACGGCGGTCTGGACACCTTCCACGGACTGGACTTCCAGGTCAACGACGCCGCCGACGGCGCCCGTACGGCGATTCGCAACTGGGCCGAGCAGAACGGCGTCGGCTACCAGACGACCGCGCGGTGGGGGGTCGGCCGGCTGGTCGACGGCACCAATGTCGACGTGACCTTCGAGCCGATCACGCAGTGGGACTCGGACAGCGGCGGCGGGTACTGCACGGAGATCATCGCCAGCAACGCCACCGATCAGCCGGTCGACTGGCGGGCGGCGGTCGAGCTGCCCGGCGACGTCTACACCGCGTGGAACTTCGAGCGGGAGTCGTTCGGCGACGGCACCTGGCGGATCACCGGCGTGGACTGGAACCGGACGTTGAAGCCGGGTGCCCGGACGTACAGCGTCGGTTACTGCGCCACCTGGTGACCGTCGCCGGGGGGTGCGTCGACGGTCGTCGACGCACCCCGCGGGTCGTCGGCAGGCGGGGTGCCGGGCCGGGGCATTGCCCGGTCGACCGGACCGGGCATACCATCAGGTCAACCAAGCACTTGCTTGATCGGCGGCGGGGGATCCCCGGCGCCGCGCACCCGTCGATCCCCGGGAGCTCCGATGGCCCGCAGCTACCTCGGTCACGTCCTGCCCGACCGCCTCGAACTCAAGATCGAACCGACCCGTACGGCGCTGCTCATCGTGGACATGCAGAACGACTTCGTCCACGACGACGGATACTGCGCGAAGGCCTTCGGCACGGCGATGGTGGCCGGCTTCCAGAGCGTGGTGACGCCGATCGCCCGGCTCGCCGCCGCAGCCCGCACGGCCGGCGTCGCGGTGCTCTACTGCCGGGTGGTACAGCATCCCGACGGGTCGCTGGCCTCACCGGTCTGGCTCGCCGACAACCTGCGGCACGGCTTCGAACCGCTGCACTGCATGCGGGGCACCTGGGGTTGGGAGATCGTGGACGCGCTCGCCCCGCAGCCGGGCGAGGTGGTGTTCGAGAAGCTGCGGCGCAGCGCGTTCGTCGGCACCCAGCTGGAGAACCTGCTCCGCAGCCGGGACATCCGCAGCCTGGTGGTGACCGGTGTCGCCGGCACCGGATGTGTCGAGTCCACCGTCCGCGACGCGATCGAACGGGACTACTTCACCGTCGTGCCGGCCGACTGCGTCGCCAACAACAACGCCGAGCTCACCGCCGCCTGCGAACCGGCGTTCCGGGCCCTGCTCGCCCCGGAGGACTGGACCACCAGCGATCAGGTCGTCGCGGTCTGGACCGGGCCGACCACCGCCTGACCCGCCGGGTCACCCGGGGTCCCGGGAGCCGGCGTGGGCCCGTCATCCGAACCGGGTCGCGGCGTCGGCCCGCAACCGGGCCTTGTCCGCCTTGCCGCCCGCGCTCAGCGGCAGCTCGGCCAGGGTTGCCAGCCGTTCCGGCCACTCGTACTTGGAGACTCCCCGGGCGGCCAGCTCGGCCCGCAGCTCGTCGAGGGTCAGCTCGGCTCCGTCGGTGGTCACCACGTACGCGCAGGCCCGCTCGCCGAGCACCTCGTCGGCGGCCGGCACCACCGCCACCTGGGCAACCCGCTCGCAGCCGCCGACCGCCTCCTCGACGGCCAGCACGCTGATGTTGTGTCCACCCCGGATGATGAAGTCCGCCACCCGGCCGGTGACCGTCAGATAGCCGGCCGGGTCGACCCGCACCAGGTCGCCGGTGAGCATCCAGCCCTGCGGGTTGACCAGTTGCCGGTTGGCGTCCGGATCGTCGTAGTAGCCGGGAGTCAGCCCGGGCCCCCGGGCGGCGCACTGCCCCGGCCCGCCGGACGCGGTCACGTCGACACCGTCGGTGTCGAACAGCCGCACCCGCATCTGCGGAATCACCCGGCCGGCGGTGCCCAGCCGGTACTCCCGGGAGTCGTCAACCCGGGTCACACTGATCGGTCCGGCCTCGTTGGAACCGTAGAACTGCAGCACGGCGCAGCCGGTCTCCTCCTCGAACCGCGCCGCTCGCTGCGCCGGCACCCGCTCCCCGCCGGTGAACAGCACCCGCAGCGACGACACGTCCCGCTCGGCGTACCCACCGGCGTTGAGCATCATCACGAACTGGCTGGTCACGGCGGCGAGCACGGTGACCCGGTGCCGTTCGATCAGCTGCCAGGTCTGCTCCGCGTCGAACTCCTCGGCCAGCACCGTCGGGTAGCCGTACATGGTCGGCACCACGTGCCCGCTCCACTGCCCGAAGCCGTACGGTGCGGGCAGCGCACTGGCGAACACCTCGTCCGGACCGAACCGGGCGGCCTCGGCCGCGAGCGGCCCGAAGTACTTGCGGGTGTTCATCGTCTGCATCACGCACTTGGGCAGGCCGGTCGTGCCCGACGTGGAGTTGAGGAAGAACAGGTCGTTGGCGCCGAGGCCGCGGCCGGCAAGGGCGGCGGCCGCCGTGGCCACGTCGGGCAGCGGGAGTGGTTCACCGTCGCGCAGCAGGTTGACCTCGCCGGCCGCGGTGAGGTGCACGGTCAGGTGCGCCGGCCGGTCGGCCGGGGGTTCACCGGCGCGCAGCTCGGCGGCCAGGTCAGCGGCGGCGCGGCCCCGGTGCACCGGCCGGGTGAGCAGCGCGGTCGCGCGGGTACGCCGGATGAGGTGCCGTACCTCGGCCGCGCCGGCCCGGGGGCCGATGCCGACCGTCACCAGGCCGGCCTTCTGCGCCGCGAGGTAGGCGACGTGCACCAGCGCGCCGTTGGTGAGCAGGGTGGCGATCCGCTCCCCCGGCCGCAGGCCGCCCAGCACGTAGCCGCCGGCCAGCCGGGTGCTCAGCGTGTCGTACGCCGACCAGCTCAAGGTGGCGTCGGTGGCGAAGAACGCCGGGTCGTCCGGGCGGCCGGCGGCGTGCCGGGCGACCATCGACGCGATGGTGTCGTCGTCCCAGTGCCCGGCCCGGGTGTACTCGTCGATGGTCGCCCGGTCGAAGACGCCCGGGCCGGCGGCTGCGGTCATGCGTTCTCTCCTGTGGGGTGGCCGGTCGGTGCCGGGTCGGGCCACAGCGGCGCGAGCCGCTCGGCGACGGAGTCGAGGGCGGCCAGCCGGTCCGCCCGGGTGGCCGCCGGTAGCCGCCGGGTGAACGGCGCGACGACCAGGTGGTCGAGACCGGCGTCGCGGTACGCCTCGACGGCGGCGACGCTGATTTCACCAAAAAGCCTGACGTGGTGGGTGAAGTCGTCGTCGGCCCGGCCGAGCTGCTCCCGCAGCGCGGTTATCCGAGCGCACAGCCGGGCGGAGGTGGCCAGGTCGACGTCCGGCCCGAACCAGCCGGCGCCGTGCCGGGCCGCCCGACGCAGCGCGGCCCGGCTGTGCCCGCCGACCACCACCGGCACCGGCGGTTGCGGCGCGGCACCGAAGTGTACGGTCGGAAAGTCGAAGAACCGCCCGTGGTGGGCGACCGGCCGGCCGGACCAGAGCAGGTCGAGCACCCGCAGCATTTCGTCGGTGCGGGCGCCCCGGGTGCCGAAGTCGGCGCCGAGCGCGGCGAACTCCTCGGCCATCCAGCCGACCCCGACGCCGAGCACCGCCCGGCCGGCGGACAACTGCTGCAGACTTGCCCAGGCACGGGCGATGTGGAACGGATCCCGTAGCGGAGCGATCAGCACGCCGGTACCGAGCCGGATCCGGGTGGTCCGGGCGGCCAGGTGGCCGAGCGTCACGGTCACGTCGGCCAACGGGGTGCTCGGCCGGATGCCGGGGTCGCCGGAGGACCGGTACGGGTAGGTCGGCGCGTAGCTTGCCGGGGTGATCACGTGGTCGGCCAGCCAGACGGTGTGGAAGCCGAGCCGCTCGGCGTGCACCGCGAGCGGCGCGTACTCGGCGGCCGACAGACCGAACAGCTGCAGGTCGAACCGCATCAGCCGGCACCGTCCGGCCGCTCGCGCATGCTACGGGCGTCGTGGCCGGCCAGCGGATCGTCACCGACCTCCGCGTTGTGCGCGTGCGCCACGTGGTGCAGACCGAACACCGAGTCCATCCCGGCGCGCAGACCCATAAGGTCCTCGGCCTGGTTGACCGCCTTCTTGGTCAGTGCCAGGCCGAGCCGGGGCATGGTGGCGATCCGGCCGGCCAGCTCCATCGTGTACGGCTGCAGCTCGGCCCGGGGCACCACCCGGTTGACCATGCCGAGGGCCAGCGCCCGGTCCGCGTCGACCTGCTCGCCGAGGAAGAGAAACTCCTTGGCGAACCGGGGTCCCATCACCCACGGGTGGGCGAAGTACTCGACGCCGGGAATGCCCATCCGTACGACCGGATCGGCGAACCGGGCGTCGTCAGCGGCGACGATCAGGTCACAGCACCAGGCGAGCATCAGGCCGCCGGCGATGCAGGCGCCCTGCACCATGGCGATGGTCGGTTTGGGCAGTTCCCGCCAGCGCCGGCACATGCCGAGGTAGACCTCGGACTCGCGGGCGAACCGGCTCTCCGCGCCGGCCTTGCCGACGTGGTCCCACCACAGCCCGGCCCGGCGCGGGTAGCTGCGGTCGGCGTCGCGCCCGGGTGTGCCGATGTCGTGCCCGGCCGAGAAGTGCTTGCCGGCACCGGCGAGCACCACCACCCGTACGTCGTCGTCGGCGGCGGCCCGGGAGAAGGCGTCGTCGAGGGCGTAGGTCATCGCGGAGTTCTGCGCGTTGGCGTACCGGGGGCGATTCATGGTGACCACCGCCACCGGCCCGTCGGTGGCGTACCGGACCACCGCCTCGTCGTCGTGGGCCGTAGCGTCGTCGGCGGGTGGCGGGCTCGCGGCGGCGTCGGTCACGGTCGTCCTCCTTGCTCGGCGGTGGCAGCGGGCAGTCCGATCGCGGTGCCGAGCCGGTCGAGGTGATAGTCGGTGCCGGCGGTCGCTGCCACGATCGCCCACACCCGCTTGGCGTACAGGTGCAGGTCGTACTCGGTCGTATAGCCGATCGCGCCGTGGCACTGCAGCGCGGCGCGGGCGGTCCGTTCGGCTGCGTCGGCGGCGAGCAGGTAGCCGGCCGACACGTCGGCCGGACGGCTGTCGGCACCGGTAGCGGCCGCCCAGCCGGCGGCGAGCACAGCCGGGGCGGCGAGTTCCAGCCCGAGCAGGGCGTCGGCGAGCTGGTGCTGCACCGCCTGAAAGCTGCCGACCGGGGCGCCGAACTGGCGGCGGGTGCCGACGTGGCCGACGGTGAGGTCGAGCATCCGCCGGCCCAGCCCGACCAGCTGGGCCGACGCGGCCAGGGTGGCCCGGTCGGCGGTCAGCGCCAGCAGATCGGCCGGCACGTCGAGCCGGATTCCGGCCGACGGCCCGACGGCGGGGTCCCCGGTGAGCCGCAGCGCGGCCCGGCTGCCGTCCATGGTCGGCACCGGCGTGGCCGCGACCCCGTCCGGTCGGACCAGTCGGGGTCCGTCCGGCGGGGTCAGGAGCAGCAGCAGGTCGGCCCGCTGCCCATACGGGACCAGGCCGCCCGGCCCGGCGACGGCGATCCGGCAGCGGCCCTCGACGAGCGCGGCCAGCTGCCCGCCGGGGTCGCCGGCGGCGGCCAGCAACGGGCCGGCGACGGCGGCGGTCTCGGCCACCGGCAGCGGCACCGCCGCGTACCCGGCGGCGGTGAGCGGCGGCACCAGGTCCACCTCGGTCAGTCCGAGCCCGCCAGCGGCGTCGGGCACCGCTGCGGCGAGCAGGCCCATCTCGGCGAGCGCGGTCCACAGCCGGTCCAGCGGGGCGGGGTCACCGCCGGGCCAGCCGGCGCGGACCACCGCCGGTGGGCATTCGGCGGTGAGCAGGTCGTCGACCGCGTCGCGCAGCGTGGCCTGCTCGTCGGTGAGGGCGAACCGCATGCCGTCTCCTCCTCAGCGTCGGGGCAGGCCGAGCAGCCGCTCGGCGACGATGCCGCGTTGGATCTCGTTGGTGCCGGCGTAGATCGGGCCGGCCAGGGAGAACTGGAAGCCCCGGGTCCAGTCGGCGTCGACCTCGGCCTCCGGGCCGAGCAGGTCGAGGGCGGTACGGTGCAGCGCGATGTCCAGCTCGGACCAGTGGATCTTGTTGAGGCTGGCTGCCGCGCCCGGCGGGTCACCGTCGAGCATCCGGGTCACCTGGGCCAGGGTGAACAGCTGGTAGGCGCGGGCGCCGAGCCAGGCCCGTACCACCTGCTCGCGCAGCCGGCCGGTGAGCCGGTCCGGCCGGTCGCCGGCCAGCTGGACCAGCCGGGCGGCGGCTGCGGTGAACCGGCCCGGCGGGCGCAGGGTGAGGCCCCGTTCGGAGCCGGTGGTGGCCATCGCCACCCGCCAGCCGGCCCCGACCTCGCCGATCACGTCGGCGTCGGGGACGAACACGTCGTCGAGGTAGACGTCGGCGAACCCCTCGTCGCCGTCGAACCGGCCGAATCCCCGCACGGTCACCCCGGGGGCGTCCAGCGGCACCAGGAGGTAGGTCAGCCCTCGGTGCCGCTGCTGCTGCGGGTCGGTGCGGAACAGGCCGAAGAGGTGGGTGCAGAACGCGCCCCGGGTGGTCCACGTCTTGTGCCCGGTCAGCCGCCACCCGCCGGCCGCGTCGTCGCGGACCGCCCGGCTGGTCAACGCGGCCAGGTCGCTGCCGGCTCCCGGTTCGGACCAGCCCTGGCACCACAACTGCTCGGCGGCGGCCATCCCCGGGAGGATCCGGTCCCGCTGCTCGTCGGTGCCGAACTCGAACAGGGTCGGCGCGAGCAGGAAGATGCCGTTCTGAGTGACCCGCTGCGGAGCGCCGGCGGCGGCGTACTCCTCCTCAAAGATCAGCCACTGCCAGGGCGAGGCGTCCCGGCCGCCGTAGCGGCGCGGCCAGGAGACCACCGACCAGCCGCCGTCGTGCAGCGTGCGCTCCCACTCCAGGTGGGCGGCGAAGCCGGCGCGGGTGTCGCCGGAGGGCAGTGGACGGGCCGGCCGGTGGGCGCGCAGCCAGTCGCGGGCCTCGACGCGGAACTGTTCGTCGGCGGGGTCCGGACGCAGGTCCATCGGTCAGCCCTCCCGGCCCGGTTCGGCCGACCCCGGCCGGTCACCATGTTGCTGTGCCGGCCCGGTGTCGGGCCGGTCGCCGAAGCCGTCGCGGACCCGGTGTGCGACACCGGACAGGTTCAACTCGAAGGTGAAGCCCTGCTCGTAGCGGTAGCTGCGTTTGACGTCCCACGGGTCGATGCCGTTGAGCGACTCCTTGGCCGCCCGGATCACCGCCGGGTCCTTGGCGGCGATCTGCCGGGCGACCTCCAACGCGGCGGACCGCAGGTCGGCGGCCGGGACCACACGCAGCACCGAGCCGTAGGCGTGCAGCTCGGCGGCGGTGGCGGTGGCGGAGGTGTAGAGCATCGCCCGGGCCCGGTGCTGCGGCACCAGGCGGGACAGGTGGGTGGCGGCGCCGAGCGCGCCCCGGTCCACCTCGGGCAGTCCGAACGTGGCGTCGTCGCTGGCCACGATGATGTCGGCGTTGCCGACCAGGCCGATGCCACCGCCGAGGCAGAAACCGTGGACGGCGGCGACCACCGGCACCGGGCAGTCGTAGACGGCGGCGAACGCCGCGAAGCAGCCCCGGTTGGCGCCGATCAGCGCGTCGTTGCCGGGATCCGCCTGGATCTGCTTGATGTCGACCCCGGCGTTGAAGCCGCGGCCCTGCGCCCGCAGCACCACGGCCCGGGTGGCCGGGTCGGCACCGGCGGCGGTGACCGCCTCGGCGAGGCGGTACCAGCCGGCGACCGGCAGGGCGTTGACCGGTGGCCGGTCGACCACGATCTCGGTCACTCCGTCGGCGCCGGTGGTCGCGACGACCATCGTGCTGTCCGCTGTGGATGTCATGGTCGGGTCCTCACGGGTGTTGGCTGCTGACCGAGAGCACCTCGCCCACCAGGTACGAGGCGTAGTCGCTGGCCAGGAAGACGATCACGTTGGCCACCTCCCAGGGTTCGGCGGGCCGGCCGAACGCCTCCCGGTCGGCCAGCGCGGCCAGCAGGGCGTCGTCGGTGACCTTGGCCAGGTTGGCGTGCATGGCGAGGCTCGGCGCGACGGCGTTCACCCGGACCCCGGCCTCGGCGGCCTCGACGGCGCTGCACCGGGTCAACGCCATCACCCCGGCCTTGGCGGCGGCGTAGTGTGCCTGGCCCTGCTGGGCCCGCCAACCGAGTACGGAGGCGTTGTTGACGATCACGCCGCTGCCGCGCGGCATCATGTGTCGCAGCGCGGCCCGGGTGCACCGGAAGGTGCCGGTGAGGGTGACGTCCAGCACCCGGTGCCACTGGTCGTCGGTCATCTCGGTGATCCGGGCGGTGCCGCCCAGGCCGGCGTTGTTGACCAGCACGTCGAGCTGGCCGTAGCCGGCGACGACCTGGTCGATCATGGTCTGTACCTGCGATTCGACGGTCACGTCGCAGACGACGGCGAGGGGTTCGACACCGGTGGCGGCGGCGAGCTCATCGGCGGTCGCCCGCAGCCGGGTCTCGTGCCGGTCGCTGATCGCCACCCGGGCACCCTCCTCGGCGCAGCGTCGGGCGGTCGCCGCGCCGATGCCGGTGCCGGCGGCGGCGGTGACCAGCACGGTCCGGCCGGCGAGCAGGCCGTGCCCGGCCGGCGGTACGGGTGGCTGCGGCCCGGCGGGTGCACCGCGCCCGGCCGGCGGTTCAACGGTCGCCATCGGCTCGTCCCTCCTGCAGTCCGCCCAGCACCGCCGTCGCCTCGGCGACGATCCGGTCGATCAGCTCGGCGCAGCTGGGCAGGTCATCGATGAGCCCGGTCACCTGCCCGGTCGCCATCACCCCGAGGTCGGCCCGGCCGTCCACCATCGCGGCGCGCAGCAGCATCGGGGTGTTCGCGGCGAGCAGCACCTGCCCCCAGGTCAGCTCCCGGTTGCGGCGCATCGCCCGGCCTTCGGCGAGCAGGTGCCGCCACGGGGTTCCGGTGAGCTGCCGGAACCGGGCGGCGCTGCGTACCGAGCGGACCAGCCGGCGTGCCGGCCCGGCGCGTTCCAGCCGGTCGATGAAGTTGGTGCGCAGCACCCGCTGTGGCACGCCGTCGAGCGCCCGGGTCACCACGGTGCCGTCCAGCCCGGCGTCGAGGTAGCGCCGCAGCACCTGCGGGCTGACCGTGCTGTCTCTGGTGAGCAGGAACCGGGTGCCCATCGCCACCCCGGCCGCGCCGTAGGCGAGGGCGGCGACCAGCCCTCGGCCGTCGAAGAACCCGCCGGCGCCGATCACCGGGATGTCGACGGCGTCGGCCACCTGCGGCAGCAGCAGGCTGGTCGGGACCGCTCCGGTGTGGCCGCCGCCCTCGCCGCCCTGCACGATGACCGCGTCGGCACCCCAGGCAGCCACCTTCTCGGCGTGCCGGCGGGCACCGACCGAGGGCACCACCCGTACCCCGGCGTCGCGTAGCCGGGCGATCAGCTCCGGCTCCGGGGCCAGGGCGAACGAGGCGACCCGGACGTTCTCCCGGATCAGCAGGTCGATCCGCTGCGCGGCGTCGGCGGCGTCGGCCCGCACGTTCACCCCGAACGGCCGCGTGGTGTTCCGCCGGATCTCGGCTATCGCGGCGGCCAGGTCGGGCAGGTCGAGGGTGGCGCCAGCGAGGATGCCCAGCCCGCCGGCCTCGGCGGTGGCGGCGACCAGCCGGGGGCCGGAGACGAAGCCCATCCCGGTCTGCACGATCGGGTAGCGCACCCCGAACAGTTCGCAGATCGGGGTACGCAGCGCCGGGTGGGTCCGGGCCGGTCCGGCGGCCGGCCGCTCCGGGCGGTCGGTCATCGCCGCACCTCCGTGTCGCGGTGGCCGGCCGGGTCGATGACGGTACGGATGAGGGTCAGCTCCTGCGCCGTCGGCAGCCGGGTCTGCGGCACCTCCCCGCCGGTCCACAGCTCGAACCCGGTCGCCTCGTGGACCTGTTCGACGGTGACGCCGGGATGCGTCGACACCAGTCGCATCCGGTGGTCCGGGCCGGTGAAGTCGAAGACTCCGAGGTCGCTCACCACCCGACGCAACTGGTGGAAGCGTGCCGCAGACGGCCCGGCAGACGCGGCCCGGTCGTAGCCGATGCCGCAGACCAGGTCGACCTGCTCGACGAAGGTCCGGCGGCTGTGCCGGGGCACCCAGTAGCTGCACGGGTGGCTGACCGTGTTGCCCGGTGCGCCCCGGACTCCGAGCAGGGCCACCTTCGGCCGGTGGAAGTCGCCGATCGCCGAGATGTTGATGTTGCCGTACCGGTCGATCTGACCCGGTCCCATCATCACGTGCCGGCGGCCGGACCAGATCAGCTCGAAGATCTGCCGGAACGGCAGTGCCCCCTCGGTCTGTGCCGGGGATCCGCCGACCGGCCAGGTGCCCACGCCGAGCGCGGCCTCACCGTCGGTGAGCAGCAGATCCGGGGAGAAGGTGGCCCGGGCCAGGCGGGCGCCAATCGTCGGCACCAGTCCGATCGGGCTGGCCAGGATCTCCCCGTCGCCGCGCCACGCCTCGGCGCAGGCGACCGCACACACCTCGGCGCGGGTCGGTTCGGCCGCCGCGCTCACCGAGCTACCTCCGTCCACTCGTTGCGGTCGGCGACGGCCCGCTGGTAGCCGGCCTCGTCGGTGTCGAGGTAGCGGTCCCGGAACGCGGCCCACCGCTCGGTGCCGGCCGCTACGGCGTACTCCCGCTGGAACGGTTCGTCGCGCGGGTAGTCCGGGTCGCACGAGGTGAAGTGGGCACCGCGCGCGGCCGGGACCACGCCGCGGACCTGGTGGCGACGCACCAGCACCGCCGACGCCGGGGTGAGCTGCTCGGTCGGCACGACCTGTTCGCAGGAGACGTAGGCGCGGTCGGCGGCCGCGCAGTACAGGTCGTCGAAGTACGGGTCGGGCCCGAGGCAGAGGGCGTTGCCGTGGACGTCGGCACGGTGCAGGTGGACCAGGGCGGCGTCCAGCCGCAGCGCGGGCACGGCGAGCAGTTCCTCATTGTCGTACGGCGAGCGCACGGTCCGCAGGTCCGGGTTGATCCGCATCAGGTCGGAGCCGAGTCCGACCCGGGTGGGCAGGAACGGCAGCCGGCAGGCGGCGGCGTACAGGCCGAGGTAGAGCATGCCCTCGTCGTATTCGACGGCCTCGACGGCGCCTGCCTGGCGGGCGGCCCGGAAGTGCGGCTCCAGCGGGATCGAGTCGAGGGAGACGAAGCCGTACACCAGCCGGCGGACCTTGCCGGCGGCGAGCAGCAGGCCGGCGTCGGGGCCGCCGTAGGTAACGACGGTCAGATTGTCGAGGTCCGACCGCAGGATCGCCCGGACCAGGGACATCGGCTTGCGGCGCGAGCCCCAGCCGCCGATGCCGATGGTCATGCCGGAGCGCAGTTCGCTCACCACCTGCTCGGCGGTCATCCGTTTGTCGGTCATCGCCACCTACTCGATCCTGGCTGGTCACGGGTGCGGGTACGCCGGAACCGGCGCACCCGCAATGTACCAAGCGCTTGATTGGTTGGCCAGCCCGGGTTCAACTCGCCCGCTCGATCACCATCGCCATCCCCTGCCCCCCGGCGGCGCACATGGTGACCAGTCCGAACTGCCGGTCACGTTCGCGCAGTGCCCGGATCAGGGTGGCGGTGATCCGGGCACCGGTCATCCCGAACGGGTGACCTACCGCGATCGCCCCGCCGTTGACGTTCACCCGGTCAGGATCGATGCCGAGCAGCCGCACGCAGGGCAGCACCTGGGCGGCGAAAGCCTCGTTGATCTCCACCAGGTCGATGTCACCGATGGTCAGCCCGGCGTGCCCCAACGCCCGCCGGGTCGCCTCCACCGGGCCGAGGCCCATGATCTCCGGACTGATCGCGGAGACGCCGGTGGCCACGATCCGGGCCAGCGGGGTGACGGCCAGCTCGGCGGCCCGGGCGGCGCTCATCACCACCAGGGCGGCGGCGCCGTCGTTGAGCGGGCAGCAGTTCCCGGCGGTGACCGTGCCGTCCGGGCGGAACACCGGCTTGAGCGCGGCCACCGACGCCAACCGCACCCCGGGGCGGGGGCCGTCGTCGCGGTCGACGACGGTGCCGTCCGGCAACATCACCGGGGTGATGTCGCGGGCGTAGAAGCCGTCGGCGATCGCCTGCTCGGCCAGGTTCTGACTGCGCACCGCGAACTCGTCCTGGTCGGCCCGGCTCACCCCGTACAGCTGCGCGACGTTCTCAGCGGTCTCCCCCATCGCGATGTACGGATCCGGCAACGCCCCGGTGTCCCGGGGGTCCTGCCACCGACCACCGTCGCCGGCGGCGCGCGCCGCGCTGCGGACACCGGCGGCCGCGTACCGCTCGTTACGAGTTCCCGGCAGATTGTCCGACTTTCCGGCGTCGTACCGGGAGACCATCTCCACGCCGGCGGAGATGAAGACGTCGCCCTCCCCGGCCCGGATCGCGTGGAAGGCCATCCGGGTGGTCTGCACCGACGAGGCGCAGTAGCGCTGCACGGTGGTGCCAGGGGTGCCGTCCAGGCCCAACCCGACGGCGACCATCCGGGCCAGGTTGTGGCCGTGTTCGCCGGCCGGCTGGGCGCATCCGAGCAGGACGTCCTGCACCTGCGCCGGGTCCAGGGCGGGCACCTGCGCCAGCGCGGCCCGAGTGATGTCCACGGCGAGGTCGTCGGGGCGCAGCGTGGCGAGTGAGCCCTTACGCGCCCGGCCGATCGGCGAGCGGGCGGCGGCGACGATAACGGCCTGCGGGGCGGCGGAGTCTCGGGGCGACATGGCGGGCAGCGTACCCTAACAAGCGCTTGGTTCGCCATGGTCGGTATGACCGGCAGCCCGCCAACGGCTGTCGTTCTGCTGACCAGAAAGGCCGGTCGACGCGGATTCTTCTGAACAGAAGCGGGGTTAGCGTCGGGCAACCTCGGCCGGCCCTGCGTCCGCAGACCGGCCCGGCCCACACCCACCAGGAGGCACGTTGACGGCCAGCGACGGGCAGACCGATGAGTTCATCGTGGTCGGTGGCGGCATCGGCGGGCTCGGCACCGCTCTCGCCCTGGCCCGCGCCGGGCGGCAGGTCCGGGTGTTGGAACGGGCCGCCGCCTTCGGCGAGGTCGGTGCCGGCATCCAGCTCGCCCCCAACGCCACCCGGCTGCTACGCGAATGGGGCCTGCTCGACCAGTTGATCGCCGCCGGGCTGGCGCCCCGGCACCTGGTCCTCGCCGACGCCCGCACCGGACGGGAACTCAACCGGCTCGACCTCACCGGGCCGTTCACCGAGCGTTACCTGGCCCCGTACGTCGTCGCACACCGCCGCGACCTGCTCGACCTGCTGCTCGCCGGGGCCGCCGAGGCCGGCGCGGTACTCGAACCCGACCGCGAGGTGATCGCGATCCGGCCCGACCCGGACGCCGTCGAGATCGACTGCGCCGGCGGGCAGCGCTACCGCGCCCGGGCGGTCGTCGCCGCCGACGGCCTGCACTCCCGGTTCCGCGCACTGGTCAGCGACGACGAGCCGGAATGCAGCGGCTACGTCGCCTACCGGGGCGCGATCCCGATCGAACAGGCCAGCCGGACCGCCGACCTGTCCGAGGTGGTCGCCTTCCTCGGCCCCGGGATGCACTTCGTGCAGTACGCCCTGCGCGGCGGCAGCTACTACAACCAGGTCGCGGTGTTCCGCAGCGAACGGTACCGGCAGGGCGACCCGGACTGGGGCGGCCCGGCTGAGCTGCAGGAGGCGTTCTCCCGGTCCTGCCCGCACGTGCGGACCGCCGTCCAGGCGATCCGGACCGACCAGCGGTGGCCGATGTACGACCGGACGCCGATCGACGACTGGGTGCACGGCGGACGGGTCGCCCTGCTCGGCGACGCCGCCCATCCGATGCTGCAGTACCTGGCCCAGGGCGCCTGCCAGGCGCTGGAGGACGCCGCCGCGCTCGCCGCCGCCGTCACCCGGCACCTGCCCGCCGGGCCGGTCAACGCCGACGCGCCGGTCCACCTCGCGCTGCGGGAGTTCGTCCGCGAACGGGCCCCCCGCACCGCCCGGGTGCAGCGCAACGCCCGCACCTGGGGCGACATCTGGCACGTCGATGGCGTCGCCTCCGCGTTGCGCGACGACGCGCTGGCCCACCGTGGACCAACCGACTACCGGTCCACCGACTGGCTCTTCGGCCACACCGCCGCCCAGCGCGGCTCCTCCCCCACCGCGAGTCCCTCCGCGAACCCCACCGTGAACCTGGCGCCGGACGCGCCGACCGCCACCCCGACGACGAGCCGAGACGAGGCGCAATGATCCCCGACCCCGGACGCGACTGGCGGCTGCTGATCGACGGTCGGCTGGTCCCGGCCGGCGACGGCGGGGCGGCCCCGACCCGGTCACCGGCCACCGGCGCGGTGCTCGGCCGGGCACCCGCCGCCACCGTCGCCGACGTCGACCTGGCCGTACGGGCGGCACACGCCGCACAACCGCAGTGGGCGGCCACCCCGCCCCGGCAACGGGCCGCCGTACTACGGTCGATGGCCGAGGTGCTGCGCGCACACCGCGCCGAACTCGGTCACCTCGACGCGGCCGACGGCGGCAACCCGGTCACCGCGATGACCGCCGACGTCGACCTCGCCGCCGAGCTGCTGGACCGGTTCGCCGACTGGGCCGACCAGCTGGGCGGCCGGACCCTGCCCGGCGGCGACGACCATCTGCACTACACCACCCGACGGCCGTACGGGGTGGTCGCCCGGATCGTGCCGTACAACCACCCGGTCATGTTCGCCGCTTCCCGGGTCGCGGCGCCGCTGCTGGCCGGCAACTCGGTGGTACTCAAGGCCCCCGACCAGACGCCGCTGTCCGCGCTGCGCTTCGGTGAACTGGTCGCCGACCTGCTGCCGGCCGGGGTGCTGGCGGTGCTGACCGGCGACGGCGCCACCGTCGGGCCGGCGCTGGTCGGCCACCGGCTGGTGCGGCGGATCGCGTTCACCGGCAGTACCGGCACCGGCCAGGCGGTGCTGCGCACCGCCGCCGCGCACGGCGTCAAACAGGTGTCGTTGGAGCTGGGCGGCAAGAACCCGATGGTGATCCTGGCCGATGCCGACGTGGCCGCCGCCAGCGCCGGAGCGGTCGCCGGGATGAACTTTCACTGGACCGGCGGGCAGTCCTGCGGCTCCACTTCCCGGCTGCTGGTGCACCGGTCGATCGTCGACGAGGTGGTCGAGCGGGTGGTGGCCGGCACCCGCACGGTGCGGGTCGGCGACCCGCTGGATCCGGCCACCGAGATGGGCACCATGGTCTCGGCCGCCCACCGGGACCGGATCGCCGGCTTCCTGCGCCAGGGTCGCGACACCGGGCTGACCGTGGCCACCGGCGGTGGCCTGCCGGACGGGCCCGGCGCGTACGTGGAGCCGACCGTCTTCGTCGACGTGCCGCCGGACAACCCGCTGGCCCGCGAGGAGATCTTCGGGCCGGTGCTCTGCGTCACCCCGTTCGACGACGAGCGGGAGGCGCTGCGGATGGTCAACGACTCGCCGTACGGCCTGACCGCCAGCGTGTGGACCGGCGACGTCGGTCGGGCGCACCGCTGGGCCCGGTCGGTCGACGCCGGCTACGTGTGGATCAACACCGCGTCCCGGCACTTCGCCGGCCTGCCGTTCGGCGGGGTCAAGGACTCCGGCCTCGGCAGTGAGGAGAGCGTCGAGGAACTGCACTCGTTCACCCAGCCCAAGTCGGTCACCGTCCACCTGGGACCGACATACGACTCACGAGGAGGCGACCGTGGCGACCACTGACCACCCGGCCGACACTTACGACGGCATCATCATCGGGGCCGGCCAGCACGGCCTGATCCTCGGCACCTACCTGGCCCGGGCCGGTCTGCGGGTGCTCCTGGTCGAGCGGCGGCTGCGCCACGGTGGCGGGCTGAGCACCGAGGAACGCACCCTGCCCGGCTTCCAGCACAACCTGCACTCGATCAACCACTTCAGCGTCACCTCGACGCCGTGGTTCCGTGACCTGGGGCTGTCCGCCCGGGTGCGCTACCTGACGCCGCGGTACGAGTTCGCCCAGCCGCACCGCGACGGCAGCGCGCTGGTCTTCTCCCGCGACCTCGACGAGACACTCGCCAGCATCGGCCGGTTCAGCAAGGCCGACGCCGACACGTTCCGGGAGTGGAACGCCAAGGCGGAGGAGATGACCCAGCGAATCTTCCTGCGCGAGCGGTTCAGTGAGCCGCTGAGCCCGGCCGACCGCGACGAGCTGCTCGGCCGCACCGCGTTGGGTCGTGACTTCATGGAGCTGACCCGACGGCAACCCGGTGAGGTGGTCGAGGAGCTGTTCACCGATGAGCGGGTCAAGGTGCTGTTCCTGTTCAAGCTGTCGCTGTTCGGCACCGTGCTGCACGAGACGCTCGGCACGCACAGCCCGCTCGGCTCGCTGATCCGCGCCTTCGACCTGACCACCGGCTACGAGCTGTGCGCCGGCGGCAGTTGGAATCTGGCCCGCGGGCTGATGGAGGAGTTCATCGCCGCCGGCGGACACTTCGTCAACCAGGCGCACGTCGAGCGGATCGTCGTCGAGGGCGGTCGGGCCACCGGCATCGAACTCGCCGACGGGCGCTCGATGCGGGCCCGGCAGTTCGTGGCCAGCACGCTGGACCTGCACCAGACCCTGGAGACGCTGGTCGGCCGCGATCAACTGCCCGCCGACTACCTGGCCCGGCTGGACAAGTTCCACTACACCGGCTGGACGTTGTTCGGCCTGCACCTGGCGCTCGACGAGGCTCCAGCGTACACCTCGGCGGCCTTCGACCCACACGTGAACGGGGCGCTGAAGTACAACATCGGCTCGGAGACCATCGCCAGTCTGATGGCCGCGCACGACGACGTGGACAACGGTCGGGTGCCGGCCAACGTCCAGTTCGGTGCCGGGGCGCTGAGCGTGCTCGACCCGAGTCAGGCGCCGCCGGGCAAACACACCGCGTACGCCTGGCACGTGGTGCCGTGGGCACCCGACGGCGACCACGAGAACCTGCGCCGCATGCAGGGCGACATGGCCGCGTCGATCATGGACAGGTGGCGGGAGTACGCGCCCAACCTGACCGACGCCACCGTGCTGGGCTCGTACACCTACACCGCGTACGAGTACGCGCAGGAACTGATCAACATGCGGCACGGCGACATCTTCATGGGGGCGCTCAGCGCCGACCAGGTGCTGCACAACCACTTCGGCTACCGCACCCCGCTGCCGAACCTCTACCTGGCCGGCTCGGCCTGCCACCCCAACGGGGCGATCAGCGGCGGCGCCGGATACATCGCCGCCGGGGTGATCGCCCGCGACCTGGGCGTCGAACCGTGGTGGCAGCCGATGGACGCCCGTACCGAACTGTCCCGGCTCGGCGATGGCTGACCGGCTGGCCGGTCGGGTGGCCATCGTCACCGGCGGCGGACAAGGGCTCGGCCGGGCCTTCGCGCACCGGCTGGCGGCCGACGGGGCGCGGGTGGTGGTGGCCGACCGCAACACCGAGGCGGCCGGTGCCGTCGCCGCCGAGATCGGCGACGGCGCGCTCGCCGTCGAGGTTGACGTCGCCGACCCGGACAGCGTGGCGGCGATGGTCCGGCGCGGCACCGACGCGTTCGGTGAGATCGACGTCCTGGTCAACAACGCGGCGATCTTCTCGACTCTGGCGATGCGGCCGTTCGACCAGATCGACCCGGCCGAGTGGGACCGGGTGATGGCGGTCAACGTCCGCGGACCGTTCCTGTGCACCCGGGCGGTCGCGCCGGTGATGCGCCGGGCCGGCTACGGCAAGGTGGTCAACATCTCGTCGGCCACCGTGTGGATCGGCCGGCCGAACTACCTGCACTACGTGACCTCCAAGGCGGCGCTGATCGGGATGACCCGGGCGCTGGCCACCGAGCTGGGCCCGGCCGGGGTACGGGTCAACGCGGTCACCCCGGGCGCCACCCGTACCGAGATCCCGCGGGCCACCGTCACCCCGGAGCAGGAGGCGGCGATCGTCGCCGGCCAGGCGATCAAACGGCGGCAGGTGCCGGCCGACCTGGTCGGCGTGGTCGCCTTCCTCGCCGGGCCGGACAGCGACTTCATCACCGGACAGACGGTCAACGTCGACGGCGGCGCGGCGTTCCACTGAGGATGCCCACATCGCTGCGAGGATTGGAGGCACCATGGCGCAGCGGCTGCCGATCAGCCTGGCCTGCTGGGACTACGACCGCACCCGGGCACTGCGGGAGGGCATGGTACGGCCGACCGGCGTTGACCTGACCTACCTGCCGCTGCCGCCCGAGGAGACCTTCTTCCGGATGCTGCGCTGGCAGGAGTTCGACGTCGCGGAGATGTCCCTGTCGTCGTACGTGCTGTCGCTGTTCGCCGACGAACCGCCGTTCGTGGCGATCCCGGTCTTCCCGTCCCGGGTGTTCCGGCACGGCTCGATCTACCTGGCACCGTCGTCGCCGATCCGCGACCCGGCCGAGCTGGCCGGCCGTACGGTCGGGATCCCCGAGTACCAGATGACCGCCGCCGTGTGGATCCGCGGCATCCTGGCCGAACACCATGGGCTGCCGGTCGACGGGGTCAGCTACCGCACCGGCGGTCTGCACCACGCCGGCCGGCAGGAGAAGCTGCGGCTGGACCTGCCGGACCGGTTCGACGTACGGCCGATCGGCGCGGGCGAGACGCTCGACGGACTGTTGCGCGGCGGCGCGATCGACGCCCTGTACACCGCTCGGGCACCCCGGTCGTTCGAGCCGGCCGCCGGCCCGGACCGGGTCCGTCGACTGTTCGCCGACCCGGTCGCCGCCGAACGGGCGTACCTGCGGGCCACCGGCATCTTCCCGATCATGCACACGGTGGTGCTGCGCCGCGACGTCTACCAGCGGCACCGGTGGCTGGCCCGGGCGCTGCTGGACGCGTTCACCGAGGCTAAGGACCAGGTCTACGCCGAACTGCGGGAGGTGACCGCGTTGAAGGTCAGCCTGCCGTGGGTGGTGCCGGCCGCAGAGGAGGCGGCGGCGCTGCTGAGCGACGACTTCTGGCCGTACGGCGTCGAACCCAACCGGACGGTGCTGGAGACGTTTCTGCGCTACTCGCACGAGCAGGGCCTGGCTCGGCGGCGGCTGAACCCGGCGGAGCTGTTCGCCCCGGAGACCCTCGCCGACACCCTCGTCTGAACCCGACACCCGACACACGCTGGTCGCAGTCCGGACCGGCTAGGACACGGCGGACCGGCGCAGCAGGGCCCGCAGCGCCGGCTCCTCCACCGGCCGGGACAGGCCGAACCCCTGCCCGAACTCGCAGCCCATCGCGGTCAGCTCGGCCCGCTGGTCGTCGTTCTCAATCCCCTCGGCCACCGTGCTGAGTCGCAGTCCCCGGCTCATCGCCAGGATGGCCTGGACCACCGGCAGGCAGGTCGGATCCTCGGCGCCGATCCGGCTCACGAACAGCTTGTCGATCTTCAACTCGTCGATCGGATATCGGTGCAGGTGGCCGAGGGAACTGAACCCGGTGCCGAAGTCGTCCAGGGCGATCCGGACGCCGAGTCGACGCAGCGCGGCCAGCTGCGACTCGATCGCATCGTGCTCGGTGGCCAGGACGCTCTCGGTCATCTCCAAGGTCAGCGTGACCGGCGGCAGGCCGGAGCGTTCCAACGCGGCCAGCACGTCCGCGACCACGTCACCCAGCATGAACTGGCGCACGCTGACATTGACGTTGATCTGCAACGGTCGGCCACTGAGTCGCTGCCATCCGGCACCGGTGACACAGGCCTCGCCGAGGATCCAGCGGCCGAGTGGCACGATCAGGCCACTGCCCTCGACCAGCGGAATGAACTGGTCCGGCCGGACCATGCCGCGCTGCGGGTGACGCCACCGGACCAGCGCCTCCACTCCGCGTACCGCGCCGTCGGACAGCGCGTGGATCGGCTGGTAGTGCAGGACGAACTCGCGCCGCGACAGCGCGTCCTGCGCCTCCACCTGCAGGCGTACCCGGTCGACCGCAGCCTGGTGCAGTTCGGTGCGGTACCGCACCCGACGTGCCCGGGGCGCGGCCTTGGCAATCTGCAACGCGATGTCGGCCTCGCGCATCAGCCGGTCGGCATCGGCGTCGCCGTCGCTGACCGCGATGCCGACCCGGGCGGCGACCAGCCGCAGGTGGCCGGCCGCCTCGATCGGCCGGTCGAAGACCGCCAACAGGTCGTCAGCGATCCACTCGGTGTCGCGGGCGGCGGCCCGCTCGGCGGTCAGCAGCACCGCGAACTCGTCACCGCCGAGGGCGGCCAGCAGGTCGGTGGCCGTCAACCGGCGCCGCAGCAGGCCGGCGACCGCGACCAGCAGTTCGTCACCGGCCTGGTGGCCGAGAGCGTCGTTGACCACCTTGAACGAGTCGATGTCGAGCAGCAGCAACGCGACATCGGTGGTGCTGCCGAGCGCCACGGCCAGCCGTTCCCGCAGCAGGGCCCGGTTGGCCAGGCCGGTCAGCGGATCGTGGTACGCCTGATGGCGCAGCCGCTCGGTGAGCCGTACCCGCTCGGTGACGTCACGGACGGCGAACAACAGCCCGCGTACGTTCGGATCGTGCAGCAGGTTCTGCCCGCTGATCTCGACCGTGGCGGGCTGGTCGGCGTCCGGGGCCGCGACCCGGCACTGCAAGGTCGCCGCCGCGCCGGGATCGCCGAGCAGCCGGGCGAGCCAGGCGTCGGCCGCCGGCCGGTCCGGCGGGACGATCCAGGACAGCAGCCGGTCACCGGGCAGCCCGGCGGCGAGCCGGAACACGTCCGCCGCCGAGGGGCTCAGGTAGCTGACCGTGGTGTCCCGGTCGGTCAGCACGATCACGTCGCGCGACGACCGGACGACCGCCTCGAACCGGGCCGCCGTACCGGCCTCGAACCGGCGTACCGCGAGCAGCACCAGGCGCAGTGCCAACGACGACAGCAGCATGCCGGGTCCGTACTGGCCGAGCTGCACCTCAGCCAGGGTGCCGCCAGCGGCGAGCACGCCGGTGGTCATCGCAGCGAGGGTGAACCCGACCGAGAGCAACGCCGCGGGCAGCCCACCGTAGAGCGCGCGCAGCGCGGTGCCGACGAACAGCACCCCACCGGCCGGCAGCGCCCCGACCGCCCAGATCACCACACCGACGGCGACGGCGGCGAGCAGGTCATGGGCGATCGTCGGTCGTTCCCGCCGGTACAGCCGCACGGCGAGCGCCGCCAGGACGGCGACGGCGGGTAGCACCGGCCAGGAGCGGCTCGGCTCGACCACCGGCGAGATCAGCCACTGTGGAATCACAATGGCCAGGCAGGCCAGCAGGAAGGCCAGGAAGGCTCGGCGCACCACCGGCAGTAACGGCTGGTTCGCCCCGACCTTCACCCAGGAGCGCAGCGCGGTCGACCACTGCCGGCGACGTCCAGAGGCCATGTCCGCCAGACTACGGCCTGCGATCATGGTCTGGGGGGCCGACACTCCAGCGTTTGGTGTCCCTGGTGGACTGTTCGGTGGATACCGCAGGCCGGGCTGCCGGTGTTAGCGACCAGTTCGTCACAACAAGTTGGACCGGTGGAATCCGCCATCGACCGGAATCATCGCCCCGGACAGGTACGACGAGTCCTCCGAACACAAGAAGGCGATGGCCGCGGCGAACTCGTCGTACCCGCCGACCCGGCCCAGGTGCACGGCCCGGTCGAGATGCTGCTGGCGGTCCCGGGTCCGGTTGGGAAACGGCGCGTTGCCGACGACGATCCCGTTCGACGAGATCCCGCGGGACCCGTACTCCTTGGCGATCGAGGCGACCAGGGCACCCATTCCGGCCTTGGCGGCAGCGTAGGCCGCACCGTTGACCTGGCCGTTGGTGCCGGAGATCGAGCCGATGCCGACGATGTGCCCGCGCTCGGCGGCCAGCATGCCGGGCAGTACGGCCCGGGCGCAGAGGAACGCCGAGGTGAGGTTCAACGCGAGGAAACCACTCCAGTCCTCGAGGCTGGCGTCGGCCACCGCCGCCCAGGCGGCTCCGGGCAGTGTTCCACCGGCGTTGTTGACCAGGATGTCGACCGGGCCGTACCGGTCGACCACCTCGGCGACCAGGTCGGCCACCTGGTCGGCCGAGGTGACGTCGGCCCGACCGGCGACTGCCCGGCCGGGCAGGTCAGCGGCGGCCGCCCGGGTCTCGGCGATGCCGTCGGGATTGATGTCGTTGACGACGACCGTCGCTGACTCGGCGGCGAACCGCAGCGCGGTGGCCCGGCCGATCCCCCGGCCGGCGCCGGTGACCAGAGCAACCTTTCCGGTGAATCTCCCGGGCATCCCGTCAGCCTTTCCGGAACAGGGGGTTGCGGGCGTTTTCGCTGATCACAACCATGGTGGCAAAGCGCCAGCCGACATCGGGTTCACGTCGCATGCCGAACAGGTAGGCACCTTCGTGCTCGCCCCGGCGAAACTGCGGGCCGTCGCCGCTGGTCGCGACGAGGCTGTACACGGCGGCGACCGAGGCGGTCCGGCCGTCATCGGCGACCCGGATCACCGGAGGATGGATGAGGTGACGCAGTTCGTAGGAGTTGATCACATCGACGGACGGTGGCCCGTCGGCGTCACCGGAGCGGGGCAGGACCGGGCGGATGTACAGCTCGCGGAGCTTCTCCTTGCCCTTGACGGTCTCGTTCAGGGTGCCGCGCAACTGCCGCTCGAAGTCCTCGGTGTAGTACTCCAGCAGGTCGTCCCAGCGACGCCGGTCGCACAGCCAGCCGTAGAGCATCACCAGGTCGGCGATCCGGCGGTGGTCCTCGGCAAGGGCCACCCGCTGCTCGACCGTCTCCGGGGTCCGCTCGGGCAGTTGGACCACGGCGATCAGTTCGTCGAGTTCGTCGTCAGTCATCGGGTCTCCACGTTTCGGGCAGGTAACGGGGTCTCGCTCAAAGTACCAAGCGCTTGTTAGGCTGGCAACGTGCGATCCGATGAACCGGCTCCGTTGCTCGCCGTCGAGAATCTCGCCACGAGCTTCTCGACGCCGCGGGGTGTGCTGCGCGCCGTCGACGGGGTCTCCTTCACCCTCGCGCCCAGCGAGGCGCTCGGCGTCGTCGGCGAATCCGGGTCCGGCAAATCGGTGCTGGTCCGCACCGTCATGAACATCCTGCCCCGGCAGGCGCAGGTCGCGGCGGAAAGTCGGATCCTGTTCGAGGGCCACGAGGTACGCGACCGACGAGGCGCCGCCGCCCGGCACTTCTGGGGCGCCGAGGTGGCCATGGTGTTCCAGGACCCGATGACGTCGCTCAACCCGGTCCGCACCATCGGTCGGCAACTCACCGAGCCGATGCGTCACCACCTAGGGCTCAGCAGACGGGCCGCCGACACTCGTGCCGCCGAACTACTCGCCGAGGTCGGCATCAGCGAGCCGGTCCGACGGCTGCGGCAGTACCCGCACGAGCTCTCCGGCGGCATGCGGCAACGCGTCATGATCGGCATCGCGCTGTCCTGCTCGCCCAAGCTGCTCATCGCCGACGAGCCGACCACCGCGCTGGACGTGACCGTGCAGAAGGAGATCCTCGACCTGCTCGCCCGGCTGCGTACCGAACTGCGGATGGCGATGATCCTGATCAGTCACGACCTGGCCGTGGTGTCCGGCCGTACCGACCGGACGATGGTGATGTACGCCGGACGGGTGGCCGAGATCGGACCGACCACCGAGCTGTTCCGGTACACCCGGCACCCGTACACGGCGGCCCTGCTGCGCTCGACCCCTCGGATCGATCAGCCCAGCCACACCCCGCTGGAGGTGATCGCCGGCGGCGCTCCCGACCTGGTGCACCCACCGCCCGGCTGCCGCTTCGCCCCCCGCTGTCGGCAGGCCCGGCCCCGGTGTCAGCAGGAGGACCCGGCGCTGGCCGACGAACCCGGGCACCGGTACGCCTGCTTCTACCCGGTCGGCACCGAGGCCGGCGACCGCGCGCTCGCCGAGAACCTCGCCGACGGGCGGACCGGGGCCGGACTGGACCTCACGCCGGTCCGCACCGACCGGTCCACCCTCGACGGGGCGGTGAACTGATGGCCGGCACCGGCAGGGCGCACCTGCGCGACACCGACGACGTGGTGCTGCGGGTCCAGGACCTGACCGTACGGTTCCCGGCCGGCCGGGGACGCAGCGTGCAGGCGGTCTCCGGGATCAGCCTCGACGCCCGGGTCCGAGAGACCGTCGGCCTGGTCGGTGAGTCGGGCTGCGGAAAGTCCACCACCGGCCGGGCGATCCTGCAGCTGCCCCCGCCGACGAGTGGATCGGTGCGGTTCGACGGCACCGAGTTGACGGCGCTGCGCGGCGAGCGGCTGCGGCGCACCCGCACCCGACTCCAGATGATCTTCCAGGACCCGATCTCGTCGCTCAACCCCCGCCGTACCGTCCGGGACATCGTCGCCGAAGGCCTGCGGATCTGGAACCGCGAGGGCGGTCCCGCCGCCCGGCGGCGGGTGGACGAGGTCCTCGACGCCGTCGGGCTGAACCCCCGGCTGGTCGGCGACCGGCGACCGCACGAGCTCTCCGGCGGGCAGTGCCAGCGGGTCTGCATCGCCCGCGCGCTGGTGCTGGAACCAGCCGTGGTGCTCTGCGACGAACCGGTCAGCGCGCTGGACGTCTCGGTGCAGGCCCAGATCCTCAACCTGCTGGAGGAGATGAAACAGCGGTACGGCCTGACGCTGCTGTTCGTCGCCCACGACCTGGCGGTGGTGAAGCGGGTCAGCGACCGGATCGTGGTGATGTACCTGGGCAAGATCTGCGAGGTCGCATCGCCGGATGTGCTGTTCGCCCGTCCCGCCCACCCGTACACGGCGCTGCTGCTGCGCTCGATCCCGGAGCTTGACGACGGCTCCCCGGCACCGGTCCGCACCAGCGGTGAGCTGCCGTCGGCGCTCGACCCGCCGAGCGGCTGCCGGTTCCGCACCCGGTGCCCCCGCGCGGCGGATGTCTGCGCCCGCACCGAGCCGCAGTTGCGCCAGACCGGCCCGGACCAGTACGTCGCCTGCCACTTCCCGCAGGACGCGCCGGCCGACGGAGCCACCGCCGGCCGGTCGCGGCCGTGACGGGCGGCTCAGTCCCCGGCGGCCGGCGCGGCAAGCAACTCGTCGTGGCGCATCCAGTCCAGCACGTGTTCCCGACGGCTGATCAGCCAGCGGCCGTCGACCCGGACCAGTTCGTCGAGGTAGCGCAGGCCCCGGGTGCGCATCCGGGGGCCGGTGGCCGGCCGGTCGATCAGATGGGCCTGGGCGTAGGTCTGCGCCACCGCGCGGTCGCCGATCACTTCGGCGTAGTGGTTGCCGATGAAATGCATCGACGCCCGCAGGTCGACGATCTCCAGGGGGAAGCGAACCGGCGACTGGCCGGTGAAGAACGCCATGATCCGGTCGATCCCGCCGGCTACCCGTACTCCTTCGTAAATCCCCTCCACGTGGTCGGTGAAGCAGCCACGCAGCCGGTCCCAGTCCCGGCTGTCGATCGCCATGAAGTACCGGTTCACCACGTCGGCGATGGCCAGCCGGTCGGCGGTCAGCGTTTCCATGACCCGATCTCCCGTTCTTGAGTCGACGGTGCCGCGCAACCGCGGCACCCAATCGAAAGGTGTGCATGATGTCCGGATACGCCGATGACCGAGCGGCCATCGTCGAATTGTTGAACCGGTACGCGCAGTGCTGCGACCGGCGTGAGTTCGAGGCGGTCGGCGGCTGCTTCACCGACGACGCCCAGGCCGAGTACTCCGGCAAGCGGTTGCCGCGCGGCGTGCGCCACATCGTCGCGCACATGGCGCCGCTGGCCCGACTGGCCGCCAGCCAGCACGTGGTCGGCTCGGCCACCATCGAGGTCGACGGCGACTCGGCGGTCGCCAGCTCGTACACGGTGGCCCACCTGGTCCGGCCGGTGCCGGACGGCCACGAGGTGGTGCACCGAGGACTGCACTACGCCGACCGGCTGATCCGCACCGGCGACGGCTGGCGGATCAGTGAACGGGTGCACCAGGTGCTCTGGAGCACCAGCTCGCCGACCACCTGGCCGGTGCCCCGGTTCACCACCGCCGCCCAGCCGGCCGACTGACCGGTCGTCGCAGGCAAACCCGGGGGTGCAGACAGAGATCCGGGTGGGTCCGGCATCGCCGGGCTCACCCGGACGCCGTCAGGTCGTCGACAGCGTCCCCAAGGCGGCCGACCGCGGCCACCAGACCCGCCGGATCCAGCATGCTGAACGACAGGCGCAGGTGCCGGGGGTAGGCGTCGGCCAGCGAGAACTCGTTACCCGGCACCACCGAGACGGCCCGGCGCATCGCGGCGCGGGCCAGGGCCAACGCGTCGATCCCCGGAGCCTGGACGCCGGCCCAGACGAACATCCCGCCGTCCGGCATCGAGGTGGCCAGCCGGCCGGCCAGCCGGCCGGCCACCGCCCCGGTCAGGGCTTCGGCCCGCACCCGGTAGAGGTCCCGCAGCCCGGCCAGATGCCCGGCGAACCAGTCCGGATCGGCCAGTAGCTCGACGAGCAGCCGTTGGCTCAACGCGGCGGAGTTCAGGTCGGTGGCCTGCTTGGCCACCGCTAGCGGCCGGTGCAGCCACCGGGGCGCGCACAGGTAGCCGACCCGCAGCCCGGGTGCCACCAGCTTGGAGAAGCTACCGAGGTAGACCACCTGCTCGGCGGCGTCGGCGGCGACCGGCGGCAGGTCCGCTCCGGCGAACCGCAGCTGACCGTACGGGTCGTCCTCGACGATGAGGAAGCCGTACCGGGCCGCGAGCTGCGCCAGTCGGGTACGCCGTCGCGCGGTGAGGGTGCGTCCGCTCGGGTTGGAGAAGTTCGGCACCAGGTAGCACAGCTTCGGCCGCAACCCGGCCCGCAGCCGCCCGGCCAGCAGCTCGGTGTCCATCCCGTCGTCGTCGACCGGCACCTCGACGATTCTCGGCTGGTAGCCGGCCAACGCCCGCAGCGCCCCGACGTAGGCCGGCGACTCGACCACCGCCACGTCACCGGGGTCCAGCAGCACCTTGCCGATCAGGTCGAGCGCTTGTTGCGATCCGGTGGTGACCAGCAGCCGCCCGGTCGGGTCGGGCAGCCGCAGCCGGCCGGCCAGGTCGGCACCGACCAGGTCGAGCAGGTCCGGGTCGCCCTCGGTGGCCGAGTACTGCAGGGCGGAGCCGCCCGCGCCGGCCAGTGCCCGCTCGGCCGCCGCGGCGACCGCCCGCGCCGGGAACGCCTCGGCCGGCGGCAGCCCGCCGCCGAGCGACAGCAGGGCCGGCCCGGGTACCTCGCCGGCGGGTGGCCGGGCCGCCGCCGCGACCAGCTCCCGCAGCTTCGACGGACGCATCCCGGCGGTACGGGCGGCGAACTCGGGTCGGGCGGTCATCGTGTTCCTTCCGTGGACGTCGGTGCGGCACCTGGTGCAGGCGCGCCAACTGGCCGGAGTGGCGTCAGCCCATCGACCATCCGCCGTTGGCCCGGATCAGCTGCCCGGTGACGAAGCGGGCGGCGTCGGAGACCAGGTAGAGCACCAGCAGCGCCTGGTCCTGCGGGTCGCCGACGATGTTCAGCGGCGAACGGGCCGCCATGCCGGCCAGCCACTGACGCTTGCGCTCGGCGTCGACGGTGCCGTCGGCGGCGGTGAAGTTGCGGGCGCTGAAATTGGTCAGGGTGGCGCCAGGCGCGATCGCGTTGACCCGTACCCCTTTCGGGCCGAGCTCCAGGGCGAGGGTCCGGGTCATCCCGACGACGGCGAGTTTGCCGAGGTGGTACAGCCCGTAGCCGGCGGCGGGCAGGTCGGCGGCGGTCGACGAGATGTTCACGATGGCTCCGTGGCCCTGGCGGGTCATCACCGCAGCGGCGGCCTGGCAGCCGTACAGCACGCCCTTGACGCTGATCGCGAACTCGGCGTCGAGGTCCGCGCCGGTGACCTCGGTCAGGTCGCGGACCAGCGACGGTACGCCGGCGATGTTGCACGCGATGTCGAGGCCGCCGTACCGGTCGACGGCGGCGGCGGCCAGGGCGTCCAGGTCGGCCCGACGGCTGACGTCGGTGTACTGGAAGCTGGCCCGACCACCGGCGTCGGTGATCGCGGCGACGGTCACCGCGCCGCGCTCGGCGTCGATGTCGGCGACCACCACGGCGGCGCCGACCCGGGCGAGGGTCTGCGCGACCGCCTGACCGATTCCGCTGCCGGCACCGGTGACCGCGGCCACCCGGCCGTCCAGCCGGAACGCCGACTCGTCCATCCGCATGATGTACCTCCTGCTGCTCGGGTCGAGGGCGGCCAGGTTCCGGACGTTGTCGTCAGACCTGCAAGTCCCGGGGATCCCAGCGGGCCCGGGCACGCTCCCCGACGATGTTCAGGCTGAAGACGGTGAGGAACATGAACACGCCGGGGATCAGCGGTACGTGCGGGTGCCGGCGCAGCTCCCGCAGGCCACCCTCGGCGATCATGTTTCCCCAGGACGGGGCGGGCTGCTGCAGCCCGAGGCCGAGGAAGGCCAGCGATCCTTCCGCGACGATCAGCACGGCGGCGACGATGAAGGCGTAGGAGACCAGCGGCAGTGCCACGTTGGGCAGCAGTTCGCGGATCAGGATCCGGGTGTGCCGGGCGCCCATCGCCCGGCTGGCGGTGACGAACTCCCGTTGGGCGAACAGCAGCGTGTTGGCCCGGGCCAGCCGGATCATCGTCGGGATGCCGACCACGGCCAGGGCCAGACCGCTCTTGAGCACCGCCTCCGGCACGGTCCGGGGCGGGCCGAGCACCGCGGCGAAGGCGATCAGCAAAACGAGGGCGGGGATCACCAGGGCGGCGTCGGCAAAGACGCCGATCACCACGTCCACCCAGCCACGGAAGTAGCCGGCGATCATGCCTACCGCACCGCCGATCAGCAGGCTGACCAGCACGGTGCAGCCGACGGTCAGCAGGCTCACCCGGGCTCCGTAGATGGACCGGGCCAGCAGGTCGAGACCGAAGCCGTTGGTGCCCAGCGGGTTGGCCGAGAACGGGTCGGGTCGGGCGTAGCCGGCGATCCCGATCGTCTGGGTGGTGTCGTCGGCGTTGCCCAGCGGCAGCAGGTCGGCGAGCAGGGCGCAACCGGTGAGAACGACCAGCCAGCCGAGGCTGAACCAGAAGGCGAGGTCGATCCGACGGCGTCGGGTACGGCTGGGCTCAGGCATGCCGCCTCCGGATCCGTGGGTCCAGGTAGCCGTACAGCACGTCGACGGTGAGGTTCAGCAGCAGGTAGATGACCGCGATCAGCAGTACGCCGCCCTGCACCAGCTTGTAGTCGTTGCTCTGCGCGGCGTTGATGATCACGTTGCCCACCCCGGGCAGTACGAAGACCGCCTCGACGATGATCGTGCCGCCCAGCAGGCGGCCGGCGCTCACCCCGGCCAGAGTGATCAGCGAGAACGACGAGGGGCGCAGCGCCTCCCGGAGCATGATGTGCCAGCCGGGCATGCCCTTGGCCTTCGCGGCCAGGATGAAGTCCTCCTGCAGGGTGGCGACCAGGTCGCCGCGCAGCAGCCGGGCGAAGACCGGGGCCTCGGCCAACGCCAGGGTGAGCGCGGGCAGGAAGGCGTGCCACAGGTTCTGGCCCAGACCGTCGTCGGACGGCCGGGACCACTGTCCGAGTGGGAACCAGTCCAGGTGGATGGCGAACACCAGCAGCAGGAGCAGGCCGACCAGGAACGGCGGGACCGAGATGACGCCGATGGTGCCGGCCGAGATCCACCGGTCGACCAGCCCGCCGGCCCGGTACGCCGACCACATCGCCAGCGGGACGGCGATCAGCAGGGCCAGCACGATGGCCATCGCGGCGAGCTGCAGGTTCACCGGGAACGCCCGCAGCAGCCGGTCGGAGACGTTCTCGATCGGCGGGACCAGGTTCTGGCCGAGGTCGCCGCGCAGTACGCCGCCGAGCCATTCGAGGTAGCGCTGCACGGGCGGCTGGTCCAGCCCCATCTCGGTCCGGATGCGCTGGTAGTCGGCGGGCGTACCGGCGTTGCCGAGCACCTGCGCGGCGGGGTCGCCCGGCCCCAGTTGGAGCAGGACGAACGTACCCACGCTGACCAGGAACAGCACCGGGACGAGCAGGGCCAGCTTGACGGCCACCGTCCGTAGCATCAGTGCTCCTCCTCTCGTCGTCGCCGGGTCACACCAGCGGGGCCGGCCCGCCGTCGACCTCGATGGTCTGACCGGTCAGGTACGACGCCGCGTCGCTGGCCAGCCATCGGATCGCCGCGGCGATCTCGGCGGGTGCGCCGATCCGGCCGAGGACCGCGATCCGGCCCATCGCGTCGATCTCGGCGGCGCTGCGGTTGCGCTCCATCAACGGGGTACGGACCGGTCCGGGTGCGACGCAGTTGACCCGGACCCCGGCGGGGCCGTGGTCGATGGCCAGCGCCCGGGTCAGTCCGACCACGCCGGCCTTGGCGGCGCAGTACGCCGGGTTGGCCCGCATGCCGCGCAGTCCGGCCCCGGACGAGACGTTGACGATGGCCCCGCCGACCGCGGTCAGCTGCGGCAGCGCGGCCCGGCACATCAGGTAGACCGAGGTGAGGTTGAGCGACAGCCAGCGGTCCCACTCGGCGAGGTCGATGTCGATCACGGTACGGCCGGGCCGGCTGCCGCCCACCACGTTGATCAGCGCGTCCAGCCGCCCGTACCGGGTGGTGGCCGCGTCGACCGCCATGGCGGCGCCGGCCTCGGTGGTCGCGTCGGCGACGACGGTCGCCACGCGGTCAGCGCTGGCCGGATCGGCACCGGCCAGGTCGGCGGCGGTCGCCGCCAGCCCGGCCGCGTCGACGTCGGCCAGCACCAGCCGGTGTCCGGCCTCGGCGAAGGACCGTGCGGTGGCCGCCCCGATCCCGTGGGCGGCCGCAGTGATCAGGGCCACCGGGGGTGCCGGGGTGGCGCCGGCAACGCCGGCACCACCCCGGCCGGTGACCCGCGCCGACGGGTCAGCGGCGTCGGTCGCGGATCGTCCGGTCATCCCCGCGTCGCCCGACCGAGCAGCACCACGGTGTTGACGCTCTGCAGCACGTCGCCGACCTCGTCGGAGATCAGCACGACCTCCGGCTGCGCGGTCAGCGCGAGGAACGGCACGTCCTCGGCGTACGCCCTGGCGATGGTGCTGATCGCGGCTTTCACCTCGGCCTCGCTGCCGGCGCCCCGCCCGGCGGCGATCGCCTCGTCGACGGTGGGATTGACGTAGCCGGAGAAGTTGCCACCGCCGGTGGTGACGTAGGTCGAGTTGAAGTCGCGGTTGAGGGCGAAGAACGGCTCGGCGTCGGAGATCGACGAGCCGAAGCAGGCCAGGTCGAAGTCCTTGCGCACGATGACCGCCGAGGTGTTTGCGGCGATCTCCTGCTGGTCGGTGAGGTCGACCTGCATACCGGCCGCCTCCAGCATGCCCTGTACCGCGGTCCCCCAGGTCGGCAGGCCGGTGTGGCAGCTGATCCGGATGCGCCCGTTCCAGCCGTCGGCCTTGGCCTGCTCGACGAGCTCGCGGGCCCGCTCGATGTCGTAGGCCGGTCCTTCGACACCGTTGTACCAACGGGACTCTTCGGAGATCAGGTCGCTGGACATGAAGCCGGCACCGCCGTACACCCGCTGTTTGAGCGTCTCCAGGTCGATGGCGGCGGCTACCGCCTGCCGGACCCGCTTGTCGGCGGTGGGTGCGGTGGACTCCAACTGGGTGCCGTCCGGTCGGCCCTCGCATCGGGGCGCCGGTTCACCTTCCTGGCAGGTGATCGGGAAACCGTTGTTCATGATCAGGGTGTCGTTGGCGGAGTACTGGACCCGGATGCCCTCGGCACCGTCCGCCTCGGCGTCCGCGATCGCCCCGGCGTCACGCAGGAAGGCCAGGTCGACGCTGCCCGCGCGGAACGCCTCGTAGGTCTGCGGCCCGTCACCGGCGTGGATGAACCGCACCCCGTCCAGCGGGACCTCGCCGCCCCAGTAGTCGGGGTTGCGGGTGAGGGTCAGCGACTCGTCGGGCCGGAACTCGTCGAAGACGAACGGCCCGGCACCGGCGCCCTGTGGGTTGGTGCCGAACGCGTCGCCCTGGGCGGCCACCGCCGCCGGGTTGACCACCATCCCGGGGGTCCCGGCGAGGGCGAACGGGAAGTTGTTCCACGGGAAGGCGAGGGTGAACACTACCGTCAGGTCATCGGGGGTGGCGTAGTCGGTGATCGGCGCGACCAGCGAACTGGCGTTGGACCGCGCCTCGGTGTGCCGTTGCATGTTCGCCACGACGGCCGCCGAATCGTACGGCGCGCCGTCGCTGAAGGTGATCCCGGAACGCAAGGTGAGGGTCCACTGGGTGAAGTCGTCGCTGGGGGTCAGCGAATCGGCGGTCTGCGGCTCGAAGGCGCCGCTGGCCGGGTCGTACCGCATGATCGTGTCGTAGAGCGCCGCGAGCTCCGCGCCGCCGGAGTTGCCGGTGCCAGCCACCTGAACCGGATCGAGTGACTGGGTGGCGGACCAGGTGGCCATGGTGATCGTGCCGCCGGTCTCGTTGGTTTCGTTGTCGTCTCCGCAGGCGGTGACGGTGGCGAGCAGCAGCCCGGCCACCGCGACACGGGCGGTCGCCCCGTTCCACTTGTATTCCCGACCAGTTGCCATCTGCTTCTCCTGGTAGCCGTGAAGCCCGAGGCTTTGTGAATGCCATGTAAACTAGCCGCGCACCGGCCACCAATCAAGCGCTCGCTTGGAGATTGTTACCCGAGCTCGACCTGGGACGACCAGCCCGACCCCGACACCGTCGCACCAAGCGCTTGATTGACCCTGCTATGCTGACGCCCGCCCGTTGCACCGCAGACCCGAAAGAGGCACCGTGGCAGAGTCGCTGGATCGACGACAGCAGATCATCGCCTGCGCGGCGGCCTTCTTCGCCAGTCGCGGCGTGGCCGCCACCACGGTCCGGCAGATCGCCGACGAGGTAGGCATCCTGTCCGGCAGCCTGTACCACCACTTCGACTCGAAGGAAGCAATCGTCGAGGCGATCCTCGGCCCTTACCTGGAGGATCTGCGCCACCGGTACGCCGAGGTACTGGCCGGAGAGAACGACCCGGCGACCCGGCTGCGCGAGCTGGTCCGCGCCTCGCTGGACACCGCCGCGGCGCACCCGCACGCCACCGAGATCTACCAGAACGACGTCAACTACCTGCGTGGCCTGGCCCGGTTCCACTACCTCAAGGACGTCGCCCGCGAAGTGCAGAGCGCCTGGCTCGGGGTGATCGAAGCAGGTGTCAGCAGCGGAGCGTTCCGCCCCGACATCGATACCCGGGTGTTCTACCGCTTCATCCGCGACGCGGTATGGCTGTCGGTCCGGTGGTTCCACCCGAGCCCCGACAATCCCACCAGCCGGCTCGCCGACCAGTGCACCGCGATCTTCCTCGACGGTCTGGCCGCACGCCAGACCGATGTCGCCGCGCCGGCCCCGGCGCCCCCACCAGCCGCGGTTGACGCGGTCGGTGGGGCGGCGCCGGCACCGGCCGGCTGACCGGCCGGCTGCTCACCCGGCGGCCAGCGAGCGCCCGCTCAGGTACCCGTACGTCATCCCGGCGGCGAGCGTCGCGCCGGCACCCGGATAGCCCGGGCCGAACGGGCTGGCCGCCACGTTCCCGCAGGCGTACAGCCCGCCCATCAGCCCACCGTCGACGTCCCGCACCTGGCCGTGCTCGTCGCAGAGCGGGCCGCCCTTGGTACCCAGACAGCCCAGGTGCAGCCGTACCGCATAATAGGGACCGTCACCGAGCGGACGCAGATTGCGGTGCGGGGTCACCGTCGGATCGCCCCGGTACCGGTCGTACACGGTCGCGCCCCGACCGAACTGCGGATCCCGGCCCTGCGCGGCGTGCCGATTGAACTCGGCGACCTGCTCGGCCAACCCGTCCGGATCGATGCCGACCGCGCCGGCCAGCTCCGCCAAGGTAGGTGCCGTCGCCATCCAACCCGGGGTCGGCGCGTCCGGGGTCGCCGTGGCGACCGAGTACGACGACCGGAACCGGTCGTCGAACACCAGCCAGCAGGGCAGGTTGGCGTACTCGTAGCGGATCGGGTCGAAGGTGGCCATCGCCTTGCCGAGGTCGTTGTAGTTCATCGCCTCGTTAGAGAACCGCCGGCCGTGCCGGTTGACGATGATCCCGCCGGGCAGCGCCCGCAGACCCGATGTGGGCCGGAACAGCGGCGCGCCGTCGTAGGTGTCGCCGGCCGCGTACACCATCGGTCCCCACCATGCCTCGTTCATGTTGCCGAGCGCGGCACCGACCTCCATCACCATCCGCAACCCGTCGCCGGCGTTCGCCGGTGGGCTGGCCGGTGCGTCCATCGGTACGCCGAGGAACTGCCCGACCATCGCCGGGTCCCACTCGAACCCGCCGGAGGCGAGCACCACACCCCGCTGCGCGACGATCTCCACCTCGCCGTCGCCGGTGGCCACGGTGATCCCGTCGACCCGTCCGCCGGCGCGCCGCAGCCGAACCGCCCGGGTGTCGGTGTGCACCGTGGCACCGAGCCGCAGGCAGCCGTACAGCAGCTCACCGACCAGTGCGGCGCCCATGCCGACCACGCCCTTCGCGGTGCGTTCGGCGATCAGCGCCCAGTCCCACCGGTCCAGGGTGTCCATCCCCCACTGGTCCAGTTCGAGCTTGGTCACCGGCACCGTCGAATGCGTCGGCCGCAGCTTGCCGCGCAGCTCACCGAGGACGGTCGCGTCGAACAGGTCGCTCTGCAGGGTGCGCCCGCCCGGATGCGCCCCGGGCAACTCCGGCTGGTAGTCCGGGTGCTCCAGGTTCGGAGTGAAGCGCAGCCCGGTGCGCGCCACCACCAGGTCCAGCATCGGGTTGACCTGGTCGACGAAGGCCTCGATGACCCGATCCGGGACCCGGTCCAGGGCGAGCCGTCGCAGGTAGGTCAGCGCGTCGTCGCGGCTGTCCGGCACGCCCGCCTCGGCCAGCCAGCGGTTCGCCGGCGCCCAGATGGAGCCGCCGGAAACCACGGTCGTGCCGCCGATCACCGGCGCCTTCTCCAGGATGGTGACCTGCAGGCCGGCCGCAGCGGCGGTCAACGCGGCGGTCAACCCGGCGGCGCCGGTGCCGACCACCACCACATCGGTACGGCGTGGCAACTCGTGCATGGCTCGTTTGCTCCCCTCGTCAGGCGCTGGCCCGCCGGGCTTCGAGTGCCTGGCGGATGTTGCGCAGGAAGTCCTCGGCGGTCGGCTCCACCATCGGCCCCATCAACAGCTCGACCATCGGGGCCATCGGCCCGCCCGGGGTGAGCTGCAGATGGAAACGCAGCCGGGACCGGCCGGTCCGCGGCGATGTCGGCGGACCCGGCTCCTGGTCGACCGCAGCGGCCTCGGTAGCAGCGGCCGGCTGACCGTCCGCTGCCGCCGGACCGGCCGGTGGGTGGGTCGCCCGGCGGCGGTTCAACCAGCGCAGCAGCCGGCCGGCCACGGCGAACCTGATCCGGCGCAGCAGTCCGGGACGGGTCTGCTCGTCACCGGGCTCGGGACGTCGCTGCCGTCCCGAGGCCGGGGAACCGTCGGCCGGGGAACCGTCAGCCGGCCCGGCCGCAGTGGCGTCGCCCGGCACCGACGGCACGTCGATCGGCTCGATGTCGAAGCTGCCCTGCCCGGTGATCCGTTCGGTCAGCCCGGTGATGGTGAACTCCGCCCGCCGGCCCGGCTCCCAGACGGTGATGTCGGCCTGCAGGTCCACCTCGCGGGCAAGGACCCCGACGTCACCGCGCAGCGTCCAGATCGACCGCCGGTCGTCGACCAGGTCCAGCTTCTGGAAACCGACCAGGAAGTGCGCCCAGTTCGGGATCACCTCGACGAACGACCACACCTCGTCGACGCCGACGTCGATGTCCAGGGTGTAGCTCGCCTCAATCATGGTCGGGCCGGCCCGGCAGGATGGAGATCGGCTGCTGCCGCATGCTCCAGGTGAACTCGATGTCGATCGCGCCGGCCGGACACTCCACTCGGCAGACGTCGCAGTAGCTGCACTCGTCCGGGTAGCGGACCATCTCCGCCACGCCCCGGTCGATGTGCAGGATGTCGCCCGGACAGACGTCCTGGCAGATCCCGCAGAGCGTACAGAGGTTCTCGTTGATCCGTGGTGCCATGCCTATCCCACCTTTCCGGCGAGCCGTGCTCCCCGCTCACCGACCAGTTCCACGACCGACCGGTTCTCCAGTTGCGCCGCACGCCAGGACGGGGTCGGCACGGTGTGCTCCAGCACCGGCTGCTCGCCGTCGTGTCCGGCCAGAATCGACACGCCGAGCCACCGCTGGTCGTCGGCGCTGGGCCGGTCGGTGCGGTAGTGGCCCATCAGGAAGCTGAACCGGCTCTCGTCGCGCTCCAGCGCGACAGCGGTCATCATCTCGTCGAACAGCCGCAGGTCGAACGCCTCGTGGGCGCGCATCAGCTCGTGGCCGTTGCCGGCGTGGACCTCGCCGGCCGCCGCCGCGTACCCGCGCAGGTACTCGGCGGCCTGCCGCAGCCCGATCTCGTTGCGGTCCATCCCGACGTACTTGGTCATCAGGTCCTGCAGCTGGTGCTCGTACTCACGCCAGCCGATCCCGTTGGTCCGATTCAGCGGTGCCAGGGTCCGCCGACGTTCGGCGGCCACCGCCGAGGCGTCCAGCACCGGCGCGGCGGCGGACCGGGCGAACTCGGCGGCGGTCCGGCCGATGACGTACCCGCTGGCCAGCGAGCCGGCCAGGGCGTACGCCGGGGTGGCCAGGTCACCGGCGGCGAACAGGCCGGGGACCCGGGTCTGCCCGTCCGCGCCGACCACCACGCCCTTGGGCGACCCGGTGGCCGACCAGGCGCCGTTGAACAGCTCGAACTCGACCGGGTGCCGGGACAGGTCGATGCCGGACTGCTCCAGGAACTCCAGGAACAGCGGCGCATCGTAGGAGATGTAGTCGCTGATCGCGGCGATCTCGGCGGGCGGCAGATGGGTGCAGTCGATGTACACCGGGCCACGGCCGGCGAGCACCTCACCGGCCGCCTTGCCGACGATGCCGAACCCGAACCGCCGCTCCCCCTCGACGTCCGGCAGGTCGGCGATGAGCTGACCATTGCCGTTGACCAGCCGGCCACCGGCCTCCAGCAGGTTGCCCATCGCGCCGGTGGCGAAGCCGCGCGGGAAGAGGAAGGTCCCGAGGAACTCGATGTTGGCGGCCACCGCGCCGGCCCGGGCGGCGAGCGCGAACCCGGTGGTGGCGTGGTAGGGCCGGTGGTAGGTGTGGAACGCGTCGCGCCGGGGCGAGTTGAAGATGACCCGTTCGGCGTTACCGGTGGCGACGATCACCGCGCCGGCGCGGAAGGTCAGGAATTCGCAGGACCGGATGTCGAAGCCGGTCGCGCCGACCGCGCGGCCGGTGTCGTCGAGCTGCACGCTGGTGGCGTGCACCCCACCGATGATCCGGACCCGGTCGGTGGCCGCCGCCCGCTCGGCCAGCCGGGGCTTGATGTCGGCGCCGTCGAACTTGAGCACGATCGGACCGGGCGTCCACATCCGGCCGACCCGCTCGTAGTCGCCGTCGGCGTTGCGTAGCGGCACGCCGGACTCCTCCAGGAACCGGCAGACGGCCGGCAGCGGTTCGATGCCCAGCGGCCGGGCCACCTCCATGTCGACCAGCCCTAGGGCGATGTCGCAGTACCACTCGGCGAAGACCTCCGGGGTGTCCCAGGGCTCGCCCAGATCCAGGTAGGTGGTGAGAAAGGCCAGTCCCCGGCCGGCGTCGCCGGAGCGGCGTACCGACCTGGTCTTGTCGACCAGGACCACCGAGGCGCCCGCCTCCGCGGCCCGCACGGCCGCCACGCAGCCGGCGATTCCCCCACCGATGACGAGTACGTCGGACTCGATCACGTTGCCGTCCACCGGTGCCTCCCTCCTATCGTCGGTGACTCGCCGTAACCGGCGGCCACCAGAAATCGATCATGTCATCGCGCCTGGTCAGCGGGGTCCGACGAGCGGACCGGGTCATATCCACGGCGGCGGTGGCGCGACCACGGCCCCGGCCGGGTGGACCGTCAAACGGTCCGCCGGCACTCGCCCGATCAGCCAGCCGAGCAGCTGCCAACCGGCTCCGGACAGCTCCACCGGCCGGACCGGTGCGGTATCACCGGACCCGGCCGCACCGCGGGTCGCCACGCTCCCCGTACCGCTGGTCGCCACGGTTCCCGGACCGGTCCGCCAGACCCGCGACCGGTCGGTCGCCCGCAGTTCGACCGTCGAACCGGCGTCACGGCTGGTAAAGGTGGCGGTCACCTCGTCCAGCAGCGCGTCGGTGAGCGGACCGGGCAGATCGGCCAGGGTGCCGCCGAGGTCGAGGTCGGCCTGGTGCACCCAGACCTCCCGGACCCGCAGCCAGAGCACCTGGTCGGCGGGGACCTCGCGGCCCTGACCGGTACGGACGGTGGCCGACCAGGCGTCGTCGGGCATGGCCCGGACGGCGTCGGCGAGCCGACCCGCCGCACCGGCCAGGTCGGCGCGCAGCTCGTCGGCGCCGCGCCCGGCGCCGGCGTCGATGTCCGCGCCGCGCTGGGCGGCGCTGGCGTACATCGGGGTCGGCACCCCGGTCCGCGCCCAGGTCAACAGGTTCACCAGGGCGTCGGCGTTGCGGGCCAGGTGGGTGACCAGGTGGGCGCGGGTCCAGCCGGGCAGCCGGCTCGGCGCCGCCGCGTCGGCGTCGGTGAGCTGGTCGACCAGTTCCCGGCACCGCTGTTCCCCGGCGGTCAGCCAGCCCATGGTGGCGTCGGACCCCGCGCCGGTCACGGTTGCTCCGCGCAGCAGGTGTTGCGGCACTCGCCGACCCCACCGATCCGGGTGACCAGCACGTCACCGTCGGCCAGGTACCGGGGTGGTTTACGGGCGTGACCCACGCCGCCGGGTGTCCCGGTGGCGATCACGTCGCCGGGCCGCAGGGTGCAGATGGTGGACAGGTACGCCACCAGTGCGGGCGGGTCGAAGACCAGCTCGGTGCTGTCGGAGCTCTGCACCACCTCGCCGTTGACCAGGCATTCGACGCTGAGCCCGGCGTCGAGGTCGAGGTCGTCCGGGGTGACCAGACAGGGTCCGAGCGGGGTGGTCGCCTCGAACGTCTTGCCGGCCAACCACTGCGGGGTGCGGTACTGCCAGTCCCGGGCGGTGACGTCGTTGAGCACGGTGTAGCCGGCGATCGCGGCGGCGGCCTGCCCGGGGTCGGCGTGCCGGACCGTGGTGCCGACGACGACCGCGAGTTCGGCCTCCCAGTCCATCGCGGTCGAGGCGGCCGGCAGTACGACCGGGTCGGTGGCCCCGATCAGCGCCGGTGGGTACTTGGCGAAGATCGTCGGATGTTCCGGGAGCTGCCGGCCCATCTCCAGGATGTGCCGGCGGTAGTTCAGCCCGACGCAGATGATCTTCTCCGGTCGGCTGACCAGCGGAGCGTGGTCGAGTCCGTCGACCGGGTGCCGGGTGCCGTCGGCGGCGGCGGCGCGCTGCGCCCAACCGGGGTCAGTGAGCAGTTCACCGAGGTCGACGGCGCCGACCTCGACCGCCGCGTCGGCGTCGACCCGGACCGCGGCGGTCCGGTCGCCGGTACGGATGGTGGCCAGTCTCATGCCAACTCACCCACCTGGTGCCGGGCCAGGTGCAGGGCCTGGTAGCTGGGTGCGTCGCTGAACCGGAACAGGTCGGCGCCGTGCGGTGACCGCAGGCTCACCGGGCACCACGACGGTACGGCGAACAGGTCCCCGGTGCCGACCTGGTGTTCCCGGCCGTCGAGCAGCACAATGGCCTGGCCGCTGAACACCTGCCACACCGACGAGCCGACCTCCCGGCGGGTCGCGGTAGATGCACCGGCGGCCAGCCGGTGCATCTCCAGGCGCAGCGTCGCCAGGGCGTCGCGGCCGGTGGTGGGGTTGACGAACCGTACCGCCGCGTGGCCGGGCTCGACCAGCGCCGGGTGCCCTTCGTCGGCGAGCTCCAGCTGCGCGGTGAGCGCGGCGTCGGTGTGCGTCCAGCGGTACGCCGGCAGCGGCGAGTGGACGGTGTCCGCGTCGGCCGACAGCGGGCGCAGCCCGGGGTGGGCCCAGAGCCGTTCTCCCCGTGAGGAGGCCGGGGTCGACGTGTCGGTGAGCTGGTCCGGGCCGAACTCGAAGAACCCGGCGTCGAGTTGGGCGTTCAGCGGAATGTCCAGTCCGTCCAGCCAGACCATCGCGGTGTCGGCGGTGTTGTGGTGTTCGTGCCAGGCCCAGCCCGGGGTCAGCAGCAGGTCACCCCGGCGCATCGCGACCGGGTCGCCGTCGACGACCGTCCAGACGCCTTCCCCGTCGAGCACGAAGCGGAACGCGTTCTGGCTGTGCCGGTGGGCCGGGGCGACCTCGCGGGGCCCGAGGTACTGCACCGCTGCCCAGAGGGTGGCGGTGGCGAACGGGTCGCCGGGCAGGCCGGGGTTGGCCAGGGCGATGGCCCGTCGTTCGCCGCCGCGCCCGACCGGGACGAGGTCACCGGCGCGGGCGGCGAGCGGCAGCAGCCGGTCCCACGGCCAGACGTGGGGCACCGCCCGGGGCGTCGGGGCGACCGGCATCAGACCGTCCCGCACGGTCCACAGCGGTTTGAGTCCAGCGGCGTCGAAGTCGGTGTAGAGCTGCTGCAGAGCGCGGTCCTGCACCGTGCCGGCAGCGGCCTCGGAGTCCAGGTCAACCATGTCGCCAGGTTAGGAACCTTCTTTACGACGGAATGATCACGTGGTCATAATTCTCTGGTGCAGAACGCCGTGCCGTACCCCATCGAGTCCGTCGACAACGCCCTGCGCCTGATCCTGCTGCTGCGGGAGCGGTCCCGGCTCGGGGTGGCCGAGGCCGCCCGCCACCTCGGGGTGGCGCCGTCCACCGCGCACCGGCTGCTCGGCATGTTGAAGCACCACGGCTTCGCCGTCCAGGACGGCCGCAGGGCGTACCTGCCCGGCCCGGTCTTCGCCGACCTGGGGCTGCTCGCCGGCCGGTCCGGCCCGGACCTGCGGACCGTGGTGCGGCCGCATCTGGAGCGGCTCAGCGGTGAGCTGCAGGAGACGGTGCACCTGGCGGTCCTGCAGGGCACCGCGGTCCGGTTCCTCGACGGAGTGGAGGCCACCCACGGTCTGCGCGTCGGTTCCCGGGCCGGGATGTCGATGCCGGCACACTGCACCTCCGGCGGCAAGGTGCTGCTCGCCCAGCTCAGTCCGGCGGAGCTGGAGGTGCTCTATCCCCGAGGGCTGCCGGCGGTGTACGGCCCTGCGGTCGAGGATCTAGCCACCCTGCGTCGCCAATTGGCCACCGCACGTCGCCTCGGCTACGCGGTCAACCGCGAGGAGAGCGAGCGGGGCATCACCGGGATCGGGGTCTGCCTGCGCGACTCGACGGGCCGGGTGCGCGGCGCGTTGGCGGCCGGGATGCCCACCGCGCGCTGCCCGAACACCCGGATTCCCGAGGTCGCGGCGGCGCTGCGGACCGCCGCCGGGCTGATCGCCGACGAGCTGGGCGGGCACTGACCCCGGCACCGGGCTGCAACATCGGCGCAACATGCCGTTGACGAAGCAAGCGCTTTGTTGGTAGCTTCCTCGCCTACTCTCGCCGGCGCCGTGCCGCACCGCTGGTAGAGCAACTGCCGCCTACTGAAGGTGGGACCGAAAAGTGAGATCCCTACACCGCACACTCGCGCCGATGCTGGCGTTGTCCCTGCTGCCGCTCGCCGCTTGCAGCACCAGTTCCGACACCGACTCCGACACCACCGACGACAACGGCACCGCCGCGCCCGGCTGCCCGCCGGCGACGTCCACCACGGTGGCCCACGACCCGACCGCGGTTCTGAAGTACGGCAGCGTGCCGGCCAGCTCCCTGGACCCGATCCGGATGGTCGAGGCCAACGAGATCACCGTGCTACAGACGATCTTCGACCCGCTGGTCAAGCTCGACGCCAACGACCAGCCCATCCCTGGACTGGCCACCGAGTGGAGCGTCGTCGAGGACAACGTCATGGAGTTCAAGCTCCGCGACGGCGTCGTCTTCTCCGACGGCACCCCGTTCGACGCCGAGGCGGTGCGCTTCAACATCGACCGGGCGATGAACGACGAGGAGTCGAACATCAAGGGCGACCTGGCCAACGTCCAGGCCGTCGAAGTGGTCGACGACCTCACCGTGCGGTTCGATCTGGATCCGCCGAACCCGGCCGCCTTCCCGATCGTGCTGTCCGACCGGCCCGGGCTGATGGCCTCGCCCACCGCCGTACAGGCCGCCGGCTCCTCTACGGCGTTCAGCGACGCCCCGGTCGGCGCCGGGCCGTACGCCGTCGAAGGCCCCTGGTACGCCCGGGAGAAAGTCAGTGTCCGGGCCTGGGACGGCTACTGGAACGCGCAGGAGCGGCTGCTCGGCGGGATCGACTTCATCGAGACCTCCACCGACGCCAGCCTCGGCGCGCTGCAGGCCGGTGACCTGGACGTGCAGTACATCGAGGACGACAAGGTCGCCGCGGCCTGCGCCGACGACCGGCTGCGGGTGATGTCCTCGTCGACCAACGAGGTCCGCGCGTTGCTGATCAACCAGGCGATGGAGCCGTTCGACGATGTGCGGGTCCGGCAGGCCCTGCGGTACGCCCTGAACCGCGAGGCGATCACCGAGGCGCTGACCGACGGCCGGTCCGAGGCGGCCACCCAGTGGTTCCCGGAGGGTTCGGTGCCGTACTCGCCCGAGTTGGCCGATGCCTATCCGTACGACCCGGACCGGGCCCGGGAGTTGCTGGCCGAGGCCGGCTATCCGGACGGGGTGACCTTCACCGCCGAGATCGGTGGCACCTTCACCGCGTACGTCCGGATGGGTGAGCTGGTGCAGGCACAGCTGGAACAGGCCGGGTTCACCATGGACCTGCAGCTGATCGACCCGGCGCAGATGCTGGCCCGGCTGTACGGCACCGCCGACTCGCCGCCGCAGATCGCCGCCGCGCCGCTGGCCATGGCACCGGCCCGGTCACCGTCCAGCCGGTTCCGGGAACGGTTCTTCCAGGACGGCCGGTACAACCCGTCCGGCGAGACCATCCCCGGTCTGCGGGACCTGGTCGTCCAGGCGGACGCCGCAGTCGACCCCGACGAGCGGGCCGACCTGCTGCGCCAGGCGGCCACCCTGGTCTCCGAGGAGGCCGCCGCCGGGGTGCCGTTGTTCTTCGTCGCCGGGCACACCGCGATGGGTGCCCACGTCGGCGGGGTGCAGCGCGGCTCCACCCGGTCGAACATGATTTTCGACGGGTTGTACATCACCGAGGGCCGGGTGCCGGTCGGCTGACCACCCGGACCGCCCCGCGGGCGGACGTACCAGCGGCGCCGTGGGATCCGTCGGACCGATCCCACGGCGCCGTGGCGTGCCGGGTGCCGCCGGCCGGCCAGCAGGAACCACCCCGCCCGGCGGTGTGCGGATGTGGGTGGATCGAGAGACGGTGGTCGGTCAGGCCAGCGCGCCGCCGTCGGCGTGCAGCACGCTGCCGGCGACGAACGACGTGTCCAGCGAGGCCAGAAGCGCAATGGTACGGGCGATCTCAGCCGGTTCGGCCCGACGGCCGGGCGGCAGCGCCGGGGCAGAGCACGTTGATCCGTACGCCGACCGGGCCCGTACTCGGCGGCCGCCGAGCGCATCAGTGCGGGCATCGCGGCCTGGGCGAGCAGGAACGGCGCCCGCAGGTTGGCGTCGCGCACCCGGTCCCAGTCGGCGACGGTGGCCGCCGCTGCGGGCTCGGCCCAGGTCGGCGAGGAGCGACCCGGGGCTCAGCCGTGCGGCACCGCCCGCAGCACGGCGAACGCCTGCGCGGTCGCGGTCCGGCCGGTGTCCAACTAGTGCCACTGGGTGAAGAAGCCGTGCACCACACCGGGATGGCTGGCCAGGGTCACCGCGACCCCGGCGGCGCGCGGCCGGGCCGTGTACGCCTCGTTCTCTCGCTGCGCAGCGGGCGGTGCGCAGCGGGCGGTGCGCGGCGGCGGTGTCGGCGGTCCAGGCGGTCGCGGCGTAGGCGTCCTCGGCGACGGCCGGGAAGCCGTGTTCGGGGGCGAGCCGGTAGTCGACCGACACCACCGCCGGCTGCGGCCGCTCGGTCGGTGCCGGGTGGTAGACCCGTACCCGACGACCAGCACGTCGTACCGGTCCGCCGGACCGGCGGGGTCGTCGACCATGGTGTCCGTCGTCATCCCGGTCGACGCTAGCCGACAAAGCGTTCTGTTCGTCAACGCGACCCACCGCGATCGCATACGAGTGGGCGGACAGCCGGCACCACCCGCGCACCGCCGAGGATTGACGAACAAGCGCTCGTTAGGTAAGTTGCCCGGACAGTCAGATGCTGGTCAGCCAGCGTTCCGGCGGCCAAAGGATCACCCACGAATGGTCACCCTCGTCCTCCGGCGCCTCCTGTCGGCGATCCCGCTCCTGCTGATCGTCTCGCTGGGCGCGTTCTCCCTGGTCGCGTTGCTCCCCGGTGACCAGGCGATGGCGATCGCCGGCGAACACGCCACCCCGGAGCAGCTGGCCGCGCTGCGCCAGCAGCTACGCCTCGACGACCCCTTCCTGGTCCGCTACGCGCACTGGCTCGGCGGCATCCTGCAGGGCGACCTGGGTGACTCGCTGGTCACCGGCCGGGCGATCAGCGACGAGATCCTGCGCCGCGCGCCGCTGACCGCAAGCATCGCCCTGGGCACCCTCGTCGTCGTGCTGCTGATCGGCGTACCGACCGGCATCCTGCAGGGCGTCTACGCCGGCCGTGCCGTCGACCGGATCGGCCTGCTCGGCAGCGCCGCCGGCCTGGCCGTGCCGAACTTCTGGCTGGCGACCATGCTGATCACCATCTTCGCGGTGCAGCTGCGCTGGCTGCCGGCCACCGGCTACACCCCGCTCAGTGAGGGTGTACTGCCCTGGGCACAGCACCTGATCATGCCGTCGATCACCCTCGGCGTGTTCACCGCCGCCGAAATGGCCCGCCAACTGCGCACCGGCTTCCTCCACGCGTACGCCCAGCCCTACATCCGGACCGCCTGGTCCAAGGGATTGCCGGCGCGCACGGTCATCGGCAAGCACGCGCTGAAGAACGCGGCGGCTCCGGCGATCACCGTGCTCGGCATCCGCCTCGGGCACCTGCTGTCCGGCGCGGTGATCGTCGAGTCCATCTTCGGCATGCCGGGGCTCGGCAAGTTCGCCATCGACGCCATCCTCAACCGGGACTTCACCGTCGTACAGGCCGTCGTCCTGGTCTCCGCGGTGGTCGTGCTCACCGCGAACCTGCTCGTCGACATCGCCTACGGCCTCCTCAACCCGAAGGTGCGGATCTCGTGAGCCGACCAGTGAGCACCGACGACACCGCGTCCACCGCCAACCCCGCCGAGCCCGGCACCGGGCCGGAACCGGGCGGGCTCGACCGCCGCGACCGCGGCGACGCTCTCGTCGCCCGGATCCGCAGCCAGCCGATGACCGTGGTCGCCCTCGGCTACCTGGTGCTGCTCAGCCTGTTGGCGGTCGCCGCGCCGCTGGTCAGCCCGTACGATCCGTACGCCACCGACTTCCGGGCGATCCTCGACCCGCCGTCGGCCGTGCACTGGCTCGGCACCGACGACCTCGGTCGGGACATGCTCAGCCGGCTGCTGTACGCCTCCCGATCCTCCCTGCTGGCCTGTCTGCAGGCGGTCGGGCTCGGCCTGCTCGGCGGGGTCCTGCTCGGAGTGACCGCCGGCTACTTCGGTGGTTGGGTGGACCGGCTGGTGATGACGCTGATCGACGCCGTGCTCAGCGTGCCCGGCCTGCTGCTGGCGATGTCCATCGTCGGCGTGCTCGGGCCCGGACTGCGCAACGCCATGTTCGCCCTCGCGGTCATCTTCGTGCCGATCTTCGCCCGGTTGAGCCGCATCCAGGCGCTGGCGGTACGCGAGGAGACCTACCTGGAGGCGGCCCGGTCGATCGGAGTGTCCCACCTGCGGTCGGTGCTGCGGCACGTGCTGCCCAACATCGCGGGTCCGCTGGTCGTCCAGGTCTTCATCACGATGGCCGTGGCGATCGTCGCCGAAGGCGCGATGAGCTACCTCGGACTCAGCATCCAGCCGCCGGAGGCGAGCTGGGGCAACCTGCTGCAACGGGCCTTCTCGTCGGTCGCCTCGGCACCTTGGTTGATCTTCATTCCCGGCCTGACCATCACCCTGACGGTCGTCGCCTTCCAGGTGCTCGGCGACGGACTCAGTCAGGCCCTGTCCGGTGGACACCAGCAGAAAGCAGGCAACCGATGACTGCCGCGAGCACCACGACCCGACCGCTGCTGGAGGTCGACGGCCTGACCGTCAGCGTGGGGTCCGGACGGGACACCGTGCACCTGGTCGAACAGGTCGATCTGACCGTCGCCGCTGGCGAGACCCTCGGCCTGGTCGGCGAGAGCGGCTCGGGTAAGAGCATCACCTGTCTCGCCCTGGCCGGGCTGCTGCCGCCCGGCGCCCGGATCACCGGCGGTTCGATCCGCTTCGCCGGCCAGGAACTCACCGGCCGCTCCCCCGCCGAGCTGACCCGGTTCCGCGGCAACCGGGTCGGCATGGTCTTCCAAGAGGCGTTGAGCAGCCTGAACCCGGCGTTCACCGTCGGCAACCAGATCGTCGAGAGCCTGCTGCGACACACCAGAATGAACCGCCGGCAGGCCCGGGCCCGCGCGGTGGAGCTGCTCGACCTGGTCCGGATCCCGGACCCGCAGCAGCGGGTGGCCAGCTATCCGCACGAGCTGTCCGGCGGGATGGCCCAACGGGCGCTGATCGCGACGGCCATCGCCGGCGAACCGGAGCTGCTGATCGCCGACGAACCGACGACCGCCCTGGACGTGACGGTCCAGCTGCAGATCCTGCAGCTGCTCGGCGATCTGCGTGACGCACTGGGGATGTCGTTGCTGCTGGTGTCGCACGATCTCGGCGTCATCGCCACGATGGCGCACCGGCTCAGCGTCATGTACGCCGGTCAGGTCGTCGAGTCGGGTCCGGTCCGCGACGTCTTCGCCGCGCCACGGCATCCGTACACCTCGGCGCTGATCTCGTCCAGCGCGGAGGTCGCCGCGAAGGCCACCCGGCTGCCGGTCATCCCCGGCCAGGTGCCGCGCCCGGGCCACTTCCCCGCCGCCGGCTGCCGGTTCGCCAACCGGTGCGCCCACGCCCGGCCACAGTGGACCCGTTCCGACCCGCCGTGGACGGTGCTGGACGGCGGCGACCGGGGTACCCGGTGCGGCCGGCACGCCGAGCTGGAGCTGCCCGGCACCGGCCCGACACGCGCCCCCGGTTCCACGAACCCGGCGGGCGAGGACGTGGCCGCGACCGAGGCAACCGTCGAGGATGCCGACACCGGTGGTCCGACCGACGGCGGGGACCGGGACGGGGCCGTGCTTCGGCTGCGCGGCCTCGGCAAACAGTTTCCGGTCCGGCGCGGGGTGCTCGGCCTGCGCCGGGTGGTGGTACACGCGGTCGACGGCGTCGACCTGACGGTGGCCCGTGGCCGGACCCTCGGCCTGGTCGGCGAGAGCGGCTCCGGCAAGTCGACCGTCGGCCGGCTCGCCCTGCGGCTGATCGAACCCAGCAGCGGGGAGGTCTCCTTCCTCGGTCGGGACCTCGCCGCGATGCGCCGGGGCGAGCTGCGGTCACACCGACGCGGCATGCAGATGGTGTTTCAGGACCCGTACGCCTCGCTGGACCCGTCGATGACGGTCGGGCAGAGCATCGCCGAACCGCTGGTGGTGCACTCCCGGCTCACCCCGGCCGAGCGCCGCCGCCGGATCGGCCAGCTGCTGGAACGGGTCGGCCTGGACCCGGCACTGGCCCGCCGGTCGCCGCGGGCGCTCTCCGGCGGCCAACGACAGCGGATCTCGTTCGCCCGCGCGCTGGCGCTCGAACCCCAGCTGATCATCTGTGACGAGCCGGTGAGCGCGCTGGACGTCTCCACCCGGTCGCAGATCGTCAACCTGGTACAGGACATCCAGGACGCCGAGGGCATCGCCTTCCTGTTCATCGCCCACGACCTCGCGCTGGTCCACCACGTCAGCCACGAGCTGGCGGTGATGTACCTGGGGCGGGTGGTGGAGAGCGGTCCCGCCAGTCGGGTGTACGCCAGCCCTGCCCACCCGTACACCCGGGCGCTGCTGGCCTCGATGCTGACCCCGGCCAGTCACGGGCTCGCCGACCGGAGCACCCCGGCCGGGGAGATTCCCAGCCCGATCGACCCGCCGTCGGGTTGCCGGTTCCGCACCCGCTGCCCGCACGCGATGCCGGTGTGCGCAGCGGAGACCCCACAGCCGGTGCCGGTCGTCGGCGGCGGCTGGTCCGCCTGTCACCGCACCGAGTGATCCGGCTGCCGGTTCCGGACCGCCGTGCAGCCCGCCCATGGTCGCACCGGCCGGCCCGGCTGATGATCCACCCGGCGGCACCGCCCGGCAGGTCCAGCCCGACCTGCCAGGCCGCACCGGGCGCGGGCCGCAGCCGTCGAGCCCGGGCCGGCTGACGCAGTGTGCCGCCGGCGACGGTGAACTCGTCGGCGAGCCCGCGCAGGAAGGTCCAGACGCCGAAGGTGGCGTACCGCCGGCCGGGCTCGGTGCGGTGCACCGGGGCGAACAGCCGCGCCCGGTGCGCGGCGTCGCCGTCGGTGACCAGCCGGCCAGGCCGGCGCCGACCACCAGCACGTCAGCTGACGGTTCGGGGCCATCGCCGGTCGGCGGCGGACAGTGCATATCCGAACCGGGCTCCTTCCAGCACGGCGTGCGTCAGCCGACGTGGCGCCAACGCGTCGCCGACCACCTGACATTCGAGGTCCGCCGGCAGCGCGGCGCGCAGCCCGTCGTTCGCGGTACGACCGTGCGCGACAATCACCGCACCGGCGTCGAGGATCGACCGGTGCCCGGTGAACAACTGCTCCACCTCGACGGCCCCGCCGGACCACCGGTGCACCCGGGTCATCGGGGCGAACCCCACCGCCCGGCCGTACAACCGACGCAGCACCGCCGGTCTGGTCCGCTGATCCAGATCGGGTCCGATGTCGACACATTCGGTGCACACCCGGACCGGCCAGCCCTCCCCGGCCAGCAGGTCGGCGGCGAGCAGCGGCTCGAGATGCCGCTCGGCACCGCCGACCACCAGCACCGGTGTGCCCGGCGGCGGTCGACGACCGACCAACAGATCCATCGTGGTCAGTACTGGTTGGTCGGTAGGGAAGCCGGCCGGGCCCGACCGGCCGCCGGTGGCCAGCACCACCAGGTCCGCGTCGAGCAGGTCGGGGTGGTCGGCGGTGGCGGTGGTGCCGGTACGCAGGACCACCCGCCCGCCGGCGGGAGACGGCCGGTCCAGCAGCGGGGCCAGCCGCCGCTCGAGCCGGTGCAGCAGCGGTGCCCAGTCGGCGAGCAGTGGCGTACCGACCAGGTGACGCAGTGCCCCGCCGACCATGTCGGCGGCTTCGATCAGGGTCACCTCGGCTCCGGCCGCCGCGGCACCGACCGCCACCTCCACCCCGGCCGGCCCGGCACCGACGACGGCGATCCGTCGGCGGGCAGGACGGTGTCGGACGAGAGCCGGACCGGCCGGTGCTTCGGCGGGCAGCGGGTCGAACTCGGCTTCCCGGCCGGCAGCCGGATTCGCCGGGCAGGAAAACGGCACCCGTACGCACTCGTTGCAGGCGACGCAGCGGACGATGCCGGCGTCGTCCCCACTGACCGCGCGCCGGGGGAAGGTGGGGTCCGCGATCAGCGCCCGGGCCAGTCCCACCAGGTCGGCCGCGCGGTCGGCGACCAGGCCACGGGCGATCGCCGGGTCGGTGATCCGGCCGGAGACCAGGACCGGCACGTCGACCACGGCGCGGACCTGCCGGGCGGTCGGCGCCGCCGGCGCCGGTGTCACCAGCCAGGATCCGGTGTACGCGGTGGCCGGCCGGCCGTCGCGCAGGCCGTCGTGGTTGCCGAGCGACAGGTTGACGTAGTCGACGAGATCGGCGATCCCGGTGGCGATTGTGGTCACCCCGGCGGCGTCGATCCCGCCCGGCACCTCCTCGCCGGCGGTGAGTCGGACACCGAGCAGCGACCGGTCCCCCAGCTCGGCGCGCACCGCGCGCAGGATCCGGCGGATCAGCCGCAGCCGGCCGGCTGGGGAACCGCCGTACCGGTCGGTGCGCCGGTTGTAGTGCGGGGACAGGAACCGGTTCAGCAGGTACCCGTGGCCGGCGTGCAGTTCGACGCCGTCGAACCCGGCAGCGACGATCGCCGTGGCGGTGGCGAGGTAGCCGGTCACCAGGTCGTCGATCTCGGCCACGGTGAGCGCGTGCGGGACGACTCCGGTGTCGTCGCCCCGTACCTGCGACGGGGCAAGGGCCGGTTGGAAGTTGTCCCAGCCGCGCTCCGCGCCCGGGTGATGGATCTGGCCGACGGCGAGCGCCCCGCCGCGGTGCGCCGCGTCCGCCAGCCCGACCAGGTGCTCGTGCGCCGCCGCGAGCAGCACCTGGCGGTGCCGGGGGTCGCGGACGTGGAACGAGACCGCGTCGGGGTCGACGTAGCCGTCCGGGTCACCGGGGCATGCCTCCAGCGGGTAGACCGGGTTGGCGTACACCCCCTGGCCGGCCGGCAGCACGATCATCGCCACCCCGCCGGCGGCGCGCTCGGCGACGTAGCGCCGAAGCCGCCGGGGTGGCAGCCGGCCGAGGTGCGGGGTCATCACCATCCGGTTGCGCAGCCGGTGCCGGCCGACGGTCAGCGGTGTGGCCAGCGGGTCACCGCCCGGCCGGCCGGTCACGCCGGCAGCAGCGTCTGCAGCGCGACTCCCAGCCCGCCGTCGACGGCGATCACCTGGCCGGTGACGTAGCGGGCGGCGTCGCCGAGCAGGAAGACCACGACCGGGGCGATGTCCGTTGCGGAGCCGGTGCGACCGAGTGGTACGGCGGCACCGCGGCGCAGCGCGGCCTGCGGGTCGCGGCTGCTGGCCGAGAAGTTGGTGCCGCTGACGATGCCCGGTGCGACCGCGTTCGCCCGGATGCCGTCCGGACCCCATTCCAGCGCCATCTGCCGGGTCAGGGCGATCACCGCTGCCTTGGCGGCGTTGTAGGCGCCGGCGCCGGGTGCGACGTGGATGCCGCACAGCGACGAGATGTTGACGATCGCGCCGCCCGACGTCATCGCGGGCAGGGCGGCCTGGCTGCAGTAGAGCGCGCTGGCGCAGTCGATCCGCATGATCGCGTCCCAGTCGTCCGGGCTGACCGACCGCAGTGCTCCGCCGCGTACCACGCCGACGTTGTTGACCAGGCCGGTGAGCCGGCCGAGCCGGTCGACGGCGGCGGCCACGACGGCCGCGGCGGACCGTGGGTCTGCCACGTCCCCGGCGACGGGGTAGGCGGTGCCGCCGGCGGCGACGACCGTGTCGGCGGTGGTCTGGGCGGCGGCCGGGTCGAGATCGTTGACGGCGACCGCCGCGCCGGCCGCCGCGATCTGCCGGGCGGTCTCCGCCCCGATCCCCGATCCGGCACCGGTGACCAGCACCGCTCCGTCCGCCTGTGTTGTCATCCCGACCTCTTTTCTCCGCCGCCCGACGGTCCGCCGGACAAGCTCATTCGTCGATCGCCAGCAGTACGTTCTTGACCCGACTGAACTCCAGCAGTCCGGCGAGCCCGCCGACCTTGCCGTAGCCGCTCTGTTTCACCCCGCCGAACGGCGCGAACGGCCCGGCGGGCGCGCCGGCCCCGTTGACCCCGACGTTGCCGACGACCAGCGCCGAGGCGACCCGCATCGCCCGGTCGACGTCGCGGGTGTGCACGTAGCCGGCGAGCCCGTATCGGCTGGTGTTGGCCGCCTCGACCGCCTCGGCTTCGCCGGCGAACCGGCAGACCGACAGCACCGGGCCGAAGATCTCCTCGGTGGCGAGTTCGCTGTGCGGGTCGACGTCGGAGAAGACGGTCGGGGCGACGTAGTAGCCGTCGGCCAGCTCACCGCCGAGCCGGTGCCCGCCGAGCACCAGGTCACCGGTGTTGTTCTCCCGGGCCCGGTCGATAATCCCGACGACCCGCTCGCAGGCGGCCGCGTCGATCAGCGGCCCCATCTGGGCGGCCGGGTCGAACGGGTCGCCGACGGTGACCGCCCGCAGGCCGTCCAGCAGCCGGCCGAGCACCTCGTCGTACACGTCGTCATGAACGAACATCCGGGTCGGGATGGTGCAGCCCTGGCCGCTGTTGGCGGTGATCAGCAGCGCGAATCGGCAGGCCCGGTCGAGATCGGCGTCCGGGAAGACCAGCGACGCGCTCTTGCCGCCGAGCTCCAGCAGCAAGGGCTTGAGCGTCGGGGCGGCCGCCGCCTGGATCCGGCTAGCCGTCGCCGGACCGCCGACGAATCCGATCTTGTCGACCTCGGGGTGGCGGACCAGGGCGTCGCCGACCGCCGGGCCGCCGGGCAGGACGTTGACCACCCCGGGCGGCAGTCCGGCCTCGGCGCAGAGTCGACCGAACCGCAACGCCGCGAACGGGGCCTGCTCCGGCGGTTTGACGATGACCGTGCATCCGGCGGCCAGTGCCGGGGCGACGGTGGTCTGGATGTTGGCCAGCGGATGGTTCCAGGTGAGGATCACGCCGACCACGCCGACCGGTTCCAGCAGGGTCAGGTCCAACGCTCCGGGCATCCGCAGCGCGTCGCCGGCGGCCTTGTCCAGCCAGCCTGCGTAGTAGTCGAAGAAGGTCTGACCGGTGGTGTAGCGGCCGTACGACAGGGCCGCCGGAGTGCCGACCTCGAGCGCGTTGATCGCGGCGAGGTCGGCGGCGTTGGCCCGGATCAGGTCGCCGAGGCGGGACAGTACCTGGCGACGCCGGTCGGTGGGCCAGCTGCGCCAGCCGGGGGCGGCGGCCCGGGCGGCGGCGACCGCCTCGTCGACCTCGACGGTCCCGGCCAGGGCGAAGCTCTGCTGAACGCGGCCGGTGCCCGGGTCGACGTGGTCGCGTCGACCGCCGGTGCCGGTATCGCGCCACCGTCCGTCGATCAGAATGCCGGGGCGTAGCAGGCCGGCCGGGTCCGCCGGTCGGTTGATCACCGTCATCGACGGCCGCCGGGGGCCGGGATCGGTGTCGGGTCGACTGACAGCATCACGATCACCTCACAAGCGCTTGCTTGGTGGCCGACATTACCGCATCCCGCACCGTCGCGAAACCCGTGGTCAGGCCACCGGCCGGTACGCCGTCACGCCGTCCGCCCGGTGCGACACCACCCGACCCTGCTCGACCAGCAGGTCCAGATGCAGCGCCGTCTCGTTGACCGCCAGCATCCGGTGGTACGGCGGCAGATCGTCGAGCTTGCGGCGACGTCGCGTCCAGGGCAGGGTCCGCGCCACCTGATACGCGGTCCGCGCTCCGGCACCGACCGCGGCCGCCATTTCGGCCAACCGGTCCCGGTGATGGGCCAGCAGTTCGTCCACCCGTCGATGGACGCTGTCGCCCACCGGCCCGTGCGCCGGCAGCAGCAGCGCGTCCGGCAACGCACGTACCGCCCGCAGCGACTCCAGGTACCGGCCCAATGGGCGGTGCGCCGCCACCGCCTCGAAGCCGACCGACGGGGTGATGCCCGGCAACACGTGGTCACCGGCGAAGAGCAGCCCGGCCTGCGGGTCACGGAAGACGTAGTGCCCGGCGGTATGGCCCGGAGTCGGCAACGCCCGCAACCGGCGGCCGGACAACGCCACCTCGCGCTCACCGGACAGCCACTCGTCCGGCGGTTGCCAGTCGAGTTCCGGCTGCTCCGCGTCGGCGGTCAGCCGCTGCACCTGGTCGGCGAGGTCGGCGGCACCGGCGGCGCGCAGCTGGGCCAGTGGGGCGGCGTACGGCTCGTCGGTGCCGGCCGCCATGAACTCCAGGCTGGGCCGCTCGCCCACCCCGAGCACAATCGGCACCCCGGTTTCCTGCCGGATCGCAACCGCCTGCGAATAGTGGTCCTGGTGGATGTGGGTGACCAGGAAACGGCGGATCGCGGCGAGGTCGTGCCCACGGTCACCGAGCGCCGCCTCGAGGGCCTTGCGGGCGGCCGGCACCGCCCAACCGGCGTCGACGAGCACCAGCCCGGCGGCGTCCTCGATCGCGTAGACGTTGACCGCCCGCAGCGCGTCGTCGGGCATCGGCAGCGGAATCCGGTACACCCCGTCCGCGACCGGGTGCGCCCCGGGCGTCATCCAGTCCGACACCGCCGCCATCGGGCACCCCCTCGTGCTGGCCAACCGGCCACCGACCATACCGGTCGCTTGCTTGGTTGCCGGTGGTCCCGCTCACCCGTCAACGGTGATCGTCCACACATGGCGCGGGTACGGCGGGTCAGTAGCCGCGCCACGCCGCCCGGCTGTAGGTGAGCACCCGGGGGTCCAGCAGCGTCGACGCTTCGACCGGCACCGGACCCCGGTCCGGTGGAAAGACCTGCGCCGCCCGCAGCACCTCGGGCGCCAGGAAGCGCAGCGCGGGCGCCTCCGCCGGCACCTGCGGCGTCGGCACCGGGCCGGCTCCCTCGCCGTCGGCGACCGCGAGCAGGAAACCCCAGTCGCCGAACGACGGAACATCGACGTGGTACGGCCGGGTCGTCCAGCCCGACTGCCGCACCGACGCCTCGATGCACCAGAAGGCACGTGGCGCGAAGTACGGGGACCCGGCCTGCACCACCATCCTGCCCTGCGGACCGAGGGCCTGCCGCAGGAGCGAGTAGAACTCCACCGAGTAGAGCTTCGCCGTCGCGGTCTGGTCCGGGTCCGGCAGATCGACGACGACCGCGTCGAAAACGCCTGGTGCTCCGCGCAGCCAGGCGAACGCGTCGGCGTGCACCAGGCGTACCCGCGGATCGTCGAAGGCCGCATTGTTGAGCGCCCGAATGTCCGGCTCGGCCCGGGCCAACGCGACCACCGCCGGGTCCAGCTCGACAACCGTCACCGAGGTGACGTCCGGGTAGCGCAGCACCTCGCGCAGCGCCAACCCGTCCCCCCCGCCGAGCAGCAGCACCCGGTCCCGCCGACCGGCCAGCACCGGATGGACCAACGCCTCGTGATAGCGGTACTCGTCCACCGAGCTGAACTGCAGATCGCCGTCGAGGTACAGCCGCAGGTCGAAGCCATCGACGACCGGCGACACCGCCCGGGTAAGGACAATCTCCTGGTATCGGCTGCGTTCGGCGTGCACCACCGGATCCCGGTAGAGCTGCTGCCGCGCGGTCACCTCGAAGTCCGCCGCCACCAGGTAGGCACCGGCCAGCGTCGCCATCACCACCGTGGCGGCGAGCGCGACCCCGGCCCGGCCCCGCCGGCCGAGATCGCCCCGGAAAACCGTGCCGACCAGCAGAATTCCGGCCAGCGCGTTCACCGCGCCGACCAGCAACGCCCCCCGCAGTTGGCCGAAGAACGGGATCAGCAGGAACGGAAAGGCCAGGCCGCCGAGCAGGGCACCGACGTAGTCGGCCGCGAACAGGTCGGCGACCGCGCTGCCGGCCGCCTGCGCCCGGATCCGCTGCAGCAGCACCATCAGCAGCGGAATCTCCGCCCCGATCAGCAGCCCCAGCACGAACGCGGTCGTCACCAGCGCGGGCGCATAGAGGTCCAGCCAGGCGAAGGCGGCGTACAGGCCCAGTACCGACAACCCGCCGAGCAGCGCCAGGGTGAGCTCGACCGCAGCGAAGGCCACCACCGCGCGGTGCTGCAGCGGCTTGGCTGCCAACGCGCCGACGCCCATCGCGAAGACCATCACGCCCAGCACGATCGACGCCTGGCCGACGGTGTCACCGATCAGGTAGCTACCCAGGGCGACCAGCGCCAACTCGTACACCAGGCCGCAGGCCGCACAGACGAAGACCGCAGCCAACACCGCCGGCCGGGCCAGCCGGGCGTACCGGCGGCCGGTGCCGGCACCGTCGTCAACCGGTGCCGGCACCACGACCGCCGACATCAACCGACCACCGACGACAGCTGATCGCCGACATCAGCTGATCGCCGCCGCCACGATGGCGCCGGTGGCAAGGTGAATGGTCGCGCTGACCCAGACCGCCGGGTGCGGCTCCCGATCCACCAGGGTGTCCCCGAGGCGGCCCGGGGTGACCGCGTCCAGCAGCACGAACGACACCGCCATCACCAGCAGGCCGAGCAGCCCGTACCCGGCGGTGCCGACCAGGCCGGTGACGAAACTGTTTTCCCCGGCGGCGATCGCCGCCACGACGATGGTGCCCACCGCGAACAGGTTCGAGGCGAGCAGCACGGTCGCGTTGCGGTTGCGCTGCGCCCAGATGAGCTCGTGCAGCTTGCCCGGGGTGACCAGGTCGACCAGCAGGTAGCCGAGCGCCATCAGGACCAGACCCACCCCGGCGTACGCCAGGGTGAGCAGCAGATCGACGAACAAATCGCGGAACATGTGCCAACTCCAGGTGGTGGGATGGGGTGGTTACTTGCCGGTGCCGGGACCGCCGCCCCGGATCGTGCTGCCGCGTTGCCACTTCCACGAGTTGCCGACGACGGAGCGGTACCGGGGGTACGCGGTCGTCATGCGTTCCAGCAGGATCAGCGAGCCGGCGGCGATCGGCAGGATGACCACCGAGTCGTCGCCGTAGCGCAGGTAGTAGCGGTCACCGACGGTGTACTCGTCGGCCGGGCTGAACGCCCGGGTGAGCTGCTGCGCCACCTGGCGCGGTGGCAGATCGGAGCGGTACCCCTCGGCGTCGGAGCCGATGTCGTCGACCACCGAGCGGGCATAGCTGCGCTCGACGTAGCCGCGGGCGGAGAAAGTGCCGACGGCCAGCCCGCAGCACGACACGATCACGCCCACCAGAGCGAGGACCACGCCACCGACAATCCACTTGCGGGAAGTCACCGTACTGTCACCACCGTCTCGGTCTCGACCAACTCGGCTGTCTGCGGGTACGCATGCCAGGTGCGCCAACTGATCCGCGCACCATCGATCCGGGTGTGCAGCGCGGTGAGGGCGTCCGGGCTGCCCGGGAAGACGCCGACCAGGGCGTGCGGATCACCGGTCAGCTGCCGGCGGAGGCGGTCGGCCCGCCCGGCGAACTCGCCGGCCGACAGCCGAAGCGCTCGCGCGGAGAACCGGTAACCGTCATCCGCGTCCACCACCGCCGGCAGATCAGGCGGGTGACCGGGCAGGCAGGCGAGCGTCTCGACCAGGTCATGGCCAGCGGTACGCAGCACGACCTGATGCGAGGCCCCGAGCAATCGCAGGCGCAGCAGCCCTGCCGGCTGCGAAGCGGACGGCCGCGAACCGGAGCGGGCGCCGCCGCCAGCGCCCGGCAGGGGCAGCTCGAGCACGTGCAGGGCGGGTCGCTCGGCCAGATCGAGCGCAAAGCTGAGCTCCGCCGCGCTGGTGTCGACGTACGGTGCGTCCAGGGCGACCAGCATGTCAGACCTTCCCGACGGTCGGTGCCTGACCAGCGGACGGGTAGATCATCACCTCGGCGCGGTGCAGCACCTCGCCGAAGCCGACCTCCCAGCGGCCCGAGTCACCGAAGCCTTCGAAGGACAGCCGGGCGTTGTCCGGGGCGGTGTAGTCGAAGTAGCGCACGTAGCCGCTGGGGATCAGCCCGGTCGCCCCGGTGCTGGTGAACCGGGCCTGGCCGGACTCGTCGAGCCGGTATCGGCGCCCAGCGACGTCCACCACCGCCGGGCCGGGCTGCAGGTGTTGCAGGTCAGGACCGGCCGCCCGCCACAGCACCAGTTCCAGGTCGGGATCGGACTCGACGGAGAGCCACAGCTTGTCGCCCCGCGCGTCGTCGAGGAAGTGCTCGCTCCAGGTCCAGCTGCCCTCGGCGAAGTGCAGGCTGCCGCGGACCGCGTACGACTGTGCCCGGATCTCCACGATGTCACCGGGGCCGACGCGACGCGGATCGCCACGCAACGCGTCGGTGTCACCGGTGTGGAACGGGTCGACCGGTCCCCCACCGGACCTCTTCCGAGAGCCACCGGCTCGGGTCCGGGTCTGCCACACGGCGATCGCCGCCATCACCACACCAGCCGTCGCGATCAGGCATCCCAGCCCGGTGACCAGGTAAGCAATGGTCCCGTTCATCATCGCCGCGTCCTCCGTACATCGCACCGGCCGACGACCGTAACAAGTGCGCGCACGTCACTCGCAGCTAGCGCGACTAAGTGACGGGTCAGCGACCGAACGCAGCGACTCTCACCGCAGATGTGTGTCGAACCAGCCGGCGGCGTCGGCGGCGACTCGGTCCAGCGCACCCGGCTCGGCGAACAGGTGACCGGCGCCCGGCACCACTCGCAGTTCGTGCGGTGCCCGCAGGTCGGCCGCAGCCGCCGCGTTGAGCTCGGCGACCTGCGGATCAAGCTCCCCAACCAGCAGCAGGGTCGGTGCCCGTACCTCGGCCAGGTCATTGCCGGCCAGTTCGGGCCGGCCGCCCCGCGACACCACGGCACCGACCCGTTCCGGCCGGGAGGCGGCGGTACTCAGCGCCGCCGCCGCGCCGGTACTGGCGCCGCACAGTCCCACCGGCAGGCCGTCGAGTTCCGGCTGCTCGACGGCCCAGTCCACCACCGCGGTCAACCGCCGGCTGAGCAGGGCGATGTCGAAGCGCAGGTGGGCGGTGGCCGCGTCGATCTGCTCCTCCTCCTTGGTCAGCAGATCGGCCAGGACGGTCGCGAGGCCGGTCGCGTGCAGCCGGCCGGCCACCGTCCGGTTGCGTGGACTGAGCCGGGAGCTGCCGCTGCCGTGGGCGAACAGCACCACCGCCCGGGTACGGGCGGGCACCACCACGTCCGCGTCGAGCGCGACGTCACCGGCGGGGACGCGGGTCGCAGTGTCCTGAGCCACCGGCGCCGGGTACCCGGCCGACGACCGATCATGCCTGCGACCTGACGCTCGACTGTGCGCCCGGATCGCCCCTGCCTGCCGGGATCCGGCTCACCCGGTCACCGGACCGACCTGGTGACCGACCGGTACGCGACGAGCAGTGCCCGCGCCTTGAGCATCGTCTCGTCGTACTCGTCGGCCGGGTCGGAGGCCAGCACGATGGCACCGCCGGTGCCGACGGTAAATCCGTCGCCGGTCAGCACCGCAGTACGGATCACGATGCTTAGATCGGCACCGCCGCCGAGGCCGAAGTAGCCGAGAGCACCGGAGTAAATTCCCCGGGCCCGCTGCTCCAACCGGTCGATGATCTCCATTGTGCGCAGCTTCGGCGCACCGGTCATCGACCCGCCGGGGAAACTCGACCGTACGCAGTCGACCGCGCCTACCGACGGACGCAGCCGCCCTTCGACGGTGGACACCAGCTGGTGCAGTGTGGGATAGGTCTCGGTGGCCAGGAACCGGGGGACGCGCACCGAACCGACCTCGCAGACCCGGCCGAGATCGTTGCGGAGCAGGTCGACGATCATCAGGTTCTCGGCTCGGGTCTTGGGTGAGCTGGCCAGCGTACGACGTAGATGGTCGTCCTCGTCGGCGTCGTTCGCGCGGGCCGAGGTGCCCTTCACCGGGCTACTGTCGACCCGGCCGTCCGGGCGGATGCGCAGGAACCGCTCCGGGGAGGAGCTGGCCACGGCGACGTCATCCAGCCGCAGGTACGCGGCGTAGGGCGCGGGGTTGATCCGACGCAGCGTCCGGTAGTAGGCCAGCGGGTCCGCGACCGGTGGCAGCCTCAGTTGGTTGGTCAGGCAGATCTCGTAGCTCTCGCCGCGGCGCAGCTGGGTGCGGGCCTCGTCGACGTCGGCGAGGTAGTGGCTGCGGTCGCGGGCGGGCGACACCCAGCGCCACAGGTCCGTCCCGGCGTCCGGTGCCGACGGCCTGTCAAACGGCCCGGGCCGCACCGACGACGGCACCGCGCGCAGCCGGGTCGCCGTCACAGCCAACCAGTCCCGGGCGGCGCGCTGCCCGACGTCGTCGATGCTCAGCGCCACCAGGTAGGTGCGCCGGCGCAAGTGGTCGACGGCGACCAGCCGGTCGGCGAAGATCCAGACCGCGTCGGGGGTGTCGGCCCGGCGGGCGGTGGTGGGCGCACAGTCGGCCTTCATCTCGTAGCCGAGATAGCCGACGTAGCCGCCGGCGAAGTCGAACGGCAGCTCGGCTGGGGGCAGCCGCCGCCGTGCCAACCGCTGGCGCAGCACGTCGAGTATGCCGCCGGTCTCCTGTTCAACTGGACGGTCCGGCCGGCGCACCTCGATCCGGCCACTGCCGATCCGGTAGCTGAGCACCTCGGCCAGCGGCCCGTCGGCGGCACCGAGGAAGGAGAACCGGGAACGCCCGGCCGCGACGTCGGCGCCGTCGAGCCAGTACGCGTACCGTGCGTCGGCGTACAGATCCTGAAAGGCCGCCTCGGTGTCGATCTCCGCGTCGAGGACCGTCACGTCGCGCCGCCAGCCGGGGCCGGAGGCCCCAGCATCGGAGGTTGCAGGATCGGGAGCCGCAGCGTCGGGAGTCGGCTGCCGGGGTGTCACCGACGCGGTGGCGGCACGGCGCGGCACGGCCGCCACCGGACGGGCGGCGGCGGTGGCAGTGACAGGCCCGGTGGCCCGGGCCAAGGCCAGGAAGTTGCCGACCAGGTGGGCACCGTGTTCGCTGGCGATCGACTCGGGATGGAACTGCACGCCCCAACGGGGCAACCGACGGTGCGTCAACGCCATCACCGTGCCATCGGCGGCCCACGCGTTCACCATGAGGTCCGCCGGCACCGGCTCAGCCACCCGCAGCGAGTGGTACCGGACCGCCGCGAAATCCTGAGGTATGCCGGCGAACAGTCCGGCACCGGTGTGTCGCACCCGGTCGATCAGACCGTGCCGGGCCCTCCGCTGGTCGACCCGCGCGCCGGCGTGCAACGCGATCGCCTGGTGACCGAGGCACACCCCGAGCACCGGCAGGTCACGACGGCGGTCGAGCAGTTCCCACCCCCAGCCGAGGTCGGTCACCCGGTGGGGCCGACCTGGGCCGGGCGAGATCACCACGCACTCCGCGGCGAGCCGGTCGACGGCGGCGAGCCGGGGGTCGTCGTTGGCCAGCACGGTCGGCTCGCTGCCGGCGACCGCCGCGAGCAGCTGGAAGAGGTTGTACGTGTAGGAATCGTAATTGTCGACCAGCAGGATCCGCACCCGCTACCTCCCACCGCGTCACGGCACCGGCCGATTGTCCACCTTCGGCCGGGAGCGTGTGGCGCGGTAGCCGACCTCCGCCGGCCCTAGCCCGGACCGGCATGGCTCACCCGTCGGCCCCCGGGGTGGTGTCACCGACCAGTCGTTCGACGGTCGCCGGCGCGTACACCTGGGCGCGGCCGACCAGCGCGACGATCAGCGGAGCGAGAACCGCAGCGAGGCCGAGGACCGCGGCCTGTTGTGCCTCGGTGAGCGGCAGACCGAACGCGGTCACCACGCCCAGCAGCGCAGTGACCGCAGCGGTGATGCCGCCCACCGACCACAGCGGTTCGGAACTGCCCGGATTGGGAGTGACGGTCACGGGAAACCTCCTGGTCGAGCGGACACCACGAAGACGCGGCACCGGGCCGGGAGGTTGACCCGGCCGGTCGACGGGGCCGGACGCCCGCCAGGCGGCTCCAGGACGGTGTCCGGCCAAGAGTCGGGGAGGATACCGAACCGAACCGCGCTTACCGGATGGGTTATCCGACGCGGGCCATTCCGCCGTAGCCGAGCTGCCGGGACGGCGTCTGTGCGTCCACGTCGAGACCCGGGTCCGGCCGCCAGTCCGCCATCAGGGTCACACCGGGCTCGACCAGCTCCATGCCGTCGAACCAGGAGTGCCACGGGTCTGATACTCCAACACTTCTTCGGCGCGGACCGCGACATCGGCGCTGACCTTGCGCCGTACCAGATGCAGCGCCGACTCCAGTCCGGAGGCGATGCCGGCAGCAGTCACCAGGATCACCGTCGTCGACCACCTGGGCGTTTCTTCACCAATCCGCCACGGCGACGGCGGCTCGGCCGCCGCTCGACGTCGATTGTCCGGTCCACGGCTTCCTGGCGCTGCTGTGGTGGGCGTGGTGTTCGCAGCTGATGCTCGCCAACCGGATCCGACTCGGCGAGGGCATCGCCCCGCTGGTGATGTTCACGGCGACGGCAGCGGTCTTCATCGCCGCGTTGACCATCCCGCAGGCGTTCAGCGACAAGCCGAGCGGCCTGCCCGGTCCGCTGCTGATGGCCGGCTGCAGTCCCGCCGGTCGCCGCGGGCGGCGGCGATGCACGTACGGTTGGCCCACGAGGCCCGCGAGTCGGCGTGGCGACAGCGCCGCTACCGCTGACCGGCAGGTGCTGCGCTGGTCAGTGCGGGTCGGCGACGGTGAGCACCAGCAGCAGCTCGAACCGGCGGTCCGGGTCATCCAAGTCGTCGCCGAGCAGCGTCCGCAGCCGCTTGAGCCGGTAGCTGACGGTCTGCGGATGGACGAACAGCTCGGCGGCGACCGCCGACCGGGACCCCCAGTGCCGCAGCCAGCTGTGCAGCGTACGCAGCAGTCCGGCGCGCTGGGTGGGCGGCAGCGCGCCGAAGGGCGCCAGCCGGCGGCCGGTCAGCACCGTCAGCGCGTCGGGGTGGCCGTGCAGCGCCAGCACGGTGAGGTGGTCCTCGACGAAGACGGCGGTGCGGTCGACGGGACCGCCCTGGTCGGCTCCACCGGTCCGGACTACGGTCGCCGCGAGTTCGGCAAGTCGTACCGCCTGGGGCACCTGCGGCCACGGCGACGCCGGGCCCACCGTGGCCCGCCAGCCCTGCAGCGCGTCGGCCAGCACCGGGCGGGTGGCCCGGGGGCCGGCGCGCAGCAGCAGTACGGCGTCGCGGCCCCGGTCGACCACGATGCCGTCGGTACCGAACCGGAACCGTGCGTCGCGGGCCTGCCGGGCCGGCAGCACGACCGGCAGCACGGTGGCCAGGTCCCGCCAGCCGGCCCGGGCGGCGGCCGCCGCCACGGTGGCGGCGCCGGCTCCGCCGACCAGCAGCAGTTCGCCCAGCTGCCGGCGGGCCCGGTCGCCCTCGCCGGACTGTTCGCGCAGCTGGCGGGCGAACCCGTCGGTGCCGGCCGCAGCCAGCTCGTCGACGAAACCGGTGACCGCGTCGGCGCAGTCGGCGAGGGCCTCGGCGTCGACCGGGCGCACTGTGGCGAGCGCCTGACCGACCTGACGCAACAACAGTCGGCCGGCCACCCGCAGGGCGGCGAGCAGTGCCTGGGGGCCACGGTCCTCCCGGGCCTCGGCCGCGCCGAGCGCGACGAAGACCTCCCGCTCCCGGGGCGGCAACGCCGGCTCGGTGGTGCCGACCAGGTCCAGAAAACGCTGGAGGGCAACGTCGACCGCGGTCCGGACATCGGCCCGGAACTTCGGGTCGTCGATCCCGACGAACTCAGGGGTCAGCTCGGTCACCGCGGCGGCCACCGTGTCGACCACCGCCGCCAGCCGGGGCCGCATCGCCGGGGCCAGCTCGGCGGGCAGCCGCTGCCAGGGGGTGACGGTCACTGGGCGGGCTCGCACCTCGCCACTCTGTCACGTGATGATAATTCAGTGAGACTGCGACCCAGGGCAACGGGTTGCTGAGGGCACACGCAGCCCGAATTTGTCACGTGGTGATAGTCCGGTCGCTGTTTTCCGCTGCCGGCGGGACGGTGTCCCAGCGCCGGCCGACGGCGAGGATAGGTTCTCGCCGCGACCCCTCCCTGGAGGACCGGAGGACCCGCATGGACCACCACACTTCCCGCCGGCACGTCGTCGACATGTGTCGAACCATGCTGGACCGGGGCTATCTGAAGGCTACCGAGGGCAACGTATCGGTCCGGGTTCCGGGGCACCGGCTGTACGCCGTCACGCCGAGCAACTACGACTACGACCGGATGCGGATCGAGGACATCTGCCTGGTCGACTTCGACGGTACGCACATACCCGACGGCACCGGTAGTGACCTCGCGCCGTCGATCGAGGCCGGGATGCACGCCAACATCTACCGGCAGCGGCCCGACGTCAACGCGATCGTGCACACCCACCAGCCGTACGCCTCGGCCCTGGCGTTCCTGCGCCGTCCGATCCCGGCGCTCACCGACGAGCAGGTGCGCTTCCTCGGCCGTCAGGTGGCGATCGTCGACTACGCCCCGTCCGGCACCGGGATGCTGGCCCGCAACGTGCAGAAGAAGGTGGCCAGCGGCGACAACGCGTTCATCATCGCCAACCATGGGGTCGTCGCGCTGGGGACCGACCCGGACCGCGCGGTGTTCAACATGGCGCTGCTGGAGAAGGTGTCGATCGCCTATCTCCTGGCGTTGACCAGCGAAGCCGGCAAGGTCTACACCATCCCGACCGCGATCCGGGAGGTCGCGTTCACCAAGCTGCGCGCCGACGAGAAGCGGATCGCCGCGCAGCTCACCGAGGCGGTCCCGCCGGTGCGGGTGCCCGCCGATGAGCAACTGCCCAGTGCGGACGCGGTGGCGGCGGCGATCGCCGCCGCCGGGCCCCCGGTCGCCGACACCACCACCGCGCAGCTCCCGGGCAGCGAGTCCGCGCGACTCGGCTACGCGATCACCGAGTACCTGGACGTCGACGACACGATGCGCCGGCTCAAGGCCCTGGTCGCCCAGCCGGTACGCGGGCTGCGCCACGACGCGATGCTCGACGTGCTCGGCTACTTCAACGACCGGTGCCGGGCCAGCAAGGAGATCACCGACCGGGCGAAGCGCCGCATCCCGGGCGGTGTGCAGCACAACCTGGCCTTCAACTACCCGTTCCCGTTGGCGGTCGACGCCGCCGACGGCGCCTACCTGACCGACCGCGACGGCAACACCTACGTCGACTTCCTGCAGGCCGGTGGCCCGACGATCCTGGGCAGCAACTACCGCCCGGTCAACGAGCAGGTCGCCGCGGTGGTCAAGGAGTCGGGGCCGGTGACCGGGCTGTTCCATGAGTACGAGCTGAAGCTCGCCGAGATCATTTTCCGGTACCTGCCGCACATCGAGATGTACCGGTCGCTCGGCTCCGGAACCGAGGCGGTGATGGCGGTGGTCCGCGGTGCCCGCGCCTTCACCGGCAAGCACATGGTGATCAAGGTCGGTGGGGCGTACCACGGCTGGTCCGACACGATGGTGTACGGGCTGCGGGTGCCCGGCACGTACCGGATGAACGCCAAGGGCATCCCGTTCGGCGCCACCGCCAACACGCGGGAGGCGTTCCCGCACGATCTCGGGGCGTTGCGCCGCAAACTGATCGAGAACCGGGTCCGCGGCGGCACCGCTGCGGTGATCGTCGAACCACTCGGCCCGGAGTCCGGCACCCGCCCCGTGCCACGTGACTTCAACGCCAGGGTCCGCGCGTTGTGCGACGAGTTCGGCGCGCTGCTGATCTTCGACGAGGTGGTCACCGGGTTCCGGGTCGGGCTCGGCGGGGCGGCCGGCTACTTCGGTGTCACCCCCGACCTGACCGTGTTCGGCAAGGCGGTCTCCGGCGGCTACCCGATGGCCGGCGGCGTCGGCGGGCGGGCCGACGTGATGGCTGTCTTCGGCGCCGGACTCGACGGGCGCGGCGGGACACACATCCAGGTCGGCGGCACCCTGTCGGCGAACCCGCTGTCCTGTGCGGCCGGCTATTTCGCGATCGCCGAGATGGCCCGGACCAACGCCCCGGTGATCGCCGGCCGGGCCGGGGACCGGCTCACCCGGGGACTGCAGCGGCTGATCGACCGGTACGGTCTGCCGTACGTGGCCTACAACCAGGGGTCGATCGTGCATCTGGAGTGCAGTGGCGTCATGCTGCTCGACATGCGCAACCCGATCAAGCTGCTCAGGGAGAACAAGTCCCGCAAGCGGCTGATGGAGCAGATGGGTGCGGCGTACACGGCGCACGGCGTCATCACCCTGGCCGGCTCCCGGATGTACACCTCGATGGCCGACACCGACGAGGTGATCGACACCGCGCTGGACCGGTTCGACCGGGTGTTCGCGCAGGTGGAAGGGGTTTGACCCGGTGCCGGCCGTCCCGCCGCAGGTCCTCGCGATCGACCTGGGCACCTCGGGGATGAAGGCCGCGCTGGTCGCCGCTGACGGTACGGTGACCGGCTGGGCGCAGCGCCCGGTGCCGCTGCTGGTGCTGCCCGGCGGCGGTGCCGAACAGGACCCGCATGCCTGGTGGACGGCGCTTGCCGAAGCGGTCGCCGACCTCGGCCAGGCCCACCCGGAGCACCTGCGCGCGGTCACCACCGTCTGCTCGTCCACCCAGGGCGAGGGGACCATCGCGGTGGACGCCGCCGGGGCGCCACTGACCCGCTGCATCACCTGGTTGGACATGCGCGGCGCGGCGCACCTGCGGCGGCAGTTCGGCGGCTTCCCGGCGTACGGCGGGATGTCGGTCCGCCGGATCGTGCGCTGGCTGCGGTTGACCGGCGGGATGCCGTCCACCACCGGCAAGGACCCGGCCGCGCACATGCTGCTGGTCCGCGACACCATGCCCGAGGTGTACGCGCGGACCGCGACCTTCCTCAACGCGCTGGACTGGATCAACCTCAAGCTCACCGGCCGTACAGTGGCTACGGTCGACTCGATCCTCACCTCGTGGGTGACGGACAACCGCCGACCCGACCGGGTCCGCTACTCTCCCGCCCTGGTCGCCGACTGCGGCATCGACGCGGACAAACTGCCGCCGATCGTGGCCTGCACCGAGGTGATCGGCACGTTGCACCCGGACGCCGCCGACCACCTCGGTCTGCCGCCGACCGTCCAGGTGGTGGCCGGGGCGATCGACACCACGGCGGCGGCGATCGGCGCCGGTACCACCGCCGACGACGACCCGCACCTGTACCTGGGCACCTCGTCGTGGATCGCGGCGCACGTGCACCGGAAGAAGACCGACCCGGTCGCGCAGATCGCCGCCGTGCCGTGCGCGATCGGCGACCGGTACCTGATGACCGCGCTGCAGGCCACCGCCGGGGCGAACCTGACCTGGCTGAAGGAGAAGATCGTCGAGTACGACGACCCGCTGGTCGGCGCCGGCCGCCTCGCCACCGACGAGACGCCGATCTTCGACGCGTTCGACGCGATCCTGCCGACCGTGCCGGCCGGCGCCAACGGGGTGCTCTACCTGCCGTGGCTGTACGGCGAACGCGCACCGGTCGACGATCCGGACCTGCGTGCCGCGTTCGTCAACATCTCGCTCGACACTAACCGGTCCGATCTGCTGCGGGCCGTCTTCGAAGGCGTCGCGTTGAACACCCGGTGGCTGTCGGCGGCGGTCGACCGGTTCCTCGGCACCCCGGTGGCCTCGTTGACCGTCACCGGTGGCGGCGCCCGGTCAACGGCCTGGTGCCAGATCTTCGCCGACGTGCTCGGCGTCGAGGTGCGTCGGGACCCGGACCCGGTCGCGGTCAACGCCCGTGGCGCCGGCTGGATCGGCGCGGTCGGCACCGGGCAGCTGACGTTCGGGCAGATCCCGGCGTTGCTGCGGACCGACCAGGTGTTCGCCCCGACGGCGGCGCACCGCGTCCGCTACGACGAACTCTTCGACGTCTACCGGGAGCTGCACCGCCGACTCGCCCCGGTGTACCGGCGGATGCCCGGTGGTGCACATCGGACCGATCAGCGAAGATAGCGGCATGGCCCGATCCGTTCCCGCCGCCCGGCACGCAGTCGTCATCGGCGGCAGTCTCGCCGGGCTGTGCGCGGCCCGTGTCCTCGCCGAGCACGTCGACCGGGTGACCGTCGTCGACCGCGACCGGTTCCCCGACACGCCGCAGGTCCGCGCCGGCGTCCCGCAGGCGCACCACCTGCACGTGCTGATCACCGCCGGGCAGCGTGCGCTCGATCAGCTCTTCCCCGGCCTGATCACCGAGCTGCACGCCGCCGGCGCGGTCCGGGTCGACGCGCCGACCGACATCCTGTACCTGGCGCCGACCGGGTGGCGGGAACGGTTCCCGGCGACCCACCAGCTGGTCGGGACCAGCCGGGAACTGCTCGACTGGACGGTCCGCCAGCGGCTGGCCGCCGATCCACGGATCCGGTTCGAGCCGGCCCACGACGTGATCGGGCTGCTCGGCGCCGACGGCCGTGACGCGGTCACCGGCGTACGGATGCGTCCCCGCGCGGCGGGCGCCGCCGACCGGAGCCTGTCGGCCGACCTGGTGGTGGACGCCAGCGGCCGCAGCTCACACGCGCCGGACTGGTTGGCCGAGCTCGGCTACGGCCGCCCCGACGAGACCCGGATCGACGCCGGACTCGGCTACGCGAGCCGGCGCTACCTGCTGCCGCCGGGGGCCAGTGCCGGGTGGAAGAACATCGTGGTGATGCCGCAACCGCCCCACTCTGGTCGGGGCGGGGTGATCTATCCGATCGAGAACGGACGGTGGATGGTGACCCTCGGCGGACTCGGCGGCGACCACCCGCCGACCGACGAGGCCGGTTTCCTGGAGTTCGCCCGTGGGCTGCGCAGCCCGCTGATCCACCAGGCGATCCGCGACGCCACTGCCGACTCGCCGATCCACGGTTTCCGCAACACCGCCAACCATCGCCGCCGGTACGAGGCGATGCCACGCTGGCCGGACGGGTTCGCGGTGGTCGGCGACGCCTCGTGCACCTTCAACCCGGTCTACGGCCAGGGGATGGCCGTGGCCGCCCGGACGGCGGTGGTGCTGGCCGAGCAGCTGCGCGACAGCGGCGGCACACTGGGCCGCGCGGCGCAGGCCCGGCTGGCCGGCTGCAGCGAGACCGCCTGGCTGATCGCCACCGGCGCCGACCTGCGGTACCCGACGACCGTCGGGCCACGGCCCCGGCGCGGCGGCAGGCTGTCCCGCTGGTACCTGGACCGGGCGGCCGACGCCGCCAACCGCGATCCGTACGTGCAGCGCGCCTTGACCGACGTGTTCCATCTGGTCGCACCGTTGTCCGCGGTGGTCCGCCCGGCCGTCGCGCTGCGGGTGCTGCGCGGTCGGCCCGGCCCGCAGCTGGTCGCACCGCCGTCGACCTGACGCTGCCGACGCGGATGAGACTCCTGCGGAGCCGGTGAGCTGTTCGCCGACGTCGACCTGTACCGGCGGTGGAGCGGGCAACTGCGCGACGGCCGGGCGCCGAGCGCCGACCCGATGTGGCAGTACCCGCCGGGCGCGGCGGCGTTGTTCGTCGCCGTCGGCTGGGCGCCGTACTGACGGTCTCCTACGCCGGGCTCCAGGTCGAGTCGGTCGCCGCCATCGTGATCGGTCTGCACCGGTTGCTGGTCGGGCACCGGGTCGTGCCGGACGCGGCCCCGGCGATGGCCGGGCACCGGCCGCCGGTCGCCGATCGCCGGGACCGTCGGCCTTGGCAGAAACCCGGGCGTCCAGTTAGGTTAGGCTCACCTCATCGATGAAGGGAGTGGGATGGGCCTCGAACGCACGACGGAGACCGGCACCGGCCGCCACCGGGTGGTGCTCACCGACCAGGTACAGATCGATGCTCTCGCGAAGGTCTACCGCCAGGTGCACGCCAAGGACCTGCACCTGACCGACCACACCGAGCCGTCGGTGGAGCAACGGCTGGAGTGGACGGCGCAGGCACCCGGATTCGCCGCCACCGTCGGCTACGTCGGCGACCAACTGGCCGGAACGGTGCTGGGCTGCCCGCTGCCACCCGAGACGCTCTGGTGGCGCGACCTACGGTCGACGGCCGACCCGGACCTTGCCCGGGAGTGGCCGGGCCGGACTTTCGCCGTCTGTGAGGCGTTCGTGCTGCCCGAGTTCCAACGTCAGCAGGTCGGCGTGGCGTTGTTCTCCCAGTTGCTGGCCAGCCGCACCGAGGAACGGGCCTCACTGGCGGTCGCCGATTCCAACTCCCGGGTGCTGCGCAGCATGCGGGTGCTGGGCTGGCAGCACGTCGGCGACCTGGTGCCCTTTCCCGGCTGGCGCCAGCACGCCATGTTCGTCCGACCGTTGCCCTGGTAATCCAGTTGGCTCCGGGCCGGTCGCCGGCCGGTACCGGCCCTGGTGGCGGACGCCGATGGCGACTCCGGCGAGGATCAGCACGATCGCGGCCACCGCGACTGCCGGGTAGCCGACCCGGGCCGCTGCCGTCAGGCCGAGCGCCGCGGCCAGGTAGGAGCAGATCAGCCCGAACGACGACAGCACCGTGAAGTCGGTACCCCCGGTGCCCGGCCGGGAGTAGTCCATGTTCACCGTGTACAGCGCGACGTTCGCCACCGTGTACGCGGCCATGAAGCAGCACAACGCGACCGTAGTGAAACCGCCGGCGGCCCGGCCGGTGAGCATCGGCAGCAGCAGCACCGTGGCGACGGCCAGCGACCCGCCACCAACCACCAGCACCCCGGCCCGGCCGATCCGGGCGACCAGGCCGCCGGCCACCAGCCCGGCGACGACGGCCGGGACGCTGGTGACGATCCCGGTCACGAAGCCGATCCGCTGCAACGACCAGCCGACGTCGACCAGGGCCGGCGACACCAGTCCGTACGCCGCGCCGGCTCCCATGTAGAGCAGCGGCACCACGCCGAGGGCCCAGCGGCGGCAGCCGGGCTGGCCCAGGACGGACAGCAGCGCGCCGTACGCCTGACGCGCCCCGGCCGGCCGGGCAATCCGCTCGGGCTCGCGGAACCGCCACACCACCAGCAGACCGATCGCGGTGAGGGCGGCGAGCAGGCCAACCGCTGCCTGCCAGCCGAACCGGTCGTAGACCACCACGCAGACGCCGCCGCCCAGAATGTTGCCGACGTAGCTCGCCGACACCTGGATCCCGTTGCCGGTGCCCCGGACCGAGTCGGCCAGCATCCGCACCGCGATCGCGTCGGCGGCGATGTCCTGGGTGGCGGAGAGGAACACGAACAGCGCGCAGATCAGCACGATCGGGCCGATCCGCCCGGTCGCCGGGTCGGCGGCGAGCAGGGCCAGCAGGGCCAGCACCATGCCGCTCTGCAGCACCAGCAGCCAGGAGCGGTAGTGGCCGCCGCGCCGTGGGCCGTACCGGTCCAGTATCGGTGCCCAGAGGAACTTGACCGGCCAGATCAGGCCGATCAGGTTCAGCAGCGCGAGAGTGTCCAGCGAGGTGCCGCCGGACCGCAGGATGCTGGCCAGCCCGACGGTGATGAACCCGAATCCCAGGTACTGGGTGATGTACAGCGCGGTCAGGATCGACATGGTCCGCCCGCGGGCGGCGACGGCAGCGGTCATCCGGCCGCCCTCCCGCCGACGCCGAGCGGCCACCCCCACCGGGTAATCCACCTGGTGGGACGCAGGTCACAAGCGTCCGCTCGGCCTCCGCTGGCGGAATGAATCCGCTGGTCACGACGCACGACAGCGGTCCCGCCGAGGGGCGTGCGACGCGCCTTGCGGCCCCGTGCCCCGCGGAGAAGGGGTCCTGCCCAGTTCCGTTTCACCGGCCCTCCCAGTAGCCTCGCCTAAGTTAGGTTAGGTTACCCTTATGGAGGCGGTGTTGGAGAGACCAATGTACCCGCATCTGTTCGGCCGGCACACCGTGGACACCTACGTGTCCAGCATCGACCGGACCGCAGCGGTCCTCGCCGACCGTGTACGGGCGGTCCGCCAGCCGTACTCCGGCGACGCCGTGGCACCACTGCAGGCCAAGGTCGACAGCGTCGACCTGGACGCACCGCTCGGCACCACCGACGCCGCACTGGACGAGGTCGCCGGCCTGTATCTGGACCACGCGGTGTGGTTCCACGAACCCACCTACCTGGCCCACTTGAACTGCCCGGTGGCGATTCCCGCACTCAACGCCGAATTGCTGCTCGCCGCCGTCAACACCTCAGTCGACACCTGGGACCAGAGCACCACCGGCACGCTGATCGAGCGACGGCTGATCGCCTGGACGGCCGAGCGGATCGGATTTGGTCCGACCGCCGACGGTGTCTTCACCAGCGGCGGCACCCAGTCGAACCTGCACGGCCTGCTACTGGCCCGGGAGGACCGCCTGGTCCGCGCCGACGCCGACCGGGCCACGATGCTGCCCCGGCTGCGGGTCCTGGCCACGGCGGAGAGCCACTTCAGCGTCAGCAAGTCCGCCGGTCTACTCGGACTCGCCGCCGACGCGGTCGTTCCGGTAGCCACCGACGGCACCGGCCGGATGGACCCGGTGGCGCTCGACGCCGAGATCAATCGGCTGCTCGACCAGGACCTGGTGCCGATGGCGGTCGTCGCCACCGCCGGCACCACCGACCGCGGCTGTGTCGACCCGCTCGCCGCGATCGGCACCGTCTGCCGCGACCGGGCGGTGTGGCTGCACGTCGACGCGGCGTACGGCTGCGGTCTGCTGATCTCCACCCGCCACCGGCACCTGCTCGACGGCATCGCCGCCGCCGACTCGGTCACCGTCGACTTCCACAAGAGCTTCTTCCAGCCGATCAGCTCCAGCGCCATCATCGTCCGGAACGCGCCGACCATGCGGCGGGTCGCGGTGCACGCCGACTACCTGAACCCACGAACTGCGACCGTGCCGAACCAGGTCGACAAGAGCCTGCAGACCACCCGCCGGCTGGACGCCCTGAAGTTGTGGATGACGTTGCGGGCGATCGGCGCCGACCAGCTCGGCGAGATGTTCGACCAGGTCGTCGACCTGGCCCAGCAGGCATACGGTCTGCTCCGCGAGTGCGACGACTTCGAGCTGGTCATGCGACCGGTGCTGAGCACCGTGCTGTTCCGGTACCGACCGGACTGGCTACCGGTGCAGGACTGCGACCGGCTGCTGCCCCGGCTGCGGGCTCGGCTGTTCGCCGACGGCACCGCGATCATCGCCGGCACCGTCGTCGACGGGCACTACTGGCTCAAGTTCACGCTGCTCAACCCGAACACCACCGTCGAAGACCTGCGTACCGTGATCGGGCTGATCCGCCGCACCGGCCAGGAGCTGCTCGACGCCGAATGGGATCCGGCGCTCATCGCCCCGGAGCCGGTCACCCCGGAGGTGTGCGCCAATGCGAACGTATGACTTCGTCGCCGTCGGGCTCGGGCCGTTCAACCTCGGTCTGGCCTGCCTGACCGCGCCGGTCGACGACCTGGACGGGGTGTTCCTGGAGCAGCGCGACGAGTTCGCCTGGCACCCCGGGCTGATGATCGAGGGAGTCACCATCCAGGTGCCGTTCCTGGCCGACCTGGTGACAATGGCCGACCCGACGTCGCCGTACTCGTTCCTCAACTATCTGAAGCAGACCGGCCGGCTCTACCGCTTCTACATCCGGGAGAACTTCTACCCGCTGCGTGTCGAGTACGACGCGTACTGCCGCTGGGCGGCCGCCCAGCTCCCCAACGTCCGGTTCGGCAGCCGGGTCGACCGGGTCGAGCACGACGCCGCGACCGGCGACTACCTGGTACGGGTCGCCGAGGCCGGCACCGGGGCGACGACGACGCTGCGGACCCGGCGGCTGGTGCTCGGCATCGGTACCGTGCCGTACCGCCCGACGGTGGTCCGGGACCTGCCCGGCCCGGCCGTGCACAGCGCCGACTACCTGCCGGACAAGGCCCGGCTGCAGAGCCTCGGGTCGGTCACCGTGGTCGGCAGCGGGCAGAGCGCCGCAGAGATCTACCTCGACCTGCTGGAGGAGATCGACACCCACGGCTACCAGCTCAACTGGGTCACCCGGTCGCCCCGGTTCTTCCCGATGGAGTACGCCAAGCTCACCCTGGAGATGACCTCACCGGAGTACGTCCGCTACTTCCACGGGCTTCCGGCGGCCAGCCGGGACCGGCTCAACCGGGACCAGCGCAGCCTCTACAAGGGCATCAGCGGCGACCTGGTGGACACCATCTTCGACACGCTGTACCGCAAGGACGTCGGCGGCCCGGTGCCGACCACCCTGCTCACCGGGACCGCGCTGACCGGCGCCGACTGGGACCCCGACACCGGACGGTACCGACTCGCCCTGCACCACCAGGAGCAGGACCGCGATTTCACCATGGACACCGACGGCCTGGTGCTCGCCACCGGCTACCGGCCGGCCGTGCCGGCGTTCCTGGACCCGGTCCGCGACCGGATCCGATGGGACGAGCGGGGCCGGTTCGACGTGGCGCTCGGCTACACCGTCGACCACGGCGACCGGGAGATCTTCGTGCAGAACGCCGAGGAGCACACCCACAGCCTCACCGCACCCGACCTGGGCATGGGTCCCTACCGCAACTCGGTGATCATCGCCAACATGCTCGGCCGCGAGGTCTACCCGATCGAGCGCAAGATCGCCTTCCAGCACTTCGGCGCACCGTCGGACAGCAACACACCGTCGGCACCGGCGGCCGCGACCGGTCCGGTGGCCATGCAGCGGCAGGAGGCGCTCATCCGGTGACCGCCGCCACGACGACCACGTTCACCTTCGACGACCCGCTCGGCCGGATGACCGTCGAACCACTCGACATCGCCGGTCACGCCGACCTGCTGCACGCCTGGATCACCCACCCCCGGTCGGTGTTCTGGGGAATGCCCGACGCCGACCTCGACACCGTACGGCGCGAGTACCAGCGCATCGACGCCAACCCGCACCATCACGCGTGGCTCGGCCGACTCGACGGCGTACCGCTGTTCCTCACCGAGACCTACGAACCCGCACACAGCGAACTCGCCGACCACTACCCCGTACAGCCCGGCGACGTCGGGATGCACGTGCTGGTCGCACCGCCGGACGGCGAGCCCCGGCACGGGATGACGTCGGCGGTGATGCGGACGGTGATGGCCTTCGTCTTCGCCGACCCGGCGCACCACCGGGTTGTCGTCGAGCCCGACGTACGCAACGAGGCGATCGCCGTGAAGAATGCCGAAGCCGGCTTCGTCGTCGACCGGCTGATCCAACTGTCCGACAAGCAGGCCCGGCTCAGCTTCTGTTCCCGGTCCGCGTTCAGTGCCAGCCAACTGGGCGGTACCCGCAGTCCGCAGGGCAGCAGTCCGAGCGACGGCGCGGCGGCCGATGCCGACGGATCAGCCACGGAGAGCCCAATGACACCCCCCGCTCACCTCGCGCCGGGCCCGATCGCGGCCGCCCACCGCCAGCTGGTCGCCAAGGCCATCGCCGAGTTCAGCCACGAACGGCTGATCCAGCCCCGGCCCGACAACACGCTCCCGGCCGGCCCCGGCGGCGACGGGTACCAGCTGACGACCGGCGACCGGGTCGCGTACCGGTTCCGGGCCCGCCGGTACGCTCTCGACCACTGGCTGATCGACGCCGCGTCGCTGACCCGCGAGGTCGACGGCACCCCGGCGGAGCTGGACGCCCTCGACCTCGTCGTCGAGCTGCGAGAGACGCTGGGCATCCCGGCGAAGCTGCTCGGCACCTACCTGGAGGAGATCAGCGCCACCCTGGCCGGTGCCGCCTGGAAGCACCACCACCGGCGGGAACGCGCCGCCGACCTGGTGCACGCTGACTTCCAGACCATCGAGTCGGCGATGACCGAGGGGCACCCGCTGTTCGTCGCCAACAACGGCCGGATCGGCTTCGGCCTGGCCGACCATGAGGCGTATGCGCCGGAGGCCGGCACCCCGGTGCGGCTGGTCTGGCTGGCGGTACGCCGCGACCTGAGCACCTTCACCGCCGGGCACGGCGTCGACGAGCAGAGCCACTACCTCGACGAACTGGGTGCCGAGACGCTGCACCGGTTCGCCGACCAGCTGCACGGCCTCGGCCTCGACCCGGCCAACTACCGGTACCTGCCGGTGCATCCGTGGCAGTGGGAACACAAGGTCGGCGTCACCTTCGCCGCCGACGTGGCGTCCCGGGCAATCGTCCCGGTCGGCACGAGCCCGGACCGGTACCGGGCGCAGCAGTCGATCCGTACCTTCTTCAACATCGACCACCCGCACCGGCACTACGTCAAGACCGCACTGTCCATCCAGAACATGGGCTTCATGCGCGGGCTGTCCCCGGCCTACATGCGGGCCACCCCGCCGGTCAACGACTGGGTCGCCGACTTGGTCGCCGACGACGACACACTGCGTGACTGCGGGTTCGGGGTGCTGCGGGAGCTGGCCTCGGTCGGCTACACCGGGGACGCGTACCACCGCAGCGGGGCACCGGTCTCGGCGTACCAGCGGATGCTCGCCGCGTTGTGGCGGGAAAGCCCGGTGCCCCGGATAGCGCCCGGGCAGCGGCTGGCCACCATGGCCAGCCTGCTGCACCGCGACCGCGACGGCGCGCACCTGGCCACCGCCCTGATCGCGGCGTCCGGCCTGCCGGCCGCCGACTGGCTGGCCCGGTACCTGCGGGCCTATCTGCGCCCGCTGCTGCACTGCCTGCTCGGCCACGACCTGGCGTTCATGCCGCACGGGGAGAACCTGATCCTCGTGCTGGCGGACCACGTACCGGTCCGGGTGTTCATGAAGGACATCGGCGAGGAGGTCGTCGCCATGCACGACCGGGAGCTGCCGGCCACGGTCGAACGGATCCGGATGCCGGTCGACGACGACTTCCGGGTCCTGGCCGTGTTCACCGACGTCTTCGACGGGTTTCTGCGCTTCCTCGCCGCGATCCTGGACGCCGACGGCGTGCTGCCGGCGGACCGGTTCTGGCAACTGGTCGCCGAGTGCGTCCGTCAGCACGGCGACGACCACCCGCAGCTGCGGGACCGGTTGAACTTCTTCGCGCCCACCTTCCGGCACTCCTGCCTGAATCGGTTGCAGCTACGCAACACGCTGCAGATGGTCGACCTGACCGACCAGGCCGGGTCGTTGATCTTCGTCGGTACACAGGACAACCCGATCGCCGCCGTCGCGGCGCCGGCCCCGTGACGGCTCCATCCGGCGCCGGCCCCGGGACGACCCGGTACGGCACCGGCCGGTCCGGACGGGTGCACCGGGACGGGTACGGCATACCGCATCTGTGGGCGACCGACGTCGACGACCTCGCCTACCTGCAGGGGCACACCGCCGCCACCGACCGGGCCTGGCAGATCGAGGTCGAGCGGTGGCGCTCGGAGGGCGCGCTGGCCAGCCGGCTCGGCCCGGCCGAGGTCGGCTGGGACCGGTTCGCCCGCCGGGTCCGCCTCGACGACACCGCCGAACGCTGCTTCCAGCGGCTGGACCCGGCGACCCGCCGCTGGGTGGGCGCGTACGTCGACGGCGTCAACGACGGGCTCGCCGAGGGCTCGGGCGCGGCACCAGAGTTCGCCGCTACCGGCATCACCGCCGGCATCTGGCGGCCATGGACCCCGCTCGGCGTATTCCTGGTGCAGCACGTGCTGTTCGGCACCTTCGGCAACAAGCTGTGGCGGGCGCACGTCACCGCCACCCTCGGTCCGGCCGCGGTCGACCTGTTCGCCATGGAGCCGCCCGCGTCGTCAGGTAGCAACGCCTGGGCGGTGACCGGACAGCGCAGCGGCACCGGATCCCCGGTCATCGCCGGCGACCCGCACCGGATCCTGGAGCTGCCCAACGTCTACCAGCAGGTGCAGCTGACCTGCCCCGAGTTCGACGTCTTCGGGTTCGCCTTCCCCGGCATACCGGGGCTGCCGCACTTCGGCCACGCCGGCGAGGTCGCCTGGGCGATCACCAACGCCATGGCTGACTACCAGGACCTGTACCGCGAACAGCTGCGCCGGGTTGACGGACGGGTGCTGGTCCGCCAGGTCGACGGCTGGGCCCCGGTGCCGGCGCACACCGAACTGATCGAGGTACGCGACGCCGACCCGGTGCCGGTCGAGGTAGTCGAGACCCCGCGCGGGCCGGTGATCGATGTGGACTCACGCACCGGTGAGGCGATCAGCCTGCGGACACCGAGCCGGGTCGGCGGGGCGCTGGGCTTCGACGCGCTGCTGCCGCTGCTGCGGGCCCGCCGGGTCGGCGACGTCGAACGGGCACTGCGGCACTGGGTGGAGCCGGTCAACAGTGTGCTGGTCGCCGACCGCTCCGGCGCGGTGCGCCGGCTGGTCGCCGGCCGGGTGCCGGTGCGCGACGACCGGTGCCGACAGGTCCCGGTGCCCGGCTGGGAGCCCCGGTACGCCTGGCGACCCGGCTACGCCGCCCTGGCCGCCGCTGAGGTGTCCGAGGTGGTGGTCAACGCCAACGACCGGCGCGGCGGCGACACCGCGGACCTCGGCGTCGACTTCGCCCCACCGCACCGGGCCCGGCGGATCCGCCAGCTGCTCGACGACGGGGCCGCACCCGAGTCGGTGCACATGGACGCCCTGGTACCGACGGCCGGGCTGCGCCGGCTGCTGCGCGGCCTCGACCTGACCGACCAGCCCGGGCCGGTCCGACAGCTACACGAGAAGCTGCTCGACTGGGACGGTCGGATGGCGGCCGACAGCGCCGACGCCGGGCTGTTCGCCGCCTGGCGGGCCGCGTTGGTCCACCGGCTGTCCGCCGACCCCTGCCTGCGGCCGCTGCACGCCGAACCCGGCTTCGACGAACTGTTCGCCCCGTGGACCGACCCGGTGGGCCGAATCGGGCTGGCGCTGGACCGGCTGGTCGACGGGCTGCCCCGGCTGGGTGGCGACCCCGGCCGCTGCGCGGTGGCCGCGCTGGTCGAGGTGGCCGACGGACCGCCGCCGGGTCGGTGGGGCGACCGGCACCTGCTGCACCCGGTACGGGTGCTGCCCGGCCCCGCCGACCCGGCCACCGACGCGCTCGGCGGCCCGGTCCCGCTCGACGGCGATACCGGCAGCGTCCTGGCCACCTCCAGCGTGCCCGGGGTCTCCGACGTGTGCTGGCGCGGGCCGGTGGCCCGCTACGTGTGGGACCTCGCCGACCCGTCGGCGAGCCGCTGGGTGGTGCCGTTCGGTGTCTCGGGACGGCCCGGTGACCGGCACTTCGCCGACCAGCTGCCACGGTGGGCGGCAGGTCACCTGGTCCCGGTCGCGCCGGTGCGGTGGACCACCGGCGCCGGCGGGACGACACGGTCGAGCGTTTACGTCGAACAGCTGCCCGGCATCGGCCGGTTCAGCCTGGTGGTGCTGGACCCCACCGAGGACCTCGACCTGCTGTACGGCTGGGTCACTGAGCCACGTGCCCGGTTCTGGGGGATGACCGGGCACACCCGGGAACAGGTGGGCGACATCTACCGGTTCCTCGACGGTCTGGACTCGCACCACGCGTACCTGATGACCGTCGACGACGAGCCGGTCGGCATCTTCCAGACCTACCTGCCGGCCGAGGACCCGCTCGGCGAGCACTACCCGGTGCGCGACGGTGACATCGGGATCCATCTGTTCCTCGCTCCGGCCCGGCGGCCGGTCGCCGGGTTCACCGGCGCGGTGGTGGACGCGTTCACCCGCTACCTGTTCGCCGATCCGGGCCGGCGACGGATCGTCATCGAGCCGGACGTTCACAACGACCGGGCGCTGCGCCGCTGGAAGCGGCTGGGCTTCGAGTTCGACGTGGAGCTGGTGTTGGCCGACAAGCGTGCTCAGCTGGCGTTCCTGACCCGGGAGGCGTACGCCGCCAGGCAAGCACACTGGCGGCGTACCATCGGCCGGTGACCGCCGCTGACCAGCCACGTACCGATGTGCCGTCCCGGGTGCTGGCCGCCGATCCACAGCTCGCCGGGTTGCGCCGGTCGCTGGAGTACTACTACGGCGATCCGGACCGGGACGCCGCGATGGACCTGCTCTACCGGCGGTTCATCGCGCCGGGCGATCTGGTCTTCGACATCGGTGCGCACGTCGGCGACCGGGTCGGCAGCTTCCGGCGGTTGGGCGCGCGGGTGGTGGCGGTGGAGCCGCAGCCGTTGTGTGCCCGCGCGGTACGGCTGGTCTACGCGGACGATCCGGCGGTGACCGTCCTGCCGGCGGCGTGCGGTGACACCGCCGGAGCGGTAAGGATGTACATCAACTCGGCCAACCCCACGGTCTCCACCGCGTCGGCCGACTTCGTGGGTGCCGCCGACGGTGCCGCCGGCTGGTCGGACCAGGTCTGGGACGGCGAGATCGAGGTGCCGGCGACGACCCTCGACCAACTGGTCGCCGAGTACGGCCGGCCGACGTTCGTCAAGATCGACGTCGAGGGGTTCGAGGAGACCGTGCTCGTCGGATTGTCCAGGCCGCTGCCGGCGCTGTCCTTCGAGTTCACCACGATCCAGCGGGACACGGCGCTGCGCTGTCTGCGGCGGTTGGCCGGGCTCGGCGACTACCGGTTCGACGTCGCGTTGGGTGAGAGCCAGCGGCTGACCTTCGGACGGTGGGTGTCGGAAGCGGAGATGGCCGATCATGTTCGGTCGCTGCCGCACGCGGCCAACTCGGGCGACGTCTACGCGGTGCTGCCGGGCGGGTCAGCCGGCTAGCGCCTGCCACCGGTCGACCTGCGGTTCGCGGCCGCGCCACAGCCAGTGCACGTCCCGCCCGAACGACCAGAGCAGCGCGGCCAGCACGCCGGCGACCAACGCGGTGACCAGCGCCGGCGGCGCGATCCCGGCGGCGGCCAGCACGAGCACGGCACCCTGGGTGGCGGCCACCGTCTTTCGGCTGAACCGGGGCGGCAGCGGTGCCCGCAGCCAGGGCAGCAACCGGGTGGCGGCACCGAACAGGTAGCGGAACACCCCGATCGCCAGCACCCACCAGCCGACCGACGCGGCCACGAACACGCTGAGCACCAGGACCAGCGCCGAGTCAGTCTCCATGTCGAACCGGGCACCGAGCCGCGAACAGGTGCCGGTACGGCGGGCCACCTGGCCGTCGACGCCGTCGAGCACCAGGGCCACTGCGGCCAGGGTCACCAGCAGCGCGACCGGGGCCGGACCGACGAACGAGTCGGCCACCAGCGCGGTCACCGCGCCGACCAGGGTGCACCGGGCCAGGGTGACGCTGTCCGCCGGACCCCAGCCGGCCACCTCGGGCTGCTGCATCGCCCGGATGAGCAGCGCCCAGGTCACCAGGCCGTAGACCAGTCCGGCCGACCAGCCGGCCACACCGAGGCCACTGGTCGCCGCCAGGATCAGCAGGGCCGTGATCTGGGCGAGCAGCCCGATACTCGGCGCGTGTACCGACCGAACAGTTTCACTACGTGCACTTACCGTCACTTTTCCTCCGTCACCGAATAGCCACCGGCGTAGCACGCCCCGGTGCCCATATCCCCACCAACGGCGATTCAGCGCGAAGAGTTCACTGGCCGGGCCGGAATCTTAGGTCGGCATCCGGACACCGTAACGGCCGACCCAGCCAACCAGCACCTGGTGACGATCAGTAGCCGGTCCAGACGGCTTTTGCTCCCGAATCGCCGGCCCGCACCACTAAGTAGAGACTTACCCCGGCCGCAACGACGACCAAACCCTTCATCACCAGAACCAGCACCCCGTTGCCACGCGCCCCGGCGGCGACCGCGCTGTGCGCGGCGGCGACCCGGGGACCGACCAGGTACACCAGGGCCAGGGTGGCGAGCGCCAGCACGATCGACGCGAGCAGCGTCAGGTTCCCCAACTGTTCGTGCTCCTCGATCACCGGCCGGAAGCTCTCGGTGATCCGACCGGCCGTGTCCATCCGGTTGAGGAACGCGTCGCCGGACAGCTTGGTGACCAGCGCGGCGATCGGCGTCACAATGGCCAGCACGGTCAGCACCCACCGGGTGTGCGCCCGGATGAACGGGACCAGGGCGTACCCGACCGCCAGCAGCGCCAGCAGCGGGACGAAGACCACCGCCGCGTGCAGCAGCAGTGGATGGGCGGGGATTCCCGCGACTTCCTCGAACATGTCTACGCCTCCTCGGCTGTTCCACGGCAGTCATGGCGACCAGAAATCGGAGGCTAACGCACCAGGAACCGGTACGGCAGCAGCCGCCCGGCGGTCGCCGGGCGGCTGCTGCCGTACCGCGGAGTCGGTCAGGAATTTTCGTCCTCGTCCGCGGACGGAAGCCGCCACCGTCGTTCCTGCGGACCACGTTCGGCGCCGAGGGTGTTCTCCGGTTCGGTGGTGTGCTCGAAACTGGGCCGACGGACCTGTTCCGGCCGGGGCACCTGGACGGCCCGGGCACCGGACACCGGGTCCGGTACGAAGGTGGCGACGTCGGTCGGACCCTGCGCCGGACCACGCGGGACGATCCGGTGGGCGGCCGGATCCCGGTGCAGTTCGTCGACCAGGTGCTGCGGCGGCTCGGTGTCCCGCTGCGGCAGGTCGCGACCGAGATCCGCGACGAACAGACCGTACTTGGCCTCGAAGGCCGGGCGTTCGGACCTGATCCGGGGCAACCGGTCGAAGTTGCGCAGCGGCGGCGGGCAGGTGGTCGCCCATTCGAGCGAGTTGCCGAACCCCCACGGGTCGTGCACGCTCACCTGCTCGCCGAACCGGTACGACTTCCACACGTTCCAGATGAAGAACAGCGTGGACGCCCCGAGGATGAACGATCCGATGGTGGCGATGGCGTTCAGGACGGTGAAGCCGTCGGTCGGCAGGTAGTCGGCGTACCTGCGAGGAAAGCCCTCACTGCCGAGCCAGTGCTGGACCAGAAAAGTGGCGTGGAAGCCGATGAACATCGTCCAGAAATGCGCCTTGCCGAGCCCTTCGTCGAGCAGTCGTCCGGTCATCTTCGGGAACCAGAAATAGATTCCGGCGAACGCCGCGAATACGATCGTACCGAACAGAACGTAGTGGAAGTGGGCCACGACGAAGTAGGTGTCGGTGACGTGGAAGTCGATCGGTGGACTGGCCAGCAGCACCCCGGTCAGCCCGCCGAGCAGGAAGGTCACCAGGAACCCGACGGCGAAAAGCATCGGCGTCTCGAAGGTCAACTGCCCCTTCCACATGGTGCCGATCCAGTTGAAGAACTTGATCCCGGTAGGGACCGCGATCAGGAAGCTGAGCATGGCGAAGAACGGCAGCAGCACCTGCCCGGTGCCGAACATGTGGTGCGCCCAGACGCTCATCGACAACGCGGCGATCGCGATCGTCGCAGCCACCAGGCCCTTGTAGCCGAAGATCGGCTTGCGGGCGAAGGCCGGAATGACCTCGCTGATGATGCCGAAGAACGGCAGGGCGACGATGTACACCTCGGGATGGCCGAAGAACCAGAACAGATGCTGCCACAGCATCGGGCCGCCGGTCTGCGGTGCGTACACGTGTGCGCCGAGCAGCCGGTCCGCCAGCAACGCCAGCAGCGCCGCCGCCAGCAGCGGGAACACCAGGACCACCAGCAGGGCGGTGATCAGAATGTTCCAGGTGAAGATCGGCATCCGGAACATCGTCATTCCCGGCGCGCGCAGGGTGATGATGGTGGCGATCAGGTTGACCGAGCCGAGGATGGTGCCGAGGCCGGAGACGACCAGACCGACGATCCACATGTTGGCGCCGACGCCCGGGGTGTGCTCCATCCGGCTCAACGGGGTGTAGGCGAACCAGCCGAAGTCGGGAGCGCCGCCGGGCGTCAGGAATCCCCCCATGACCAGCAGCCCACCGAGCAGATAGAGCCAGTACGCCAGCGCGTTGAGCCGGGGAAACGACACGTCCGGGGCACCGATCTGCAACGGCACCAGGTAGTTGGCGAACCCGAACACCAGCGGGGTGGCGAACAGCAGCATCATGATGGTGCCGTGCATGGTGAACAGTTGGTTGTACTGCTCGGGCGAGAGGAACTGCATGCCGGGCCGGGCCAACTCGGCCCGCATCAGCAGGGCCATGACGCCGCCCGCCACGAAGTAGCCGAAGGACGTGCCGAGGTACAACAGCCCGATCTGCTTGGCGTCGGTGGTCCGCAGCAGCCGGGTCAGCGAGTTGCCCGGTACCGCGGGGCGGACCGGGCCGGGGGTGGCACCGTCGGCTCCCAGCGCCACCGGGCGCGGCAGGGCCGTCTGTGCCGTACCCACCGTCGTGGTCTGCTCCGTCATGGCCGCCTCCCGCCCAGCGCGTCAACCGACGGTAACTTGATAAATCGTCGGTTGAGGCGGTAAATCCGGATCAGTCGAGTCAAAGCCTGGCCGACTTCTCGCCCGGGACCCGGGCCGGCTGCCGTAGCGCGCCACGGCAGCCGGACGGACAGCTCTTTGCCCGTAGGTCCGGTTGCGACAGGATGGTCCTGTCCACCGACCGTCCGGCAGGAGCGGCATGCCATCGACGATGATCGACCAGTCGGGTGACCCGCCGGTCACGGTCATCGACTCCCACCTGCACCTGTGGGACCCACGGCTGCTTGACTACCCGTGGCTGGCACAGGTCCCCCGGCTACGGCACAGCTACCTGCCAGCGGACCTCTCGACCGCCACCGCCGGGCTCGGATCGGGCGGCTTCCACCTCGAAGCGGTGGTGTTCGTCGAAGCCGGCCGGGCCGACACGGACGCCGACGCCGAGGTCGACTGGGTCGAACAGCTCGCTGCCGGAGGGCCGATGCTCCGGGCGGTGGTGGCCCACGTGCCGCTGGAGCGGGACGCCGGCGCAAGGATCGCCGCGCTGCGCCGCCATCGGCTGTTCACCGGGGTACGTCGCAACCTCCAGGACGAGGCCGACGGCTTCACCACCACCGACGATGTCACCGCCGGAGTCCGGCTGCTGGGCTAGGCCGGGCTCAGCTTCGACCTCTGCGTGCGACACCACCAACTGCCCGAGGTGACGGCCCTGGCGGCCCGGGCGCCCGAGGTCACCTTCGTCCTGGACCATCTCGGTAAACCACCGGTGGCCGTCGGCGGCAGCGCGCGATGGCACGACGACCCAACCCGCGTCGCGCAGTTGCCGAACGTGGTCTGCAAGCTCTCCGGGCTGGCCACCGAGTCGTCCCGTGGCTAGCTCGGTCAAGACCTGTTGCCCTACCTCGAGCACACGTTGCGCCAGTTCGGGCCGGACCGGTGCCGGTTCGGCGGGGACTGGCCGGTGGCGACGCTGGCCACCGGCTACCGGCGCTGGCTCGGGGTGGTCCGGGCCGCCTGCGCCGAGCTGCCCGGACCGCATCGGCAGGCGGTCTTCGCCGGCACCGCACGGCGGGTCTACCGGATCGACTGACCGCGCGGACCGCCGGGTAGCCGGCCGCCCGCCGCCGCGCGGCGTGACGTCACCGCACGGCACGCCGGGCGAAAGCCCACAACGCGGCGGCGGTGGCCGCTACCGCGACCCCCGACAGGACCAGCAGGCACAGACTGATCGGCAGGTGGGTCACGTGCGGCGCCATCGCCGCGCGGAGCGCCTCCGCGGCGTACGTCATCGGGTTCGCCGCGGTCGCCACCTGGAACCACGGCATCTCGGCCAGCCGCTGCCACGGATAGTGCACACACCCGGTCCAGATGATCGGGGTGACGAACAGCGAGAAGGTGGCCTGGATGCGCTGCAACGGCAGCACCGTCGCCAGGGTCATGCCCAGCGCCGCACCGACCCAGCCGGCCAGCAGCACCACCACCAGGGACAATGGCAGCGCCGACCAGCCGCCCGGTGCGGACCCGACGACCAACGCGCCGAGCGGGTAGACCACCACCGCAGCGAACAGGCCACGGAGCGTGGCGACCATCAGCTTGCCGACCGCCACCAGCGCCGTCGGCAGCGGCGACAGCAGCCGGTCCTCGATCTCCCGGGTGAAGCCGAACTCCTTGACCAGTGGTACCGCCACGCTCTGCAGCGCGGTGGTGAAGGTGGCAAGGGCGACCGTACCGGGCAGCAGGATGTCGGCGAACCCGGCACCGACGATGCCCTGCATGGTCAGCACCTGGGTAAAGATGAACAGCATGAACAGCGGGGTCATCAGCACCTGCGCGAGGACGAACCAGATGTCCTTGCCGGCGACGAACAGGTCCCGCCACAGGATCGCGCCGAAGGCCCGCGCCACCGGTGGTCGCGGTGGCGCGGGCGGTGGCGCGGGCGGTACCGACGACGCGGTGGCGTCCGACGACGGTACGGGGGTGACCTCGGCCAGGCTCAACGGATCTCCTTACCGGTCAGGCTCAGGAAGATGTCCTCCAGGCCGGGCTTGCCGATGTGCACGTCGGTCAGCTGGGCCGCGCGGCCGGTCAACACCGTCAACGCCGGACCGAGCACGGCGGCGGGGTCGGCGTCGAGGTGCAGCCGCAGCCGGATCTCGCCCGCCGGTCCGTCGGCCGCAGCCGCCGGTGCGGCGGCGAACAACGCGGCGAACCGTGGATCATTGCGGGCGGCGGCGAGCTTCGCGGCCTTCCGGGGATCGGACCTGGCGGCGGCGATCCGGGCCGCGATCCGTGGATCGGCGGCCAGCCCGGCGAGCCCCGGACCGCCACGACCCGCCGGGCCGGGGGCGGCCGCGCCGCCGGTGGTGACCTCGCCGGTACGGACCCCGTCGAGTGCGGTGAGCGCGGCGAGCAGACCAGTCGCACCGTCCCCCGGCCCGGGGCGCACGGCCAGGTCCAGCACCGCCCGGCCGGCGACCCCGCGTACCAGGTTCGCCGGGGTGTCCAGGGTGAGCAGCCGGCCGTGGTCGACGATCGCCACCCGGTCGGCCAGCTCCGCCACCTCGGTCATCTCGTGGCTGGTCAGCACGACGGTCACCCCACGCTCGCGCAGCTGCCGGATCCGGGCCCGGATCAGCAGCCGGGCCTGCGGCTCCAGCCCGTTGGTCGGTTCGTCGAGGAAGACCACCCGGGGGTCGTGCATCAGCGCCCGAGCGATCATCAGACGCTGGGACATGCCGCCGGAGAAGAAGTCGACCCGCGAGTCGGCCTGCTTGTCCAGCCCGAACTCGGTCAGCAACCGGTCGGCCCGGCGGCGCCGCTCGGCCCGGGGAACCCCGTGGTACGCGGCGTGGCTGAGCAGGTTCTGCCGGGGCGTCAACGCCCGGTCCAGGTTGTTGTACTGCGGCACCACGGCGAACCGGGTCCGGGCCGCCACCGGGTGCCGGACGACGTCGACGCCGTCCACCCGCGCCGTACCCGAGCTGGCCCGGATCGTCGTGGTGAGCACGCCCACCGTGGTCGACTTGCCGGCGCCGTTGGGCCCGAGCAGACCGAAGACCTCACCGGGTCGGACCGCGAACGACAGCGAGTCGATGGCGTTGCGGTCCTGGCCCGGGTACCGCTTGACCAGGTCGACGACCTCGACCGCCGGTCCGTAGCCGGGCGGGGTGGCCGGTGCCGGGGCGGCCGGTGCCGCGTCGGCGTCGGGACCGTCGACCAACGGGTGGGTGCCGGTACTGGACATCTCTCTCCTGCTCAGGCGGGTCTGGGATGCGAGGCGAAGAACTGCCAGCTGGTCGCGGTGGCGTCCAGTTCGGTGGCGGGCGGGTCCAGGCCGAGCAGCCGGCCCGCCGCAGTCATCTCGGAGCCGGGCCACTGGTGCCCGGCACCGTCGATGGTGATCAGGGTGACGCCGCGGCCTGCGGCGCAGTCCGCCATCGAGGTGGTGACACTCCTATCAGTGGCGGTCCGCGCGGCATCACACTCGTCGATCTGCCGCCACCGGCCGACCAGGTCCGGTACGGCGGGGCCGTCGACCTTGTCCGGCACCCGGCCGTTGCCGGCGCCGTCGCGGCGCCCCGGGCCGCCGGTGTACGGGATCGTCTCGTCGCCGGTGCCGTGGATGTGCAGCACGGAGATCGGCTCCGGGGCCGGGCAGTCACCGAGCATGGTCGTCGCCACCCCGGTCACCGCGGCGAACGTCGAACTGTCGCAGGCGATCCGATAGGCGAGCATGCCGCCGTTGGACATGCCGGCGAGGTAGTGCCGGTCGGGGTCGAAGGAAAGCCGCTGCCCGAGCGACTCCACCAGGGTGAGGACGAACCCCACATCGTCGACACCGTCGCGCGCGGAAGCACCGCAGCACTCCTCGGTCACCGCCCACGCCCGGTTACGCGAGTCCGGATAGACCACGACGAAGCCGTGCTGGTCGGCGACGGCGTTCCAGCCGTACCAGGACTCGGCCTGCCGGCCGCTGCCGAGCAGACCGTGCAGCATGACGACGACCGGGACCGGCGTCGTCTCGGCGACGTCGGCCGGGCGGTACACCCGGTAGGTCCGCTCGTAGCCGTCGACGCTGATCGACCCGGCCGACGAGCCGACCGGCGGGGTGTCGACCGGAGCGACCACCCCGCCGGCCACGGACGGCGGGGTGGTGCCCGATGTCGGCGGTGCCGGGTCCGGCGCCGACGTGCAGCCTGCGACGAGTGCCCCGAGAACTCCCGTGACGATCAGAACCGCCGACCGGCGTCGGAACCGCGACATTGCTCACCTGCTTCTCTTAGTGGTGGTGTTGTTTCGGAGTCAACTGAATCAACTCCCAGCCGCCCTCAGGGACGTCATCTGTCGGATCTGTCCGCAGATTCATCGGGTTGGCCATACCGAGGTATACCGTGGACCCGTCCACCACCATGCTACGGACGCCGTAGTTGAGGTAGTTCCCGAGACCGGCGTTGTCCACCATTTTCGCCGGCCGGTGCGGCGACTCGAAGACCCAGAGATCGGCGCCGAAGGCCAGCTCCACTTCTTCATCTTCGTCGTCACCAGCGCGAGCGGCGTCGACCGGTGGCACCGGCTCATCCTGCTGCAGCTCCTTCGCCAGGTAGCTCCAGTCCATCGTGCCGACATAGAGCCGGCCACCGGCGACGACCATCTTCCAGGTGTAGTTGAGCGTCGGGTTGTCGAACCCGGACGCCCCGTAAAGCGGGGTGTACCCGGTCGAGGTGCTGGCCCAGACGCCGGCGCCGTCGCCGGCCTGCGGGTCGTAGGCGGGTAGCGCACTGGCGCCGTACAGCAGGTCGACCCGGTCACCGCGGCCGCCACCGCGCTGGCCGTGGCCGTGATGATGGCCGTGGCCGAAGCTGCCCCGGAAGACGCCGATTGCACGCTGGGTGTTGCGCACCGAGTCCCGTATCCCCTGCTCGTCGGTCGGCGGATACACCGCCAGATGCACCGTCGTCGCTTTGAAGGGCACGTGCATGGTCCCCCAGTAGAGGTAGCCACCGTAGGACGCGAGCCCACCCAGCCCGTAGGTGCGGGCGATTACTGGATCCGGCTCGTACTCCATGACGTGCCACACCCGGGTCCACCGGTCGACGTCTCGGCTGTCCAGGCCGGGTCCGTTCGCGGACAGCTTCGGGCTCATCCAGACCCCGGCGATGTTGAGCGGAATCGGGTCCTCGTCGGTGGGTTCGTCGGCGATGCCGGCGGTCGGTGACACCGGTCCCGGTCCGAACGACTGGGTGTCCTCCGCACCCGGCCAGGTGGTGACGAAAATCCGGCCCCGGTGCACGGTCAGGTCGACCGCCTGAGCCGGCAGGTCCGCCACCGGCAGGAAGCTGAACGGGTCGGACTTGCTGCCGGTCCACCGCAACACCAGCCCGCGCTGGCCACCGTTGGGGCCTACCCCGACTCCGGCGTACATCTCGCCGTCGGCGATGACGAAGTGCCGGATGTTGCCGTACTCGGTGAAGTTTCGCGAGCCGAGATAGGCGCCGGTGTCGGCTTCGAACGCGAACAGGTTGATCGTGGCACCGAGCGCCGGACCACCAAGCAGCACCACGCCGCGGTGGTTACCGGCGGCCCGGAAGCCGACGGTCCGCAGCAGGCGGGCCTCGTCATCGGGCGAGGCGCCGCGCAGGTCGGCGGTGCGTTCGACCATGCTGCGCCGCTTCAGGTCGTAGGTGTACACCCGGGGGGCCCGGTGGTCACCGACGGTCGGCGGCAGGTCCGGGTTGGCGCGGGCGATCTGGCTCTGGCCGTACTCGCAGACCCAGTCGTCGTTGCGCGTCGGCTGTGTGTTGCGCAGGTTGTTGCCGCTGGTCAGGCAGTTGGGGTTGGCGCCGGTGCCGAACCACAACCGGTCCTTGTAGCGGGTCAGTCCCCAGACGTAGGCCTGGTTGACCTTGGGCTGCCCTGCCTCGCAGGGCGGTCCCGGCGGATAGTCGACACCGATGTCGACGAAACACTCGTCGGCCGACGCCTTGGCCAACAGGGTGCTCTGGTAGCGGGTCCCGCCGTGGTGTCCACCGTGCCTACCGTCGGTGGTGGCTGCCGACTCGGTACCGGCCACCGGTGCGGCGGCGGCCGGGCCGGCGGCCAGAAGCAGCCCGGCGAACACGGCGGCGGCGACCGACCGGCTCGCGGATGGGCACAACCTACGCATCAAACACTCTCTCCCTCTACTGTGGCTGACTGGTGCGGGATGGCTCCGGGTCACACGGCGGCGGTCTGCCGTACCGAGCCACCCTTGCCCACCCGGCCGGCGACCTGTCGGGCCCAGCCGGACGGGTCGTCGAACTCCAGGAACTCACCGAGCCGGGCCAGCTGCGGCTCCGGGTCGGCGACCAGGTCCTCGTAGGTCATCGTGAACAGGTGCGCTGGCGGATTGTCGGCGAGCGCCTGCTCGGCCTGCGCCGCCATGAACGCGCAGAGCCCGAGGTAGCGGGTGCTGTCTTCGCCCCGCTCGCGAAGCAGGTCGGCGGTGATCCGGCCAGGTAGCAGGTGCTCGAGTTCTGCCGGCACCCGCTGCTCCGGGCCCATCTGGAAGGGGTCCACGCCGCACCGGGAGACGAACTCCAGGCGCAGCTGGATGAGCTGGAACGACGAGTGCCGGCTCATCGACCGGGCGGTGTCCGCCCAGTTGCGGGTCAGGTAGACGATCCGGGTGTCCGCGAACGACCGCAGCAGGTACGGGGCGATCTGGCTGGACCCGCCGGACCGCTCCACCCAACGCCGCCGGCCGGTCAACCGGGTGAGCAGGTCCAGGAACATCCGGTGATGGTCACCGAACGGCTGCTCGGGGAAGTCCGGCACCTGGTTGGCGAGCTGGTCGAACAGACCGTCCGGGTCGTCGGTGAGCTTCGGCAGGGTGATCGCCAGCAGTTGCGGCAGCTCGGTCAGGTTGCCGGCCCATTTGCCGTCCGCCGGGTAACGCACCTCCTTCGGCGGCAGGCCGATGGCGAACAGCGTGGTCAGCTCCGGCTTCGGGCTGCTCAGCACCTGCCAGTACGCCGCCCCGGTGATCGGCTCCCCGGCCTTCGCCCATGACGGGGTGGCCATGAAGAACTCCTGGACCGACAGGGTCGCCGGCTCCTCGACGATCAGGTCGGACAGCAGGGTGGAACCACACCGCCCACTGCTGATGATGATCGCCCGTCCGGGCGCCTCGAACTGCATCGAAACCTCCTGGTGGAACGACGACGTCAACCGCGCAAGGCGGGCTGACCGGTGTCGGCGATGTGCCGGGCGAGCCAGGGCGATACCTGGCGCCGGACCTGGTCGCGGGCGGTGACCAGCACCGCGTGCCGGTGCCCAGGGACGACCACCAGCTCGGTCTGCGGCAGCAGTCGCACCAGCGCCGGAGCCAGATCGGCGGCGGACGAGTCGCTACCGAAGATTCCGAGCACCGGGCAGGTGATCGCCCGTAGCGCGGCCGGGTCGGCGGGTGTGCTGGCCGGCAGGTCCCGGCCCGCGGTAGTGGTGGCGACGAGCCGGCGGACCGCCGCGGCGTACCGGGCGCCCCGCTCACCCCCGCGGGTAGTCAGCGCCGGCGGCTCGCCGTCGCCGTCCGGCTGCGCGGCCCGCTCCAGCTGACGGCCCACCCGGGCGAGCCACTTGGCGGTGGCCGGCGCCGACTCCACCGCGACCAGCGAGGCGACCCGGTCCGGGTGGCGGGCCGCGTACCCGAAGGCGATGGAACCGCCCAGCGAGTTGCCCAGCAGGTGCACCGGCGCATCGACACCGAGCCGGTCCAGCAGCGCGGCCAGGTCGTCGACCAGGTCGTCCAACCGGTAGCCGGCCGGCGGCCGCTCGGTCCGTCCGTGGCCCCGCAGGTCGTACATGATCACCCGGAATCCGGCGTCGGCCAGTGGATGTGCCAGGCTGAGATACCAGCTGGCCAGGCTGTCCGGCCCGATACCGTGGATCAGGACCGCGACCGGTCGGCCGGCCGACGATTCGGCCGCTGTGCCGACCGCCGGGCCGGCACCAGGTTCGCCGCCTGGGCCGGCATCCGCAGCGGCGGCCACTCCCCCGGCGGCCGGGTCGGCAGCCACCGGTGGGAGTTCCTGGACATGCGTCACCAGGCCGTTGACCTGGATCATCGTCACTGGCCGGCCACCTGCGCCACGCTGGCCGGCGGGCTGTCCAGCGCGGCGGCGATGTGCTCGACCAGTTCGCCGACCCGCAGCGCGCGCAGCGAGTCCACGTCGAGCCCCGCAACGAACTGGGCGAAGTTGACCGAGTCGCCGTACCGGGCCTGCAGCCGCCCGGCGAGCGAGATGACGTCGATGCTTTCCATCTCCAGGTCGTCCCGGAAGCTGGTGTCCATCGTGATCTCCTCGTCCGGATCGATGCCGGGCAGCACCGCGCGCAGCATCTGCGAGATCTCCGTCAGGATGGTGTCGTGGTCGGCGGGCATGATGCGGGTCTCCTTGTCAGGACGTCGATCGGCTTTCTCGGCAGGTCGATCGGGCCGTTCTCGGGGCCTACCGGGTAGGTTCTTCCGGGCCCCAGGTCCAACCAACGACGTAGCGTCGCTGCGGCAGGTCGGGCGGGTTCTCCAGGCTCCGGCAGGTGACCCGGTAGGACCTGCCGGAGGGAGCCTCGATCAGCAGGGTGCCGGCGTCGACGGCGGCCACCCGTAGCCGGCGGGGCGCTCCGTCCAGCCCGGTCCCCTCCGCCTTGCCGGCAGCCTCCTTGGCCGCCCAGAAACAGGCGAACCAGAACCACCGGTCGCTGCCGGCACTGACCTGGTCGAGCAACGCGACCTCCGCACCGGACAGGGCGTAGTCGACCGTGCTGTCCGGCCGGTCGGTGACCTCGACGATGTCGATACCGACGCCGGGGCCGTCCGGCGTCAGCCGGGCCGGGCCGGCGATCGCCACGGCGGCTTCGGCGCAGTGCGCCAGGGACAGGTCGCACTCCCGCAGGTCCCGGCCGGGACGCAGGTCGGCACGCGGCCGGCCGTTGGGGTCGTTGGCAATGGTCAACTCGATCGGGTACACCTCGGTGTGCCCGGCGTCCCACTGTCGGAACCGCACCGCGTCCTTCGCCGCGATCCGGCCGAGCAGCCACTGTTTGCGGGTTTTCCCTGGTTGCCGCTCGTAGTCGGCGGACGCGGCGGTACCGAGGATGCCGCGCGCGGCCATCGACTGGGTGACCAGATCGGTCCAGCAGTCGAACACCGCGGTCCACCCATCCGGCTGACGGACCGACATCGGGTGACGTTCCGGGAATCGTTCCGCCGGACGTGCCTGCGGGTGGCTGTCGAACCGACGGTCGACCGCGCCGTCGATCTGCGCCCAGACCCGGCCGCCGACGGACAGCTGGGTGTCCGCGACCAGTTGCGTGTCGTCGATCGATCGGACCCGGGCGACGCACTCGAAAGCCGTGCCGGGCTCGGGCGGCGGGCCGAAGAACCGGACGTGGCCGAGACCGACCGGCAGCGCCACGGTGCGCACCGGCTGGGTGGTGATGAGCCAGTTCCCAATCAGCTGCAGGGCATTGTCCAGCAGGGCACCCGGCGGGACGGGCGCGGTGACCACGCCGCGTACGTGCATCTCGCCGAGGGCGTGCACCGTGGTCACCCCGTGGAACTGGGGACCGTGGAACATCAACCGCTCCGCGTACATCTCCTCGGCGCTGATCCGGGGAGCGGTCTCGGTGGCCGGGTCATGGGTCCACGGTTCGCTCACCGGGGCCGGATAGTCGGCGGCCACGTCGACCGTCGCCCGGGCGAAGCTGCCGAAGTTCACCGCGTACGAGTCCGGGCCGGCCGACCGTACGACGATCTCGACGTCCTGCGCCGGTGCCGCGATGGTCCACCGGTTGAACCGGGCGTCGCGCACACCGACCACCCGCAGACCGGGGACAGCCTGTGCGACGGCGTCCATCATGTGGTGCACGACGGTCGTCGCCGGCACCACCGGCCACCGGTCCTCCGGGTTCGGCCAGTCCTCCGGCTGCACGAAGAAGCAGTGGTCGAGCAGGTACGGCATGGTCTGCACGGAGACCCGCAGGGTGGTCCGGGCGATCTCGGTGCGGGGCGGTGGGGCGGCCGTCGGCACCGGGGCCGTTGACACCGGGGCCGTTGACACCGGGGCCGGGCCGGCGGGTCGGGTGGCGGCGTCCAGCACGGTCACTGCGCCGTCCGCGGTGTCCCGCAACAGCGCGGCGAGCTCGGCGGCGGCCTTGGACCGGCTGGCGAGCCGGTGCAACGCGGTGAGCGAACCGGCCGACGGCTCGGATGCTGCCGACGGCTGGGCAGCGGCCGACGGCTCGGTTTCCGCCGGCGATTCGGCGTACGCCGGTGGCCTGGGTTCAGCAGGCGGCGCGGGGACCTCCTGTGTGGCGGCGGCGGTGGCCGACGGTTGGCCCCCGGCGACCGGCAGAGTGGACGGCCGGTGTGACGGCAGATCGGCCAGGCCGAGCAGGGTGTCGGCACCCGGCCCGAGGCGCACCAACGGGCCACCCAGGTCCAGTTGGATCTTCGGCCCCCGGCGCGGTGGTGCCGCCGGGGCAGCCGGTGCCGGCGTCGCCGGGGCGGCGGGTGGCCGCAGCGCCCGCAGGTCCGGTGCCGCGCCCTCCACCCACAACGCGGTGGCCACCCGGCGCAACTGATCGAGACCGGTACGGTGACCCACGTTGACCGGCATCGCGAGATGTTCCCGACCCCGCAGATTGTCGCTGACCAACGACGCCAACTGTCCCGCGCCGACCTGCAGGAAGACCCGGAACCCGGCGTCGTACATCGCGGCGGTCAACTGCCGGAACCAGACCGGCTCCATCATGTGCCGGACGAAGATCTGGTTGACCTGCTGCTCGTCGGCGGGGAACGGCGCCGCCAGGGTCGCCGACCAGACCGGGACCGTGGTCGGATGCACCCGCCAGGACTGCAGGGCGATGCCGATCGACCGCAGCCCGTCGGCGAACGCCGGAGTGTGGAAGGCCGACCGAAACGGCAGCTTCTGGCACAGCACGTTGCGCCGACGCAGCTCGTCGATCAGTCGGTCGACCTGCTCCTCCGGGCCGTTGACCACTGACTGCGCGGGCGCGTTGTCGTGGGACAGGACAACTCCCGGATAGCCGCCGAGCACCGGCGTCACCTGGTTGGCACCGGCACCGACGGCCGCGAAGACATAGCCGGACACCGCCACCGAGTCGGCGTCGAACAGTTTGAGGAAACCGTCCATGTCGGTGGTGCTGACCTGCCCGCTCACCGCCGCGGCGGACCATTCACCGATGCTGTGCCCGGCGACCGCGTCCGGTTGGATGCCGATCCGGCCGAGCACCTCGTCGAGGAACTTTCCCACTTCGATCAGGCCGGCACCGTGCCGACCCAGGTCGGCCGCGGACCACTCCCGGTCCGCGAGCCCGAAGTGCGCGGCCAGATCCTTGGTACGCGGCGTGAACTCGGCCTCCAGCCCGGGAAAGACGAACGCCAGCTTCCCGCCGGCGGTCAGCAGCGGAGCCGTGGTGAACCAGATGTCCCGGGCACCCCGCCAGGGCTCCCCCCGGCTCACCGCACGCCGGGCGGTGGCCAGCCGCTTGTCGGTCGGGTCCACCACACCGATCCGGCACGGCGGCGCGGCGTGCGCCTGCGGTCCGTCGGCGAACGCGGCACCCTCGCGCCGTACCAGCGAATCGTCGCGGTCCAGCAGCGCGGCGAGGCCGGCCGGGTCGTCGGCGGCCAGCCACAGTACCTGGTCCGCTTCCTCGACCTCGACGCGGGCCGGGCGGGCCGGCTGCCCGGCCGTACCGTTCGGCACGGCCGCCCAGGCGGACGGGGCGGACGGCGGCTGCTCGACGATCAGGTGGGCGTTGATCCCACCGAAGCCGAACGCGTTGACCCCGGCGCGGCGTGGTCCGTCGCTCTCCCACGGCTGGGCGGCGGCGATCGGCGCGAACCGGGTCGCGGCCATCTCCTCGCGGGGCTGCCCGCAGTGCAGGGTGGGTGGCAGGACGCCCCGGTGCACGGCGAGGGTCGCCTTGATCAGGCCGGCGATCCCGGCTGCCGGCATGGTGTGCCCGATCATCGACTTGACCGAGCCGATCACCGGCCGCGGCCCGCCCTGGTACCCGCCGAACACCTCGGCGACGGTGACGAGTTCGGCGGCGTCCCCGGTCGGCGTTCCGGTGCCGTGCGCCTCCAGCAGGCCGAGCGCGTCCGGCGCGGTCGGATCCAGGCCGGCGGCCTGCCAGGCCCGCCGGATGGCCAGCGACTGTCCGCTGCTCGCCGGGTTGAACATGCTCGCCGACCGGCCGTCACTGGACACGCCGCTGCCGCGGATCACCGTGTACACCCGGTCACCGGCGTCCAGCGCGTCGGCAAGTCGTTTCAACACCACGATCCCGGTGCCCTCACCGATCAGCAGGCCGTCCGCCGACGAGTCGAACGGACGGATCTCACCCTGCCGGGACAGCGCCCGGAGCTGGCTGAACACCGACCAGAAGCTGATGTCGTGCACGTGGTGCACACCGCCGGCGAGCACCGCGTCCAACCGGCCGGCCCGCAGTTCGGTCACGCCCTGGTCGACCGCGATCAGCGACGAGGCACAGGCGGCGTCGATGGTGTAGGACGGGCCGCGCAGATTCAACCGGTTCGCCACCCGGGAGGCTGCGAGGTTGGGCACCAGCCCGATCGTGCCTTCGGGCTGCTGCGGCCCGAGCCGTTCGTCGAACTTGCGCCGGACGCGGTCGAGGCTCTCCGGCGGCAGGTCCGGGATCAGCTCCTTGAGGATGCCGATGACCTGGCTGGACATCCGGACCCGCTGGGCGTAGCGGGCCTGGGCCGGACTCAGGATCCCGCCCCGGCCGAGCAGGACGCCGATCCGGTCCCGGTCCGGCAGCCGGTCCTGGCCACCGGCGTCGTCGATGGCGGCGGCGGCGACCTGCAGGGTGATCAGCTGGTCCGGCTCGATGTCGCCGATCGAGGTCGGCATGATGCCGAAGCGCAGCGGCTCGAAGCTCGCGTGGTCGTCGACGAACCCACCACGCCGGCAGTACATCCGGTCGGGGCGGTGCGCCTGGTCGGGATCGTAGAACTCCTCGTCCCAGCGGTGCGCCGGCACGTCGGTGATGGCGTCGACGCCGTCGACCAGGTTGCGCCAGTAGGCGTCCAGGTCGGGGGCGCCCGGCATCAGCGCCGCCATGCCGACGATGGCGATCGTCTGGTGTGGGTCGTTCAGGTCCGACATCTGGTTCACCATCCCGAGGCGGTGTAGACCACGGAGGTGACCGCCCGGTCACCCCAGGCGAGCTCGCGTAGCAGACTCAGCGCGCCCTCCTCGGGATCGATCAGGTCGATGCCCCGGCGGGCGTACTCCCGGCTCAGCTCGGCGCTGACCATCCCGCCGTGCACCGAGCCCGGCGCCCACGGACCCCAGTGCACGGTCAGGCAACGTACCCCGGTGCCGGCCGCCCACCGGCCACCGATCCGGTCGAGCGCGTCGTTGGCGGCGGCGTAGTCGCTCTGACCCCGGTTGCCGTACGCGGCCGCGATGCTGCCGAACAGCACCACGAAGCGTGGATCGGAGCCGTCGCGCAGCGCGTCGAGCACCGTCACCGCACCTTGCACCTTCGTCTGGAACACCCGGGCGAACGACGCCGGATCCTTTTCGGCGATCAGCTTGTCCTCGATCCGGCCGGCCGCGTAGACCAGGCCGTCGATCCGTCCGTGCTGACCCTGGATCTCCTTGAGCAGTTGCCGGGTGGCGTCGGCGGCGGTGACATCGAGGCTGTGGTAGCGCACCTGGCTGCCGAGTTCCCGCAGCTCGTCCAGGGTCGCGCGGACCTCGCGGGCGGCCAGGATCGCGGTGGCCGTGCGGTCGATTTCCGCCGGTGCGCGCATCCCCTGGGCGACCAGCGCGGCCCGCAACGCCGGCTTGTCCGCCGCAACGGCCAGCGCCGGGGACTCCGCCTCCTGCGGCAGCGGGGTACGGCCGATCAGCTCGATGCGGCATCGGCTGGCGGCGGCCAGAGTACGGGCGAACCACGGAGTGATGCCCCGGGCACCACCGACGAGCACCACCACCGAGTCTTGGTCCAGACCGATCGCCTGGGTCTCGGCGACACCGTCACCGGCCGGTCCGGCACCGCCTGCGGCGAGCGGGCCGAGATCGACCGCGGCCAGGTCGACGGTCTGCCGGCCGGTCGCCGACCAGGTGACGATCGGGGTCCGTCCGCCACTGAGCAGTTCGGTGACCAGGCCGGTGGCAAGCTGGGTGTGGTCGGCGCCCGCCGGTGCCTCCAGATAGGTCACCGAAACCTGCGGGTACTCCCGTTGGATGGTCCGGAACAGGCCGGCGAATCCGTCGGTTCGCGGACCGGCGGTGCCGGCGGCGACCAGCCACCGCACGCCCGCCGCGAGGGCCTGCTTGATGAACGGGAAGCTGCCGGGCAGTAGCGACCCGCCGCTGTCACTCAGCCCGTCCAGGATGATCACGCCGTCGTAGCCGGCCACCTGGTCCGACCCACCGGCGTGAATCGATCCGGTGGCGCCTGCCGCGCCGTGCTGGGCGAGCTGCTCGGCCAGCGGTGCCAGGGCCGGCGACCCGCCGGTGATCAGGAACCGGGTGCCGGCGAGCGTCTCCGGCGCGACGACCGCGCCGGTGGCGGGAACTGGCCGGGCGACGAGTCGACGTGGGGCCGTACCGCTGTCCGGGCCGGATCCGGCCGGCTGCACCGGAGATGCCGCCGGTGCCGCCTCAGGTGCCTGATCAGCCGCCATCTTCTCGGCCAACCACGCCACCATCGTGCGCACCGTCCGAGCCCGAACCAGCTCCTCCAACTCCGACTCGTCACCATCCACCGACAACCGCAACCGGGTCGCCACCTCACCAGCAACCTCAGCCCGCTTGATCGAATCGATACTCAGATCCGCCTCAAGATCCAAATCCAACTCAATCAAATCCACCGGATACCCGGTCCGCTCACTCAACACCTCCAGAATCGCCTCCTGGAACTGCGCCACCCCCACCGACACAGCCGCCGGCCCGGCCGCCGAAGGCGACATGGACACAGCGGGCGCCGAGACGGCCGGCGCGGTGGCCGTGGTCGGGACGGCCGGCGCGGTGGCCGTGGTCGGGACGGCCGCCGGTGATTCGGCCGGAGATGCCGCCGGTGCCGCCTCAGGTGCCTGATCAGCCGCCATCTTCTCGGCCAACCACGCCACCATCGTGCGCACCGTCCGAGCCCGAACCAGCTCCTCCAACTCCGACTCGTCACCATCCACCGACAACCGCAACCGGGTCGCCACCTCACCAGCAACCTCAGCCCGCTTGATCGAATCGATACTCAGATCCGCCTCAAGATCCAAATCCAACTCAATCAAATCCACCGGATACCCGGTCCGCTCACTCAACACCTCCAGAATCGCCTCCTGGAACTGCGCCACCCCCACCGACACAGCCGCCTGCCGTACCGCGACCGTCGCTGCCGTCGACACGGGATCCGTGGGGGTCGCCACCGACGTGGCGGCGACAGCCGGTGCGGGGGTCTTGTGGACCGTCGTGGCCGCCGGCACGTCCTCGCGCACTGGTGGAGCGGGCCAGACGGCGGGTGCCGCCGGAGCAGCCTGGGCGGCGGGTGCCGCCGGAGGCGTCGGGTCGGCAGGCGACGCCGGGATGGCCGGCAGATCGGTCACCCGGGGTGCGCTGGTCGGCGCGGACACCTCGGGGTAGCTGCTCGGCGCGGCGATCGCCGGCTGAGCCACCACCGACGGATATGCCGCAGGCCCGACCCACCCGTTGCCGGCCGGGGGCTGCTCCCCGAAGTACGCCAACATCACGTCCCGCTGGGAGGCGATCAGTTCCCGACTCGTTCGCAGAAACTCGCTGATCAGTTCGTCGCGCCCGTCCCGGTAGCCGGCTGCGGGGACGGGCCGGACCCCGGCATCGGCAGCTGGGAGGTGGCTGATCCCGTTGCCGGGCACATGGGCCACACCGTTGCCATGCCCGTTGCTTGGATTATGCCCGTTGCCGGACACGTTGCCGAGACCACGACCGTTTCCGGCCTCGGTGGATGCACTCATCAACAGCTCCTTGATTTGTCGGGGAGGCGTCATGCCGCCGGGCAGCGGCCGGCCATGCTGGTCGCGTACCAGCTGCCCGTCGACTGTCCAGACCGGACGCGACGGCGGCGGGGCGGACGCGATCTCGGCAACTCGCCGGCCGCGGTAGAGCCAGTCGGTCTGCACCGGGACCCCGGCGCAGGCCAGTTCGGCGACGGCGGAGAGAAAGCCACGTAGTCCGTCCGCCCGCCGACCGTCGCAGGCCACCGCCACGTGAGGGCGCTCACCCAGGACGGCGTCGACCAGCCGGGTGAGTACCTGGCCGGGACCGGTTTCGACGAAGACGCGGGCTCCGGCGGCGTACATCGCTTCGATCTGGTCGACGAACCGCACCGGGGCGCCGATCTGCGCGGCGAGTTCGTCGCGGATCTGGTCTGCACCACCCGGGTAGGGCTGGGCGGTGCGGTTGGACCAGACAGGGAGGCTGGGGGCAGCCACCGGATGACCGTCGAGGATGGATCTGAAGGCGGTGACGCCGTCGGCGACCACCGGGCTGTGAAACGCACAGGCCACCGCGATCGGCCGGGCAGACAGACCTTTCTCCTTGAGTACGGACACCGCGCGACGCACCGCCGGGGTCGGGCCGGAGACCACCACCTGCCGCGGGCCGTTGTGGTTGGCGAGCACCACCTGACCGGCCAGCCCGGCCCCGGACAGCACCTCACCGATCTGCTCGGCGGTGGCCGCCACTGCGGCCATCGTGCCGGGATCGTTGCCAGCGGCCGTCAGGATCGCGTCGGCGCGCCGGCGACTCAGCTCGAGCAGTGTCCGATCCTCGAATGCGCCGGCGACGCACAGCGCCACCAGTTCGCCGTAGCTGTGCCCGCCGGCCAGGTCCGGCCGGATGTTCAGCCGACCGAGCAGGTGGTGCACGGCGAGCCCACCGATGCCGAGCACCGGCTGGGCGATCCGGGTGTCCCGGACCCTGTCCTGTTGACCCCGGTCGTACTCGGGGTCGAACGCGGCCGGTGGGAAGAGCGGTTCGACGTAGTCACGGCCGATGCTTAGGAACCGCTGCAGCTCGGGGAAGCTGACGAACAGGTCGGCCAACGCGCCCGGGCGTTGGCTGCCCTGGCCCGGGAAGAGGAAGGCGACCTTACCGTCCGCGCCCGGTGGCTCAGCCGGCTGGAACAGCCCACGCGCCGGATCGTGCTCGCCGGCGATCGCCCGGCTCAGCAATCCGGCCAGATCGTCAAGGTCACTGGCGACGATGGCGACCTGCACCGGGCCGGACCGGTTCTCAGCCTGGCGGGACTGGGCGGCGGCGAGGTCGCGCAACCGCCAACGCCGGCCCAGGGCGTCGCGGGTGTCGATGGTGTCCAGTAGTACCCGCATCGCCTGGTGGGTGCCGGCCCGGTCGCCGGCCCGGAAGCAGAACAGCTCGGCCGGCCATTCGTCGCGGGCGTGTCGCGGTTCGGGTGCGTCGGCGTAGGCGCTGAGCACCGCGTGGAAGTTGGTGCCGCCGAACCCAAAGGCGCTGACCCCGGCGACGCGTTCGCGGGCCGGTGCCGCCCAGGGCCGCGCCGAGGTCTCGAAGGCGAACGGGCTCCGTTCGGGGTGCCAGGCCGGGTTGGGCCGGGTCACGTGCAGGGTGGGCGGCCGGACCCCGGTGTACAGCGCGAGCGTGGCCTTGATCAGACCGGCCAGACCGGCCACGCACTTGGTGTGCCCGATCTGCGACTTGACCGACCCGAGGGTGCAGCTGCCGGGCGTGGCACCCGCCTCGCTGAACACCGTGGTCAGCGTCTCCAGCTCGGTACGGTCGCCGACCACCGTGCCGGTGCCGTGTGCTTCGATCAGGCCGACCTGCGCCGGCGACACCCCGGCCTGCCGGTACGCGCGGTCCAGGGCCCGCCGCTGGCCGGCCGCCCGGGGCGCGGTCAGGCCCAGGGCCCGTCCGTCGCTGGACCCGCCGAGTCCTTTGACCACCGCGTAGACGCGGTCGCCATCGCGCTGCGCGTCGGACAGTCGCTTGAGCACGACGGCCGCGACGCCCTCGCCGAGCGCGATCCCGTCACCGGCGCTGTCGAACGAACGGCACCGCCCGGTCGGGGACAGCGCGTGCGCCGAGGTGAACATGAGGTAGTCGTTGATGCCGTTGTGCAGGTCGGCACCACCGCAGATCATCAGGTCGCTGCCGCCGCTGGCGAGTTCCTTGCAGGCGGCGTCCATGGCGGCCAGCGACGAGGCGCAGGCCGCGTCGACGGTGTAGTTGGGGCCGCCCAGGTCGAGCCGGTTGGCGACCCGACCGGCGATGACGTTGGCCAGGATGCCGGGGAACGAGTCCTCGGTGACGGTCGGCAGCTGCTCGTCCAGCTCACCGGGAACCTCCGGTAGGTAGGCCGGCAGCATGGTCCGCAGCGTCTGCGCGTGCCCCATGTCGCTGCCGGCCTCGGCTCCAAAGATCACCCCGGTACGGGAGTGGTCCACCCCGTCGCTGCCGGGGGTGTAGCCGGCGTCGACGAGGGCCCGCTGGGAGACCTCCAGGGCCAGTAGCTGGGTGGGGTCGATGCTGGCCAGGGCGGACGGCGGAATCCCGTACCCGATGGCGTCGAACGGGACCTCGGCGAGGAAGCCACCCCACTTCGAGACGCTGTACCGGCCGGTCTGACCGGGTCCGACCTCGGGCGCGTAGTAGATGTCCGGGTTCCACCGGTGCGGTGGCACCTCGGTGACAGCGTCGGCGCCGTCCAGCACGGTACGCCAGAACGCAGCGAGGTCCGGCGAGTTCGGCAGCATGCACGCCATGCCGACGATGGCGATGTCCAGCGGCTCCGCCGGCACCTCCGGCTCGGCCGGGGTCCAGTCGGCCTGCAGCCGCTGGGACCGGGCGGTGTGGAAGGCGACCGCCTGATCGGTGACCGTACCGTGCAGCGCCGCGACAGTGGTCTCCTGCTCCCGCAGCACCGCAACCTGGCCGGCCATGAACATGCCCTCGCTGAGCTGGGCCGCCTCGTCGACGGCCACCAGCGCGTCGCCGTCGCGCCGCTTACCCTTGCTGGCGATCCGCAGCCGGCCCACGTTGAGCAGCTCGAGGTGCTCCCACACCTGGCGGTTCTCCAGGCCGGCGGACTCGAGCTCAGCTCGCAGCGCGTGAAAGTCGTCGACGAAGTCGCTCTGCAGGCACCGGGTCACGTGTCCCGGTGCGGTCTCCAGCAACGCGGTCCGGGTCGCTTCCCGGGCCATCCGGGCGAAGGTTGGTTGGATCGCGCCGTGCGCGACGGCCTCCGCGGTGAACAGGTAGGCGGTGCCCATCAGCACCCCTACCCGGACGCCTCGCCGAGTCAGCGGGGCGGCCATCGCGGCGATCATGGCCGCCGACCGGTCATCGTGGATGCCGCCGGCGAAGAAGATCTGGATCTCGGCTGCCTCTTCCTGTGTCGCACCGGCGAGGTGCTCGGCGAGTACGGCGAGCTGCGCCTCCCACAGCGGAAAACTGGCCCGGGGGCCGATGTGGCCGCCGCACTCGGCGCCTTCGAAGATGAACCGGCGGGCACCGGAGCGCAGGAACTGGCGCAGCAGCCCCGGTGACGGCACGTGCAGGAAGGTCCGAATCCCTTCCCGTTCCAGTTCCCTGGCTTGTGGTGGGCGGCCCCCGGCGATGATGGCGAAGTCCGGCCGGATCCGCCGGATCACGTCGAGCTGGGCGGCGCGGATCTCCTCGGGCGCGAAGCCGAGCACTCCGACGCCCCAGGGACGTCCGCCGATGCAGGCGGCGGTGTCGGTGAGCATCTCCTCGGTGCGTTCGGCGGTGGCCAGCGCCAACGCGATGAACGGCAGCGCCCCGTCGGCGGCGACTGCTGCGGCGAAGCCGGCCTCGTCGCTGACCCGGGTCATCGGGCCCTGCGCGACCGGCACCCGCAGGCCGAGGTCCTGGGCCAACGGACCGCCGGAGCGCAGTACCTCGGCCGCAGCGGCGTCAGTCGCCGCGTCAACGATCGACTCGCGGATGCCACGGACCGCAGCCGCGGCATCGGACCAGCGGCCGACGAACTCGGCGGCCAGCCAGCCGTCCTGGCCGACCGGCAGCAGGTCGGCGCGGGCCGGGACACCGGCCGCGCCCGGCCGACGCGGAGCCCGTGGGATCCCCCGGTATCCGTCGAGCAGGACGCTCTCCGAGCCGTCCATCCGCCGGATAGCGGTCAGTACGTCGGCCGGCAGGTCCGACTCGGGCATCAGGGCTAGCTGGTTGTCCAGCACCACACCGGCGGCCCCGCCCAGCACGCAGGCGGCGGCCGTGTATGGCCCGATCCCGCCCAGCGCCCAGACCGGCACGCCCAGGTCGGCGGCGGTGAGTTGCTGGACAAGGACGAAGGTGCTCAGCTCGCCGACCTCGCCACCGGACTCCATGCCGCGGGCAATCAGCCCGTGCGCACCCGCCGCCGCTGCGGTCCGGGCCGCAGCGAGGCTGGTCACCTCGACGAGAACGCGGTAGCGGGTCACCAGTTCGGACAGGTCCCATGGCAGCTCGCCGGTGACGACCACCAGCTCCACCCGGCCGGGGGCGAGCCGTTCGAGGTCGTCCACCGAGGCCGGACAGCTCGCCGGTACGCGGACCGCGATCGGCCCGTCCGACCAGGCGGCCAACTGCTCCACGGCGCGCAGGACCTGTGGCCGGGTTCCGGCCAGGTCGAGCACGCCGGTGCCGCCGCCCCGGCGGACCGCGCTGGCGATGCGTGGGCTCGACTCGATCTCGCCGCAGGGGGTGTAGGCGATCACCAGGTCACGCATGTCGACTGCAGTACTCATCAGACTCCCGCTTCGTGAGCAGTGGTCCCGCATTCGAAGCTGTCCGCCGGAGGATCCACCGTTGCGGCAGCTCAGAGCGAATATTTTGCATCAATCCATGTCACCCTGCGGAGAAACTTAGCGGCAACCAGTTACGACCGTGTGAACTCTGCCGATCAATAACGCCGACTTGGTGCGGGCAGAACCAGGGCAACTGCCCGACTTCCGACGGCAACCGGCAACCAGGCCAGCCCCGAAGCGGTCCGGTAACTCAGGTCACACCGGACGGTCAGGCAATGGATTCGTACGCTTGGATCCAGCTCCTCGACGATGCCGTTCGGTACCCCGGGGCCGGGTGGACCGACGGCACCCGGCAGCATGGCGAGGTGGCCCAGCCTTCCCTCCTCGTCGGTGTCCGCGACAACGCGGCCGCCATGCGTGCTGGCGGGGACCTCGCCGGCGCGTGCGAATACCTGCTGCGGGCGCTGGATTCGGCCCGCGACGCCTTCGGCACGGACGAACCAGAGGTCCTGTGGACCGCGCACCTGCTGGCCCGCCTTCAACGTGAGGCCGGCGACCCAACAGCCGCCCGACGGCTGTTGGAGGAGTCGCTGGCAGCAGGCGAACTACGGTTGGGTGACCGGGAGCCGGTCATGCTGGCTATCGCGTACGAGCTCGCGACGCTCGCCGAAGAACTGGGCAACCGGCATGAGGCCCGCCGCAACTTCGCCCGGGTCGCCGCCGCCGGCCCGGCGCAGCTCGGTGATGACCACTGGCAGGTCCGGGCGGCCCGGGAGTACCTGGCCGGCCCGTCGGTCGCCCCGGTCGATCCGGCTCCCACCGCCGCGCAGCGCGAGCCAGACCTGCCGACCCGACCGGTACCGCCCACCCGGCCGACACCGCCGGCACCGGCACCCCCGGTTTCCGGCCGGGAGGTAACGACCGCCGCCGATCGGCCGCCGCCGTTGTCCACCGCCGTGACCGGACCGGCCGCGGGCGTTTCGGCACCGCCGCAGTCCCTACCGGTCGTCGTCGCGGTCGGCGCCGCGGCCGCAGCGGTCATCGCCGCCGTGGTCGTGGTCATCGTGGGCGTCACCGTCCTGCTCGACGGACGAGCCACCACACCGACCGGACCGGAACGTCCAGGGTCCGACCCCACTGCGGTCGGCGACCCGCCGACCGCCCTGCGGCTGACCGACGACACCACGGCCGTGACGCTGACCTGGTCCGACCCGACCGCGGGAACGGTGCCGTTCATCGTCGCAAGTGGTCGTAGCGGACAGCAACTCGGCGCACTCGCCACGGTCAATCCCGGTCAGACCGTATTCACCGTGAACGGGTTGAATCCCGAACTCGACTACTGTTTCGCGGTGCTCGCCGTCTACTCCGCCGACGAGTACGTCCCCTCGGACCAGGTCTGCACCGACCGTCGGACAGCCGATCCGGACTAGTCGACGAACTCGGTGTTGATCAGCGGAAACATGAATCTCCGAGCAGTTCTTCGGTAATCCCGTCCGACGTTGTCCACAGGGACTGCCAGAGCAGTTTCCGGTGAGCGTGACGGCCCCATAGGATGGCCTCCGGCCGGGTGTCGGGGGCGGCTTCGGCCGGCGCTACGGACGACGGACATCAGACGACCGACGGGCGGAAGGCGACCTACTGTGGTCACCACGGGCGACGGCAACACACACGACGGCGGCACACGGCAGAGCGCCGGACCCGACAGCCGGCGCCGACGCGGCCGCGGCACGCTGGTAACTGTCGGCACGGTCACCGCGCTCGTCGTCGGAATGGGGCTGACCGTGCTCGGGCTCGGCGCGGCCGACCACGCGGCGGCCGGCTACGACGCGAGTTCGTGGTTGTGGAGCTCCGCCCGAAGCGAGCTGGCCAGGGTCAACGGGCTCACCGGGCGGGTTGACACCCGGGTCGAGGTCGCCGACGCCCAGGGCCGCCAGACTCAGGTGGCGCAGACGGACCAGTTCCTGATCCTGCGCGAGCTGGCAACCGGCAAGGTCAGCTCGCTCGATCTCGCCACGTTGCAGGTCGGCGCGACAGTCCAGAGCACGACCGGGCTCGGGGTGAGCGTGGCGATGCAAGGCGACGCGGCCTTCATCATCGACGCAGTCCAAGGCGTGGTTCGTCAGATCGACCCCAGGTCGCTGCAGCCCGTCGGCGACCCGGTGCGCTACCCGCCAGGGATCGCCGGTGGACACTTCGACGGCGCGAGTCGGCTGTGGATCGCAGTGCCGAGCGAGGGCACCGTCTCGGCGATCACCGCCGCGCCGCTGCCGAGCAACCCGGCGCAGGGCGTGGCGGAGTCCGTCTTCGACTCATCGATCCCCCGGCCAGCCGCTACCGAGCCGGAAACGGACGCCGCCGATGCCACCGCCGGGCCGGCCCGAGTCCGGACCGTGCCGGTCGCCCCGCCCAGCAACGAGTTGACCATCTCCGCACTCGACGACGGCGTCGCGGTGCTCAACCGGACAGCGGGCGCGCTGACCCTGCTGCGCGGCGGGGACCGCCGCGAGGTGCCGCTCGACCTGGACGGTTCGGGCGTTCTGCCGGCCCGCACGACCGGCAGCCTGGTCGCGGTCACTGTTCCCGAGCGGCGACGCATCGTCCTGGTCGACGACGAGGTCCGGCAGCTGTCGGTGCCGGGCAGCGGATCCGCACTACGTCCCGCCGTCAGCTGGGCGGGCCGGGTCTACTGCGCCGACGAACGCAGCCGGGAGATCTTCGCGTTCGACGGAGCGGGAGCACTGCTCCCGTCGATCGACGTCACCGAAACCAGCGGCCCGCTCGACCTGGAGGTCCGGGAGAACCACCTGTTCATCAACGCGCCCGACGCGGCCACCGCCCGGGTCGTCACCGACGCCCACGAGGTACGGCAGGTGGACAAGTACGCCAACGACATCCTCGGCGGTGATCCACCGCCGGCGCCACCACCACCGCCACCACCACCGGAGCCGACGGTCGGCCGACCGGATGCGCCACGCGCGGTCAGCGCGGCGGCCGGCGACACCACCGTGCGGGTCAGCTGGCAGGCGGCCGCGGACAACGGCTCGAGCATCCAGCGGTACGTGGTCACCGGCGACGGCCGCAGCTTCGAGGTGGGAGCCAACCAACGGTCGTTCGAGATCACCGAGCTGGTCAACGGCGAGACGTACCGGTTCTCGGTCCATGCGGTCAACGCCGAGGGCGCGGGTCCCGATCGGGAGTCCAACCCGGTCGTCCCCACCGCCGAGGTGCCCGACGCCCCGGCGAACGTCACCGCGCAGGCCCGCGCGGACGGCTCGGTCGCGGTGAGCTGGCCGGCCGCCGACGGCCAGGGCAACGTCATCGGCGGCTACACGGTCACCGCGGTCTCGGCCGAGGCCACGGCGCCGGTCGGCGACGTCGCCGGCACCGAGCTGGTCCTCGCGCCCGGGTCACTCGACTACGGCAGGCAGTACGCGTTCACCGTCGTCGCGGTCAGCGACCAGGGAGCCAACTCCACAGCGTCACCGTTGAGCAACTCGGTGGTGCCCTATACAACCCCGGGCGAGCCGGCGGCCGTCGAGGCGACCACCGTCGCCGACCAACGGGGAGCACTCCGGGTCGGCTGGTCGCCAGCGCCGGACAATGGGCGGCCGATCACCCGATACGTGGTGACCGCCGGCGACCAGCGCACCGAGGTGTCCGACGGCACCGCCGTCACCGTGACCGGGCTGGGCGACGGAGCCGACGTGACGGTCTCGGTGCATGCGGTCAACGAGGCCGGGGAGGGCTCGGCCGTGAGTACCACGGCCCGTACCGTCGCCGAGCCGAAGGTTACCGTCACCGGTGCCACCGCCGGCACCAACTCGGTCACCCTGAGCTTCTCGGTGGATGCCGGCGGCGGGAACGTCACCTGCAGCGCGGCGGCCGAGGGCGCGGCCCCCGTCACCGGCAGCTGCGACAGCATCCGGGTCGACGGACTCTACCCGGGACGGTCCTACCGGTTCACCGTCCGGGCCAGCAACGCGGCCGGCACCGGCACCGCCACCCACAGCCGGGCGACCGCGGACCTGTACGGCACCGCCACCTGCGTCAACGGCCCGGACGGTGAGCAACGCACCTACTGCGACGACGATGTTCCCGGACGCAACGGCAATGAGATCTTCTCCGTTCCGGAGCAGGACAACAGCAGTCAGGTCGGCTGGGTGCCCGACGGCACCCGACTCACCGCGCTGTGCCGCCGCCAGGGCGGACACGTCGACGCCTGGATCTACAACGGCGGCAAGGCCAGCACCTGGTGGATCCGGGTGGAGTACAGCGGGAAGAACTACATCCCGTGGGCCTGGCTGAACCTGGCCGGCGGCGACGACCTGAATCAGCTGCCCACCTGCTGACAACGCCCACCCGGACAGCCACCGATCCACCCTGGCGAGGAGACCAGCCGCAGTGACCACGACCACCCCGCTGACGTCCCACGAGGTGACCGGCTTCGCCTCGACCGCCGCCCGACTGGCCGGGGAGATCTCCACCGTGGTGCTGGGCAAACCGCAGGTGGTGCGACTGACCCTGACGGCCCTGTTCGCGCAGGGCCACGTCCTGCTGGAGGACGTGCCCGGGGTGGGCAAGACCACGCTGGCACGGGCCGTCGCCGCGACGGTGCACGGCCACTGGCGTCGGATCCAGTTCACCCCCGACCTGTTGCCCGCCGACGTGTCCGGAGTGACCATCTTCAACCAGTCCACCCAGGGGTTCGAGTTCCATCCCGGCCCGGTGTTCGCCAACATCGTCATCGCCGACGAGATCAACCGCGCCTCGCCGAAGACCCAGTCGGCGCTGCTGGAGGTGATGGAGGAACGCACGGTCACCGTGGACGGCGTCCGGCATCCGGTGCCCCGGCCGTTCCTGGTGGTGGCCACCCAGAACCCGGTCGAGATGGACGGCACCTACCGGTTGCCGGAGGCCCAGCTGGACCGGTTCCTGGTCCGGTTGTCGGTCGGCTACCCCGATGAGCAGACCGAGATCGAGGTGCTGCGCGGGGCCACCCTGCGGTCCCCCGAGGCGCTCGACCCGGTGACCGACACAGCCACCGTCGGCCAGCTCATCCAGCTGGCGCAGCGGGTGCACATCGCCGACCCGTTGTACGGGTACGCGGTGCGGCTGGCGGCCGCGACCAGGACACACCCGCAGATCCGGGTGGGGGTCAGTCCACGCGGGGTGATCGCGCTGACCCGGGCGGCCTGCGCGTACGCGCTGATCGGCGGCCGGGGGTTCGTGCTGCCCGAGGATCTGAAGGCCCTGCTGGAGCCGATCTTCGCGCACCGGCTGCTGCTCACCGCGGACGCCCAACTGCGTGGCGTCACGGCGGCCGAGGTGCTCGCCGACGTGGTCCGGTCGGTCCCGGTGCCGCTACCGGCCGGCCAGCCGGCAGCGGCCGGGGCCTGAGCCGCCGACCCATGAACGTCACCGCCCGCTGTCTCGGCCTCGGCGTCACCGCCGCCCTGCTCACCGCCGTCGGGTCCGTGCTCGGCTATCCGGAGCTCGCACTGCTCGGCACCGCCGGGCTGACGGTGGTCGGCTACGCGGCCGGCTACGCGCTGTGGCAGCCCCGGCTGTGGGTACGCCGTACCGTCGAACCTGACCGGGTGAACCGCGGCGACGCGTGCACCGTGACGTTGCAGGTCGGCAACCTGCGGCGGTGGGGCGTGGCGAGCGTCCTCGCCGAGGAGCGGTGCGGCCGGCGGTGGATTCCGGTGCCGCTGACCCAGCTGCGCTCCGGCGCCACGACCACGGTGCGCTATCCGGTACCTACCAATCGCCGGGGTGTGCTCCCGGTCGGCCCGTTGCGGGTGCTCCGCCGCGACCCGTTCGGTTTAGTCGCCGTGGCACGGGCGGACGGCGAACCGGTACGGGTATGGATCCGCCCACAGGTGCATCCGCTGCGTGCGGTGCCGGCCGGGATCGCCCGGAGCCTGGACGGCCAGATCGACCGGGTGCCGCACGGCAGCATCACCTTCGACTCGTTGCGGGAGTACGTCGTCGGCGACGAACTGCGCCGGGTGCACTGGCGGACCAGCGCCCGGATCGGCCAGCTGATGGTGCGGGAACACGTCGACACCAGTCTGCCCCGGATGGTGGTGCTGCTGGACAACCGGACGGCCGCGTACCACGACCAGGCCGACGGGGCGTCGGCGACGTTCGAGTCGGCCTGCGAGGCGGCGGCGTCGGTGGTCGATGCGGCGACCCGGGCCGACCTTCCGGTGCTGCTGCAGATGGTCGTCGACCAGCCGCCGCCGGACGACACGCCGAGTCGGCACCCGCTGGACCGGCTGGCCGAGGTCACGCTGGCCGGTACCGACCGGCTGACCGGCGGGGACCCGGTCCGACAGGTCTGCGACCAGCTGCGTCAGCAACGACCCGGCGACACCCTGATCTATCTGGCAGGCACCGGCGATCCGGACGCGGTCGCCCGTATCGGTGGGCTGCGCGCAGTATTCGCGAGCGTTCTGGTCGGCCGAATCACCGGTGCCGTCGACCCGTCGGCGGTCGGGGCACCGGCGGTGGGCGCCCCGACCGGGCTGGCCGGCGTGCTGTTCGTCGAAGCGGACGACGGGGTCGGCTTCGCCGCCGGCTGGGATGCGGCAGGTGACCGGTGACCAGAGATCGGACGACCAGGCTGGCGCGTCTCGGCGCGGTGGCGGCGGCGCTGATCGCGATGACCGGGTCAGCAGCGGTCCTGCTCGGCCGGATCTACGACGGGGCGGCGGCCGGCTGGCTGATCGCCGGCGCCGGCTCAGCGGCGGTGCTGGTCGGCACGTTCGCCCGGCGGCTACCGAACTGGCAGGTGGCGCCGCTGTCGGTCGTGCTGATGGCTGGCTACCTGCTGGCGGCCGGATGGTGGACGGCGGACCGGGCGGAGCTGATTGGCCCGGTGACCCGGCTACTCGCCGATGCCGCCGCGAACGGGGTTCCCCGGCTGCTGACCGCGATGATCCCGATGGAGGCGGTGCCGGACACGGTGGTGGTTCCGGTCGTGGCCAGCTGGCTCGCCGGCTTCACCGCGACCGAGCTCGCGGTACGGGCCCGGCGCATGCTGCTCGGCTGCCTACCGCCGCTGCTGTTGTTCGGCGCGGCCGCGTTCGTGGTCGGGCCGAACGCCGAGCCGGCCCGGTGGCCGGCGCTGCTGTTCGTCGCGGCGGCGGCGGTCGGGCTGCTGGTCACCGCGGCACCGGTGCCCGCTGCCCGGCCGAGCGAGCCAGCGGCAACGGTCGACCAGCCGGCCGGGCCGGGCAGCGGTGGCGGTGGTGGCGCGCTGACGGCGGTACGGCTGCGGACGGCGGCGGTGTCGTTGGCCGGCGCGGCCACCGTACTGCTGCTGGTGGTGGTGAGCGCCCCGTGGGTGGTGGCCCGGATCGCGACGACCGACGTCGACCCACGCCGCTACGTCGCACCGCCGCAGGTGGAGATTCTCGACGAGAATCCCCTGATCAGGATCTCCGGTTGGGCGCTCAATCCCGACCAGCCGCTGTTCGACCTGCGGGTCGGCGCGTCGCTGGTCTCGACGGTGGACGGGCGACGAGCTGCTGGGGCCGGCCCGCGTCCGACCGGAGACGGCGCGCTGCGGTTGACCCTGGCTGTGCTGCACGACTACGACGGCATCACCTGGCGGGTCGGCGGGACCTATCGCAACGCTGGCCGGGTGCTGCCGCCGGTCGAGGACGCTGCGGCGTCGCGAACCGACGCGTCGTCAACGGACGCCGTACGCCAGGAGATCACCGTGGCCGAGCTGTCCGGCCGGCTACTACCCGCGATCACCGCCCCGGTACGGGTCGACGGCGTCCGGGTCGCCTACGACCGGGCCAGCAGCACCTTGCTGCACCCCGAGGGTCTCACTCCCGGCGTCACGTACGCCGTCGACTCGGTGCCGCGTCGACCACCGCTGAACGCGCTGACCACCGCAGACGTGCCGGCCGGGGAGTCGGTTGCCCGGACCCTGCGGGTGGCCGACGGGGTGCCCGCGGAGATCCGTCGGCTCGCCCAGCAGCTCGCCCGGGACAACGGTGCGCCGTACCAGCGGGCGCTGGCCGTCGAGCAGTTCCTCGCCGACCACTACCACCTTGTCGCCGACGCGCCGAGCGGGCACGCGTACCCGAATCTGGGTTTCTTCCTCTTCGGGCCGCGCGACGCCGGCGGCCAGCGGGGCACCTCCGAGCAGTTCGCCGCCGCCTACGCGCTGCTCGGCCGGCTGATGGGGCTGCCCACCCGGGTGGTCGTCGGGTTCGTGGTGCCGTCCGGCGACGCGTCGGTGCACGGCAGGCACGCGGTGGCCTGGCCGGAGGTGCTCTTCTCCGGTGTCGGTTGGGTGCCGTTCGATCCGCTGCCCCGACCGGACAGCGCGCCGCGCCCGATCGAGGAGGAGTTCCGGCCGGCACCGGACGAGCCGCCGCCGGTCGAGCCGTCCGCGCTACCGACGGTCGACCCGCCGCCGTCGACTCCGCCGCCAGTGGCCTCCGCACCGCCGGGTGGCCGGCCGGCTGGCTGGCTGCTCGGCGTCGTCGCGGCGACGGTGGCCGGAGCCGGCGCCGCCGGATGGATCGGCGTCGTCCTGCTGCTGCGTCGCCGGCTACGCGACCGGCGACTCGACAGCGGCCTACCCGCGCACCGGATCTGCGGGGCCTGGCTCGAGGTGCTCGACGCGCTCCGGCTGGCCGGTCACCCGGCCGGGGTGCACATGTCCGCCAGCGAAGTGGCCGGACACGGTCGGGCGCTGCCGGACGGTGCGGCGCTGCCCCGGCTCGACCCGCTGGCCGAGCTGGTCAACCTCGCCAGCTTCGCACCGGGGCAGACCGACGACGAGCAGGCCCGGCGCGCCGGTGGTTACGCCACCGTCTGGGTGGCGGCGCTACGTGCCCGGCGGCCGTGGTGGCAGCGGCTGGTCTGGTCGCTGCACCCCGGTCCGCTGCGCTGGGACGGTCGCCGGCGGACAGCCGCCACCGCCGACACCACAGGGAGCGGTTAGCCTTACCTAAGGACGGCGGCGGGAGGCGGACGGTGACCGGGACATCGGGCGACACCCAGACGGAGTCACTCGCGCAGCTGCTCGGCGGGCGACGGGGCGCCATCGACGCCACGCTGCCGGCGGTGGCGTACGGCGTCGGATGGGTGGCCGGCGGGGAGTCAATCTGGGTCGGCGTGTGCTGCGCGGTCGCGGTCGGTGTGGTGATCGCCGGGGTACGCCTGTGGCGTCGCGACCGGCCCCGGTCGGTGCTGATCGGGCTGATCGCCGTCTGCGTCGCCGCGGTGATCGCGCTGCGCACCGGTCGGGCGTCCGATTACTTCCTGCTGCAGCTGCTGTCCAACGCGGCGAGCGCACTGGCCTGGGTGCTCAGCATCGTCGTACGGTGGCCGCTGCTCGGCGTGGTGGTGGGCGCGGTGCTGGGCCAACGCACCCGGTGGCGCCGGGATCCGGCGCTGCTGCGCGCATACGGTCGGGCCAGCTGGGTCTGGGTGGGGCAGTACGTGACCCGGGTGGCCGTCTTCGTCCCGCTCTATCTCGCCGACCAGGTGATGGCGCTGGCCGCCTTACGGGTCGCGCTGACCTGGCCGCTGGTCGCCGCCTGCCTGGCGGTGAGCTGGTGGGTGCTCCGCCGGTCGCTTCCGGCTGGACACCCGGGGATACGCCATCCGTTACCGGCCGACCTACGGTGACGAATCGGCCTCCCGTACGACCCGGGGCCGGTACGGATGTGACTAGAGTGACACGCTGTCCCGACCGCATCCGCACAAGGAGGCAGACGTTTCCGTGGCCGAGAAACCTGCTGACTCCGCTCGCGGCACCATTCGCAGCGACTCCGCTGCGGACAGTGCCCTCACGCAGCCGACCGTCGAGCTGAACGCGCTGCCCGGTGGCCGGCCGCCGGGCCCGAGGGTTCCGGACGCACCAACGGTCGAGCAGCCAACGGTCGAGCAGCCAACGGTCGAGCAGCCGATCGTCCAGCCGTCGAGCGCCACGGCTCGCCGGGGCCGTCGGGCCGCGGACCGCCAGGCTGACGCGTTCGACGAACCGACGGTCGAGCAGCCGGTGGTCCGCCCTGCGGCCGTCCATCCCGCTGCCGACGCCGCCGACGCGAACCGGCCCGCCGGCCCGGCACAACCACCGGTTGGACCGACCGGCACCGCAGCGGAATCGGCACAACCGTCAGCGGGAGCGGCCGGCACCGGGCCGGGACCGACGGGAACCCTGCCAGGACCGGCAGCGACCGCGCCACCGGACGAGCCGGACCGGTTCATCGCGCTGGCCCGCCGGTACGGCTGGGTGGTGGCCGCCGGTTCGGTCGCCGCGGTGGCGCTGCTGTGCTCGGCACCGTTCGTCTCCGGCAACGGACTGTTGTGGAGCCCGGCGAGTTCGACGGGCTCGCCGACCGCGACGGCGGGCAGCGCCCCGGCCGCGACCGTCACGCCGGAGGTCACCGACACCTCGCCGGCCGCCGGGAACGGCGACGGCGGGGAGTCACCCGAGGTGCGGCAGGCCGAACCGCCGGCCGTGCCCCCCGAACAGCCCGCGTCCGACCCCGCCCCTCCCCCTCCCCCGCCCCCGTCGGAGGACCCGCCGGCGTCCAGCGCCGCTCCGCCCGGGGGCGGCGAGCCGGAGCTGCTCGGCCCGGACAACAGCGACGATCTCCGAGGCATGCTGGACAGCTACTGCAAACAGGAGCACGGCGGCGAGTGGATGGCGTGGCCGCGCGACTGGCCGGACAACGGCACCGACTGGGAATGCGTCCGGCCCTGGACCCGTCATGACCGGGATCTCGACGTCCGCCGGGCCTGCGCCGGTCGGTACGGCGAGCCGGTCATCGCCGAGGTCGGCAGTCGTCGGGACGCGTACAGCTGGCGGTGCTACCGGGGCTGACCTCAGCCGACGAACACAAGGGTGTGGTGGGCCGACCGGGATCGCTGCGTTGGCCAATCCCGGCCGACCCACCACGGGCGGGCCTGACCGTGGGTATCAGGCCGTCTGCGGTGGTTCGGCACCGTCAGGCGGTGTCGAACCGTTTGGTGGGACGGTGGTACGTCGGTGTCGGTTCAGGTGATGGATCGTGGTGAAGGTGTCCGGGCGGGCGGGGCCGGCCGCCCACCCGGACACCGGTCTCAGTTGTCCGGGAACAGGTGACCGAAGTCGGCGTAGGCCATCGCCAGGTCAGCCTGTGCCCAGAACCGGTGGTAGCGGAACTCCGGCTCCGGCCCACCGTTGAGGTACGCCTCGACCTTCGGCCAGTCCGGGTCGTCCAGGTAGAACGACCGGATGTCCAGGAAGCTCGCGCCCGGCTCGATCACGTCGCCGTTGGGCATGGTGCCCGACCAGCCGTTCGGAATGTACAGACCCTGCCCGGTGGAGGCGTTGTAGACGTCGTCGAAGCGACGGTAGTCACCCCTCGTCTCCACCGTGGATGAGCCCTGCGCGTCGGCGTTGGCGTACAACGCGTCCAGCAGGCCCTTGGCGGTGTCGCGGGCCTCGGTGTCACCGGAGGCAGCCGCGTACCACATCAGGGTCCGGGCGTACGCCGATGCAACGCCGACATCCTGACCGGTGCCGACGACTTCGACGTGCAGGTTGTTGTTCGCACCGGGGTTGCCCGGGTTCCAGGTGTCCGGCGCGCCGCTCCACTCCATGGTCGACGGGATCGAGAAGTCCCCGCCGGTGCCGATCTCGGTGTGCGAGATGGCCCACGGCACCCACTTGTCGAGAATCTGCTTGGCCCGAGCGTCACCGGTCACGTAGTAGACCTCGGCCACCCGCTGCAGCGACCAGACCTGCATGCCGAACCACTCGTTGCTGCCCGGGTCGTGGTAGACCGGGTGCTCCGTGTAGTACATGCCGTAGAAGGTCGGGGTGCCCGACGGCGGCTGGGCGTATGAGCCGTTCCAGCTGTTGGTGGCACCGCCGGCGATGGCACCTTCAGCGGACTGCAGCCACTGGTAGAACTCCATTTGCCGGTCGAAGCTTTCAGTCCAGTCCTGCACCGCGGTGGCGCCGCGCGGCCGCAGCTCCGGCACGTTGGTCAGCGCCCAGGCGGCGAACGGGTTCTGGTAGCCGAAGTGGTTGTGGCTGGAGCCGATCCGCCACGACCAGGCCGCCGAGGTGTCGGTGGCGCCACCCCAGGCGTAGTACCAGGACATCAGGTAGTGCGCGGAGTCCTTACCGGTACCGGCCGGGCAGCTGGACGGGCCGACACAGTTGCCGATCTGCTTGAAGTACTTGTCGAACATCGCGTAGCGCAGGTAGTCGCCCATTCGGGCGGCCTTCGCGACGGTGGCCGCGACCGCGCTCTCGTTGCCCTGTTCCTCCGCCCAGACGAGCGCCCAGTAGGCAGCCTGAATGGCGCGGGCGTCGGCGTCCGGCGCGTTGGTGTACTTCCACTGCGAAGCCGGGGCGTTGTCCTCGGCGATAAACAGGTCCAGGTAGCCGTTCGGGCCACCGTGCACTTTGGTGTCACAAGACGGCTGCGGGACGGTCTCCCAGACCGACTCCTGCGGGCCGCGCTGGAAGGTGTTGATGTACGCGGGTCGGGTGGTGCCGTCACCGCAGCGGCCGTAGCCGTAGACGTTGTCCACGTCGAGCAGCCAGTGCATGCCGTAGATCTCGCCGGTGCCGTACGCCGACTGCAGCTCGTTGCGCAGCGGGTCGGTGCCGACCGGAACGTTCTGGTTCAGCCGCGATGGGTACTGGTCGGGGCGCAGGTACTCCGAAGCGTACTGCGGGGTACCGGGGACACCGGCGGTCGGCTGGTCGGCGGTGCCCGGGATGATGTACTGCTCCATCACGGTCCACGCGTTGTTGAACGGCGCCCAGTTCTCGGTGACCCGGCCGTAGTTGGCCTCCAGCCAGATCCAGAAGCTGAAAGCTTCGGAGGTGGTTTCGTGGCCGTGGTCCGGGGCCTCGACGATCAGTGTCTCGATGGAGTGGTAGGGCACGCCCTCGGGGCTGAAGTACCCCGAGTTCTTGATCTTGCCGTACTGCTCCAGGAAGCGCTCGATGTACTCGTTGTCGCCGCCAGGCGAGTCATTGTCGATCTCGGTGACCACGATGGCCAGTGGTGCCAGACCACTCGCCGTGGCGGTGATCGTGGCCGTACCGCTGACCGTGTCGCTGTCCTCTGCGGCCGACACGGTGACCGTCGCCCCGGTGTTCCAGTTGCCCGGAGTGAGGGTGACCGACGACGGCGACCGGGTGATGCTGTTGTCGCCGGAGATCGCCAGGCTGACCGGCACGTTGCTCGTCGGAGCCGAGTTCAACCGCAGGTTGAAGGTGTTACTGCCGCCTTCTTCGACACTTACCGAGGAGGGCGTGGCGATCAGCGTCGGACCGGGATTGGCCGGGTTGACGGTAAACGACCGTTCGGCGGTGGCGCTGGCGCCGGCGTTGTCGTACGCCCGAGCCTGCACGGTGTAGTTGCCGGCCGGCAGGTCCTCCATGACGTACTGGTAGGGGCTGGTCGTGTCGGTGTTGACCAGCAGCCCGTTACGGTAGAACTCGACCCGGTCGATGGTGCCGTCAGGGTCGCTGGCGGTCGCGGTCAGCGGGACGTCGGCCGGCGCGATGAACGGCCCCGACGGCACCGTCAAGCCAACCGTGGGCGGCTGGTTCTCCGCCGCGCCGTTACAGGTCACGCCGTTGATGGAGAACGAGGTTGGCCGGGGGTTGGATCCGGTGTGCGAGCCGTTGAAGCCGATGCTGGTGGACTGACCGGTGGCCAGGTTTCCGTTCCAGGCGGCGTTGGTCGCGGTCACCACGTTGCCGGACTGGGTCCAGTTGGCCGACCAGCCCTGGGTGACCCGCTGGCCGCCCGGGAACGTGAAGCGCAGGGTCCACCCGGTGAGCGGATCACCGAGGTTCTCGATGGTCACGTTGGCGGTGAAGCCGTTGTTCCAGTCGTTGGTCGAATAGACGACGTCGCAGGCGGTGGCCGCGTTGGCGACGCCGGGAACGGCGGCGACACCTCCGACGACCATCACGCCAGCGGCGAGCATTGCCAGCCGCTGTCTCGTCGCGGTCAATCTCATGTGCGGGGTTCTCCTCGCGAACCAGGCCGAGGCAGTGAGGTGCACCTCGGCTTGGCGCCTTGGGCGCGGTGGGCGATGTCGTGGAGCAGCGCGTCGGACGCCAGGCGCCGGATGGGTGCGACCCGTCCCGGACCGGGGTCTGCATACGACGGAGGGGCGCCGGACCGGCGGCTCCGGTTCACTGCGTGGCGCCGTACCGACACGGAGTCGGATGCCCTCGGCTGCCGCTGTCGCGTGGTCTGCTGGCTCCCACCTGCGATGGTCGACAGTGTTACATGGGAGCGCTCCCGCAGCAAGTGGCAACCTTCGACAACCCACCACGGACCCGAGACGAACTCACGCTGAGCAGGCAATTCACCAGTGAAGGTCAGGCGCGGACGAACTCACTCACGCCACCAACATGTTTCGATCTCGTTTTGGGTCTTTCACAAACCCGTGACGGAGACTACAGTCCAGAACCAACGTCGATGGGAGCGCTTCCATCGATGGATGTTGCAACACGTGAGAGTACACCGTACCTGCCGTGCTCCGCCGCCCCGGTGGAGCACACCGCTACCGGTCGTACAGCTGACGGCGGGCCAGCCCGGACTCCGCCGGCAGTTGCAGACACCACCCGGGAGAGGAGGTGGATCCAGAGCCACTCGCGTGGCCCGGCTCCCGCGCGTCACGCACGACCTGGACGCCAAACCGCTCGTGCGTGAGAGCAACTGATGGTGGGGACGGGGGTTGCCCTCCCCGTCCCCACACTACTTCCCCGCACCCGGCAGGAGATCGGTCGACCCGGCACCCCGTCCGGCCGTCCGGCCGACGCGACCCGGTTCCACCACCGCCGATCCCCCATCCGCGCCACCTGACCGGCGCATCCGCGCGCCCGTGCCGCACCGCAGTGGATCGGACACCACTGTCAGGAGAGCCCGATGGCCGTACTGTCCCGCCGACACCTGCACCGCCGGGCCGAGCGTTCCGCCGTCCGCGCCGCGAGCGGCGATCCAGGCCGCGCCACCGGCACCGGGCGCACCACCGGAGCCGACCCAGCCGGCGTGACCGGAGCCGACCCGGCCGTCCGCCACCGCAGCGATCCCGAACGTCCGATCGGTCTGCACTTTCCCAACAACTTCCGCTGGGGCGCGGCGACCTCCGCCTACCAGATCGAAGGTGCCGCCAAAGAGGACGGCCGGGGCGAATCGGTGTGGGACACCTTCAGCCACACCCCCGGTCGGACCCGCAGCGGCGACACCGGCGATGTCGCGGCCGACCACTACCATCGGTACGGCCATGACCTCGACCTGATGCGCAAGCTCGGGCTGCACAGCTACCGGTTCTCCATCTCCTGGCCACGGATCCAGCCCGACGGCACCGGGCAGCCCAACCAGCGCGGGCTGGACTTCTACCGCCGGCTGGTCGCCGGGCTGGTCGAGCGGGGCATCGAGCCGATGGCCACCCTGTTCCACTGGGACCTGCCACAGGCGCTGCAGGACCTCGGCGGTTGGGAACAGCGCGACATCGCGTACCGCTTCGCCGAGTACGCCCAGATCCTGTTCCACGCCCTCGGCAGCGAGGTCCCGATCTGGCTGACGATCAACGAGCCCAAGACCGTGGTACAGAACGGCTACCTCAGCGGGCATCACGCACCGGGCCGACCGGACGCGGACGCGGCGTACCTGGTCGCCCATCACCTCCAACTCGCGCACGGCCTGGCCGTACAGGCGCTGCGCGCCGAGCGGGCCGCGTGCCGGATCGGCCCGGCGCTCAACCTGCATCCCTGCTACCCCGCCGACGGCAGCCCGGCCGCCGCCGCTGCGGCCCGCCTGTACGACGGCTACGAGAACCGGCTGTACCTAGACCCAATCTTCCTCGCCAGCTACCCGGCGGACGTCCTTGCCGATCTCGGCCCGGCCAGCCGGCTGGCCGGTGGGATCCACGACGGTGACCTCGATGTCATCGCCGAGCCGATCGACCTGCTGGCCGTCCAGTACTACACCCCGTTCTACGTCGCCGCGAACGGCAGCACGGTCCGACGCTGGCCGACCTCGGAGGCGGACTGGCAGCAGATCCACCCGGACGGCATGTTCGACGTTCTCACCCGGGTGCACCGGGAGTACTGCACCGTACCGATCACGATCACCGAGAACGGTCTGCCCACCCCGGACCGGTTGGCGGCGGACGGTTCGGTGGACGACCCTGGCCGGGTTGCCTTCCTCCGTGATCACCTCGCCGCCGTGCATCGGGCGATCAGCACCGGTGTCAACGTGGAGAGCTACCACGTCTGGTCGCTGCTGGACAACTTCGAATGGGCCGAGGGATACCAGCAGCGCTGGGGGCTGGTCTACGTCGACTACCCGACGCAGCGGCGGATCCTCAAGCGGAGCGCACACTGGTATCGACGGGTGATCTCGGAGAACGCCATCTGACAGAGACGATGCCCCATGGCCGGCCGCGCGGGAGACGGCCGGGATTACATCCTCCGGTGGAACTCACCGTCGGTAACCAGAAAACCGCACCAAACCACACACGCACCAGGACAGACTGTGACCATGGTGTTCGGTCCTGGGTTGCGTCTCGACCGGAGATACGTATTGGTCGACCGGATCGGGCTGGGTGGGATGTCCGAGGTGTGGCGGGCCAGCGACGAACTGCTCGGCCGACCGGTCGCGGTGAAGGCGCTCACGCCGCCGATCGCGCCAGCGGTACGGGCCGCCTGTCGGAAGGAGGCTCAGGCCGCAGCCCGGATCACGCATCCGCACGTCACCCAGGTGTACGACTACGGCGAGGCAGCGATCATCGAAACCGACGTGGTGCCGTTTCTGGTCCTCGAACTGGTCGACGGGGAGAATCTCGCCGCCCGACTGGCTGGCGGGCCGCTGCCCTGGCAGGCTGCGGTCTGGTTGACCGCACAGGTGGCCAGCGGCCTGGCCGCCGCCCACCGGATCGGGGTGGTGCATCGGGACATCAAGCCGGGCAACATCATGCTCACCGCCAGTGGCGCCAAGATCCTGGACTTCGGCATCGCCGCGGTGGCCGACGGCCGACCTGCGCCCGACGCCGGCTGGTTGCTCGGCACCCCGGCGTACGCCGCACCGGAACGGCTGCACCACTGGCCGGCCCATCCGGCGGCCGACGTCTACGCCCTCGGCGCGCTCTACTACGAGATGCTGACCGGGGCACCACCCGTGCCCGCCGGCAGTTGGCGGGAGGCGGCCGTCCGACTGCAGCGGCCGGACCCGCCGGCGCGGCCCCGCGCCAACGGACTGCCCACCCCGGCCGCCGACCTCTGCCTCGCCTGCCTGAGCCGGGATCCGGCCCAGCGCCCGGCCGCTGATGAGGTCGCCGACGCCCTGCACACGGTGCTCGGCGTGATGGTCGAGTTCCCGTTGCCCGGCCCGCGCCCGGTCGGCGCTTCGCCCGGCGGCCGGACCTTGGTGGACCGGCTGCCGATGGCCCGGCCGGATGGGCCGGTGCTGCGGCGGGCCGCGTTGGTGACCCAGCCGGGCCGGCCGGCACCGCGGCGGGCCGCGATGGTGGCGCGGCCGGCCGGTCCAGCGGGCACGGCGAACCCGGCCGGCGCTCGACCGCCCACCGACCGCGCCCGGTTGTCCCCGACAGCGGTCGGTCTTGCCGGGGCCGGCGCGGCGGCGCTGCTCGCCTTCGCGGTCGTGGCAGCCGCGGTACTCGGCGCACCTCTGCCCGCCGCCGAACACGCGGCGGTGCCCTCGCCGGTTGCGACTGCGCCGGTGACCGAGGCGACCGGGCCACCGACCGGGTCGGATGACACGCCGCCGGAGCTGCTGGCCACGGCGGCGCGGGTGGTGGAGCAGTTCGATCTGCTCGTGGCCGACGGCTCCACCGACGGGCGGATCCGTGCGGATGCCGCAGCTGACCTACGCGACGCGGCCGACCAGTTGCGCGTCTCGGTGGCGGAAGGTGCCACGCCTGAGCAGCTACGACACCGGGCCGGCGAGCTGAGGTCGAGACTCGCCGGACACCGACGAGAGGGCACAGTGGAAACCAGTATCTCCATCCAGCTCGACCTCATGCTCACCACGCTCATGGCGGACGTCGCCGACTGAGTTCAGCGCGGCAGCGCCTGCTGCAGTTCGGCGCGCAACGCCGGAGTCAGCATCTCACCAGCCTGCTTGGCCAACCGCGCCATCTCATAGCCGACGACACCGATGTCCGCGTCGCTTGCGGCAAGCGTGGCGAGGATCGAACCATCCCGGATGTTCATGATCAAAAAATAACCGCGGCCCATCTCGACCACGGTCTGCTTCACCACGTCATTGTCGAACATCTGGGCCGCGCCGCTGGTGATGCTCATCAGCCCGGAGGTCACCGCCGACAGCTTGTCGGCGTGGTCTCGGGGCAGATGTTCCGAGACCGAGACCAGCAGACCGTCTGACGACACCACGATGGCATGCGCGACACCCGGCACGCGCTCCGCGAACGCGCTCACCAACCAGCTGAGGTCGCGGGCCTCCTTGCTCAAGGTCATCACTCTTGCTCCTCCTCACCACGGCGGCCGGCCGGCGCCAGGGTCATTTCGCTGGTGTCCTCGGACTCAGCCCGCCGCACACCGCCGTAGAAGCGGGACAGCACGCTGCTGACCGCATCCGGATCCGGCTCGTCGACCGGCGCCGAGACGGGAGCTGCGGGAGATTCGGCGGAAACGGGCAACGACGCCATCGGCACCCGTACCGGTAGTCCCTTGCTGCTGGTCCCGGCGGTCACCGGAACCACCGGCGGCACTGGTGTCGGTGGTAGCGGAGCGACCGGTTTACGCTGCCGTTCCCACCAGACGCTGCCGCCACCGGCCGCAGCGCCGCCGGCCGAGGCGCCGCCGGCCGAGGCGAGGATGTCCTCGGCCCGCGCCGGTGTGGGTCGGCGGCCGCCGCGCCGGGCCGCCACGGCCCGGTCACCAGCGGCCGGTCCGGCCGGCAGCGCGGTCATCGGACTCAGCGTCGGTACCGCACGCGGCTGCTCGATCACAGTTGGTTGCGCCGACACGACCGGAACCGGTTCGTCCGCCGGAATCGACGGACGAGCGGCCGGCGGGGCGAACGCCGGCCTACGACCAGCCAGTGCGGCCGGTGGCTGGTTGGCCACCGGGTCACCGGCGCTGGCCCGCACCGCCGCCCCGACGGCACGCATCTCCCTGGTCGGATAGTCGGTGGGACTACGGCCGGCCGACACGACGTAGGGCGAACTTTCGTCCGGGGCGGCCAGCACCGTGCCGGGCAGCCACACGTTGGCCACCAGCCCACGTTCGGCCGGCCGCAACTGCACCCGTACCCCGAGCCGGGCGGCCAGGTGGCTGACCACGAACAGCCCCATCCGCTCGGAGGCGGCGACGTCGGCGGCAGGCGGTTCGGCCAGGGTCACGTTGGCCTGCTCGATCGCCTCGGCGGACATCCCCATCCCCTCGTCGGTGATCTCGATGAGAACCGACTGGGGCGCGTACTCGTGTCCGGTGACGTGCACGTTGGTGTACGGCGGGGAGAAGGCGGTAGCGTTTTCCAGCAACTCGGCGAGCAGGTGCACCAGGTCACCGACGGCGTGTCCGACGATCTGCAGCTTGTCCTCGACGTCGTGGCGGATCCGCGGGTACTGCTCGATCTCGGCGGCGGCGGCCAGGGTCACCGCCGACAGCGCCACCGGGCGGCTCCACCGGCGGCTTGCCTCGGTGCCGGCCAGCACCAGCAGGCTCTCGTCGTTGCGGCGCATCCGGGCGGCCAGGTGGTCGAGCTTGAACAGGTTATCCAGCTGGTCCGGGTCCCCCTCGTCGCGTTCCAGCTCGTCAAGCAGCTCCAGTTGCCGTTCGACCAGCACCTGGCTGCGGCGGGCCAGGTTGACGAACATCGCATTGACGTTGCGGCGCATCACCGCCTGCTCCACCGCGACGGTCACCGCGCTACGGTGCACCGCGACGAACGCCTCGGCGACCTCACCGACCTCGTCGCGGGTGCGTACCGCTGCCGGAGGAATCTCGATCTGCGGGATCCCGGACTCCACCGAACGGAGCCGTTGCAGAGTGTCCGGCAGGTCGAGCTGGGCGACCTGCAACGCCTGGCTCCGCAGGACACGCAGCGAGCGGGCGATCGACCGCCCGATCGCCACCGAGGTGAACAACGCGATGAACAGCACGCCGAGCACCGCCCCGGCGACCAGCACGGTCCGTTGCAGCTGCTGGTCGCTGCGGGCGTCGGCGAGGCTCACCGCGCTGCCCAGCACGCTCGACTCGACCTGGCGCAGCAGCTGGTGCCGGTCCTGGCTGGCGGCCCACCAGGCGTCCGGTTCCAACACCGCCGGACTGGCGGCGCCACCGACGATGGTGGTTTCCTCCAGTTCCACCGCGGCGACGAACCGGGGGTCGGCAGCGGCCTGGCTGTACCGGGCGATCTGGTTGCCGGTCGCGGTCACCCGAAACTCGGCGAGCGCGGTCAGTTGCTGCGCCCGTAGGTCGGTCAGGCTGACCTGGTCCTCCGGGCCGTACCGGCCGGCTCGGGCGGCGGCGTACAGCTGTGCCCGGATTCGGGAGCCGAGCTCCTTGACCCGGGCCAGCTGGACGCTGCGCAGCACCGCCTGGGTCAGCTCCGGTCGGTCCTGACCCGGCGACGGTTCGGCGAGTAGCTCCAGCAAAGCATCGATGGCCCGGGTGTAGTTGCCGAAAACAGTGTCGGCTCCGACCGCGCCGCCGGAGATGGAATCACGCAGCTGTGGCAGCTGGTCCAGTGATTCGAGCACCCGGCTGTAGGCAGTCTGCCAGGCCGCGTCCCCGCCGGACTGCGGACCGGCGGCGGCCAGGAAGTCGGCGATCCGGCGGTCGACCGCGTCGTAGTGTGGCTGCAGCACCTCGACGCTGCGCTCCGGGTCGAACCCGACGCCGGCCTGCCGGACCGCGAGTTCGCCGGCGGACCGGTCGCGTTCCTGCTGCAACTCGTGTACCAGGGCGGTGACCTGCTCGCCGATCTGCACCTGCCGGGCGAACTCGTTGAGCGCCGTCGCCTGGCCGACCAGTGAGCTGGTCTGTACCGAGGCGACCACCAGAAACGCCACCGATGGGACGATCAGAACCGCAGCGAGCTTCGCGCCCATCCGCCAGTCCCGGGGGCGCAGCCGGAGCCGACGACGGTGTGGCGTCACCCCGTCGTCGTCGGTCAGGCGGCGGCGGGGGTACGGCACCGCGTTGTCGTACGGGTTACCGGGAGCAACCACCACGCCTCCTCGCAGTTTCCCCGACACCGGCCAAGCCGAGGAGCGGAGTCCATCCAACCAGGCCACGTTCCGCTGTCAACGCGGCGGCCTGCGGGAAGACTCACGAAGGATACAGTGGCTGACTGGCGGGTAGCTTACCCGCCGACTCGCCATCGTCCGTCCGGCTGATGTCGCGTGCTGGCCCCGGCCCGTCGAGCCGGCCGAGCGCCACCAGCGCGGCCCCGGTGGCACCGACCTCGGGCTCGGCCATATAGCGCACCTGACGCGGGGCGAGTGCCGCACCGAACGCTCGACGCCACCAGTTTGACGCGGCGAGTGCGCCACCGCCGAGAACGACCTCGGTCACCGGGCCGGCCATCGTCGACTCGATCTCGTCCAGGTCACCGGCCACCTGCCGGCATACACCCTCCATCAGCCCGGCGAAGATGTCGACCGCCGTGGTGCCAAACCCCAGTCCGCGCAGCTCGCCGGAGCCGGCCGGGGCTCGGCCCGGCGGGCGGTCGCCGCCGAACCGGGGATCCGCCGGTACGCCCTCACCCGGCTCGATCAGTTCCAGCGCCCGTTCCAGCTCGGCGCCCTGCGGCAGGCGCAGTTCCCGGTTCGCCCAGCTGTAGAGGTTACCGCCGGCGGAGTAGGCCCGGCCGGTGACGATCCGGGTGTGGTCGACCCGGTAGCGCCACAGGTGCGCCGACAACGGCGGCAACGGGACCCCCGGCGCGGCCAGCTGGACCACTCGTACCGCCGCTGAGGTGCCGACGGTGACCGCGGCCCGACTGGGGTCCAGGCATCCGGAGCCGATGTTGGAGGCGGCGCCGTCGCCGATCGTCGGGGTCCAGGGCACGCCGGCCAACGCCGGCCAACGCCGGGCGAACTCGGCCCGCAGCTGCCCACGCCAGTCCGCCGGGGCCAGCTCCGGAAGCTCACCGGGACGCACCTCGGCCAACTGCACGGCCTCGGGGTCCCACTGCATGGTCACCAGGTCGAGCATGCCGGTACCGGATGCCTGGGACACCGACATCGGCGCAGGCCCGAGCAGACCGGTCAGCACATACTCCGGCAGGCCGACGAAGCGCGCCGGCCGACCGCCGCAGTGGCGGCGCAGCCACGGCAGTCGCACCGTCCAGTAGAAGCGGTGCCACCAGGTGCCGGTGCGCTGGTGGAAATCGGCCTCGTCGGCCGGCGCGGCCGCATCGGGCAACGCGGCCGGTCGGGTGTCCAACCAGGTCATCAGCGGGCCGATCGGGGCACCGGCAGGATCCAGCGGCAACACCGAGTGCCACTGGGCCGCCGAGGCAACCAACTCGACACCGTCGAGCCGGCCGGCCGAGTCGAGCTCGTCGACGCAGTCGATGAGAGCGGCCAGGTAGTCCGCCGGGTCGAGGGTGGCGGCGCCGTCCCGGTCGACCGCCAGCGCCACCTTGCGGCGGGCCAACGCGCCCTGCTGCGGCGCGGCCGCGTTGTCAAGGATCAGGCCGCGCACCGAGGAGGTGCCGAGATCGAGGGCGAGGATGCTCATCGTCGATCACCGTACCCAGCCACGGGCCTGGCCCGGTATGCTGTCGCCATGCTCGCGCTCACTCGTTGCTGGTGGCCCGCCGACCTGGCGGCCCCGCAGCGCGTCTAGCGCGAAACCATTTGGCCGCCCGTCGAGGCGGCCACCGGGTTCCCACCCGGGCAGTTCCTCGCCGGGCCGCCCGAAGCCCGGAGGGATCCGATGACCGACCACCTTTCCAGCCTGCTGCGCGCCGTGCACGACGGCGTCGACCCAGGTCCGTTCGCGCTGCTGCGTCGCGACGGCGCCGACGTCGTCGAACTGCTCCGCGGCGCACCGCACCGCGCCGACCGGCTGGCGGACATCCCGCTGCCGCCTGGACCGGCGAACCAGCCTGCGACGCTGGCGGTGGTTCCGTACCGGCAGATCGCCGAACGCGGGTTCGCCCGCGTCGACGACGGGCTTCCACTGGAGTGCATCCGGGTGTCGACCTACTGGCAGGTGCCGGTCGCGACGGCGATCCGCGACCTGCCCGGCACACCGGTGACGACCGACGGCGGCGGCTTCGACATCGCCGACGACGAGTACGCCGACCTGGTGGCCCGGGTGCTGCGGAACGAGATCGGCAACGGTGCCGGCGCCAACTTCGTGCTGCACCGTACCTACCGGGCCCGGCTGATGGCACCGGGCGGGTCCGCCGCCGACCGGGTGGGTCGCTCGGCGGCGCTGGTCGCCGGGCTGAGCGCGCTTCGCCGGCTGCTGCGCGACGAACGCGGGGCCTACTGGACATTCCTGGTCTACACCGGCGAGCGATTGCTGGTCGGCGCGACGCCGGAACGGCACGTCAGCGTCAGCGACGGACTGGCCATGATGAACCCGATCAGCGGCACTCTGCGGCATCCACAGGGCGAGCCAGATCTCGCCACCGTGCTGTCGTTCCTCGACGATCCCAAGGAGATCGAGGAGCTCTACATGGTGCTCGACGAGGAGCTCAAGATGATGGCGACGGTCGCCGAGCACGGCGGCCAGGTGATCGGCCCCTACCTGAAGCGGATGTCCCGGCTGAGCCACACCGAGTACCTGCTCGCCGGACGCAACTGCCACGACGTCCGAGAGGTGCTCCGGCAGACGATGTTCGCGCCGACCGTCACCGGCAGCCCGATCGAGAGCGCCTGCCGGGTGATCGCCCGGTACAGCCCCGGCGGACGCCGCTACTACGCCGGGGTGCTCGCACTGCTCGGCCACGACAGCGACGGCGCGCAGACGCTGGACGCCCCGATCCTGATCCGGGCCGCCGAGATCGATCTGACCGGGCAGATCCGGGTGCCGGTCGGCGCGACCCTGGTGCGTCACTCCACACCATCCGGTGAGGTGGCCGAGACGCATGCGAAGGCATCAGCGGTCCTCGCGTCGCTCGGTCTCGCCTCCGGGCCTGTCTCCGGAGCCGCACCCGGACCGGCGGTGCCGGCGGACCGGGCGGCGGCCGACGGTGCCGCCAATTGCGGAATCGGACTGCCGGCCGGGACGCCCGGCACCGGCGTCACCGCCGCGATCGCCCACCTCGAACACCCCACCGTGGTACGTGCGTTGGCCGCCCGCAACGACCGGCTGGCCCGCTTCTGGTTGGAGCAGCGGGTTCCCGGTGCGGTGGCCGAGTCCCAGTTGACCGGTCTGGACGTGCTGGTCCTGGACGCCGAGGACAGCTTTACCGGCATGCTCGCCCACCTGCTGCGGGCGCTCGGCGCGGCGGTCCGGCAGATCCGCTGGGACCAGATCGCGACGGTCGACCCGGCCACCGCGGACGTCCTGGTCGCCGGGCCCGGCCCGGGTGACCCGACCGACCCGGCGCAGCCCCGGATGGCGGTGCTGCGCCGGGTCCTGGACGCCGCGCTGCACCGTGGGCAGCCGCTGCTCGGCATCTGTCTGGGCCACCAGGTGCTGGCCGACCGGCTCGGCCTGGCGGTGACCCGCCGGCCACTGCCCAGCCAGGGACTGCAACGGGATATCGACTTCTTCGGTGTCCCGCGCCGGGTCGGCTTCTACTCAAGTTTCACCGCCAGCAGCTCCACCGCGAGCCTGCCCACCGCGTACGGGCAGGTCCGGCTGTGCCGGGACGAGACCGACGGCGCGGTGCACGCGCTGGTCGGCCCGCGGTTCGCCGGGGTGCAGTTCCATCCCGAGTCGGTACTCAGCCCGGACGGCCTGGACGTGCTGCGGGACCTGCTGGTCGGTCTGGTCGCGGTCAACCGGCGGCCAGACCGCGTTTGACCGCCGCGGCGATGTCGACCACCCGCCGGGCGGTCAGGGCGGTCGCGGTCAGCGCCGCCTCGTCCGGCGGGATTTCGCCGTTGTTGCTGGTGTGCGAGGCGCCGTACGGGTTGCCGCCGACGAACTGGCTCGGCTCGACGTAGCCGGGAGTGACCACGATGCCGCCCCAGTGGTAGACGACGTTGTACAGCGACAGCAGCGTCGCCTCCTGTCCGCCGTGCGCGGTGGCGGTCGAGCAGAACCCGGAGAACACCTTGTTGACCAGGATCCCCTTGGCCCACAGCGGCCCACTGCCGTCGATGAACTGCTTCAACTGCGCGGCCATCACCCCGTACCGGGTCGGTGTGCCGAAGATGACCGCGTCCGACCAGGCCAGATCGTCGATCTCGGCCTCCATCACGTCCTCGGTCTCCAACCGGTGCGCGTGCCAGCCGGAGTTGGACCGGATCGCCTCCTCGGGGGCGAGCTCGCGGACCTTGCGCAGCCGCACCTGCGCCCCGGCCTTCTCCGCTGCCTCCACGGCGGCCTGCGCCATCTGGTAGGTGGTCCCGGTGGCGCTGTAGTAGATCACCGACAGGTTGATCGGGTCGTCCATCGATAGCTCCTTCGGTACGGCTCGGGTCTGCCCCCGGTACCGCGCTACCCGTTCGTTGCGCCGGCAAACACCGGTGCCGGTCTCGGCCCGGACGGTGCCCACCGATCCGTCCGGTGCCGGGAGCGCGGCGCTCGCGCCGCCGGTCCGTGCACAACGCTGGATCCGGGATCGTGAACGAACGGACCCTGGGCGACGCGTGAACGGGGTAGGTAGTTTTCGTTACGACTCGGTCGCCGCTGCCGCCGACCCGCTCTTCCCGCCGGTGGGCCCGCCGGCAGCCCGGTGGGCCCGCCGTCGATCCTCTAGGAGGTCCTGATGCCTGACCGTCAGGCGCTCGCGTTGGCGTTCGAGGTTCCGGGCCTGCCACCACTGAAGAATCAGACGCTGTCCATCTTCACCGCCGGCAATCGGCAGGCAGCGCGGGTCCGTACCCTGCTGACCGCAGCGTGCGACGCGGCGCAGCGCAGCGGCTGGACGCCGCTGACCGAGCCGGTTGCGCTGGAGGTCGTGGTACGCCGCCCCAGCGAGCACCAGTTCGGCCATGCGACGAACTTCCTCGGCGGCATCGGCGACGTACTGCAGGACAAGCGCAATGAACCGGCCGGTGCCGTCGCCCACCTCGGCGTCCTCGTCGACGTGGCACTGTTCGTCACCGACCGGCAGATCCAGCGGATCTGCTACCGCGAGGAGTACGCCGACGACCCGTCATACCAGGTGACGGTCGCCGCGCTCGACCAGCCCGACGCCTGAGGCCGGCCCGGCGGCTCAGGCCAGCGCGGCACTGTCACGCCGCTCCGCCGACCAGCGATGCCACTTCGGCGGCGCAGCCCCAGCTCAGCGTCACGCCGGCGCCGCCGTGGCCATAGCAGTGGATCAGTTGGGTGACCCCGGACGGCGGCGCGGGATCGGCCTCCACCCGGGCACCGCCGTGCCGCCCGGGCCGCAGCCCGACCCGCTGGGCGAGGACCGCCGCACCGGCCAGCTCGGGAACGAGGGCGGCGCAGCGGGCCCGGATCGCCCGGCTCGTCGCCGGATCGGGCAGTTCGCCGTCGACGTCCGGCTCGAACGTGCCGCCGAGCACGATGTCGCGCCGCCGGGGGTGCACGTACGTGGAGCCGTCGGGGTGGTGCTCGTCGCGTACCGAGGTGGCGATGCCGGGATTGGCCACCAGCACCACCTGGCCGCGGATCGGATGCACCGCCGGATCGGCGGCCAGCCGGCCAGCGGCCAGGCCGGTGGCGTTCACCACCACCGGCGCCAGCTGGCCTGCCTCGGCCAGATTGGACAGGTCACGCTGGCGCAGCACGCCGCCGGCGGCGACGAACCGTCGGGTGAGCCAGTCCAGGTACGGCCGCATCTCCACGGTGGGCACCGTGCACCGCCACTCGGCCACCACGCCACCGGCCGGACCGGTGCCGGTGGCCGGCACCACCGGGGTGACCGGGCAGTATCGCAGGTCGGGTACGGCCGCTGCCCACCATGGTGGATCGTCGACCGGGGTTCGCAGCAGCATCCGGGTCGGTCGCATCACCACCCCCGGGACCGGCTGCCGGGCCTGGTCGGCCAGTTCGTCGAAGGTGTGACGGGCCCAGTCGAGCACCCGGGACGTGCCATCGGTCCGGGTCGGGTACCAGACCGCGGCGGCCACCGCCGACACGGTCTGCTCGACGGGGTGGGCGGTGACCACGGTCACCCGTAGTCCCCGTTGCTGCAGCCGGACGGCACAGCTGAGCCCGATGATGCCGGCTCCGACCACCACCGCGTCAGACACCGTCTCTCCTGTCCGTCCCGTCCGCCCGGCCGGTCCGCTCCGAGCGGTACCCGTACCCGCCGGGCCACATCCTGCCGGACCGGGTCACCCTCCCGTGCGACGACCCCAACCGCAGCGGTGCCCGCGCCGACCCCCAGCCGCAGCGGTCGCGGTCAGTACCGGACATCGACGGCGACGATGAACCGGTTGCCGACGCCGACCTCGGCTACCCGTACCGGCGGCGGCTGGTCCGGCCCGCCGGCCGGGTCGAGACCGAGACCGTAGGTGACCCGGCCCTCGTAGTCGCCGGCGAACCCGTAGCCGCGCAGGCTGCCCAGCCGCAGCTGCGGGCCGGGCGATCGCTGGACCGACATCCGGCCGTACGCGTCGTGTGCCTGGGCGGAGACGAACCGGATCTGCAGGAAGCAGTCGCCCGCCAGGTCGACCGGCTCCCCCGTGCCGTCGAAGACGATCCGCGGTTGGTAACCGACCTCGTAGGACGGGAATCCGGACCGGAACACGAACGAGATCCGGCTGTACGCCGGGTCGGTGTCAGCGTGGTCGGTGGCCTCAATCTCCACCAGGTACGGCAGCGGCGGAGCCGGCCGAGGTGCGACCGGCGGACGGACGTCGTTACGAATGACGACGGTCTGCGACGGCACCGCCCAGCCGTACCGCACCTGGTACTCGCCCGGGCCGGGGCCGGGCGGTCCGTCCGGGCCGCTGCGGCTGAGGCCCACCACGGGCGACTCCCGCTGGCCCGCTGCCGGTCCGGGCGGTGCCAGGGTCCCGGCACCGGTTCCGTCCGGTGGCTGGCCGGCACCGGCCCCCGTCGGTTCGGTCGCGGTGCAGCCGGCGGCGGCCAGCAGTACGGCGAGGCTGACGATCATCGGTACGCGCAGATGGGCCATACCGGACTGACGCGCGGCTCCCGATCGGGGTTTACCAGTGGCCGGACCCCGCCCGCGTCGGCGGTCCGGTCAGGATCGCCACTTGATCGAGCAGCCCATGCTCGGCTGGTGCGGCTCGGGCACCGGCTGCCCGGCCAGCACCAGTTCGATCGCGGCCCGCAGCACCGTCCCGGTGACCGGCTTGCCGTTACCCGGGGTGGAGTCGTCGAACGCGCCCCGGTAGGCCAGGGTGCGGTCGGCGCCGTACAGGAAGAAGTCCGGAGTGCACACTGCCTGGTAGGCGCGCCCGACCTGCTGAGTGGCGTCGACGAGGTACGGGAACGTCCAGCCGGCCCGCTGGGCCTGCGCGGCGAGCTGCGCGGGGGCGTCGTCGGGGTACGCCTCGGCGTCGTTGGTGCAGATGCCGACGACGGCCAGGGTCGGAAACTCGGCGAGCACCTTGGCCAGTTCGACCTCGACGTGTTTCACGTACGGGCAGTGGTTGCAGACAAAGGCGACGAGCAGCGCCGGGGCGGCGGCGAAGTCGTCGCGGCGGACCACGTGACCGGAGACGTCCGCCAGCGCGAAGTCGGGCGCGGGGGTGCCCAACGGCACCATCTCTGAGGTGACAGCCATGCCCGCCACCCTACCCGCGCGGTCGGTTGGGGCAGCGAAAGGCTGAGCGGTGCCACCTCGGCGGCCAGTCGAGCGGTGTCGTTGCCCACACCCCGTCCGGTGGGTCGGACGGATCGCCGTGGTCACGCTATCGTCAATTTATTCAACGCATGATGAAATCGATGGAGGTGGGCGCGATGGACACTGACACTGCCGACTGCGTGGTCGCCGGTGGTGGACCGGCCGGCATGATGCTCGGCCTGCTGCTGGCCCGAGCCGGGGTGCGGGTCGTCGTCTGTGAGAAGCACGAGGACTTCCTGCGGGACTTCCGCGGCGACACCGTCCATCCGTCGACCTTGCGGCTGCTCGACGAGCTCGGCCTCGGCGACCAGTTCGCCGCCCTGCCGCAGACCCGGATCCACCAGGTCGCCTTTCCGACCGGCGAGGGCCGGCAGATCGTCGTCGGGGACCTACACCGGTTGCACACCCCGCACCCGTACATCGCGATGGTGCCGCAGTGGGACCTGCTCAACTTGCTGGCCAGGGCGGCGTCGGCCGAGCCGACCTTCACCCTGCGGATGGGGGCCGAGGTGACCGGCCTGCTGCACGACGGTGACCGGGTCGCCGGGGTGTCCTACCGGACCACGGACGGCGCGACCGGCGAGATCCGCTCGGCGTTGACCGTGGCCTGCGACGGACGCTGGTCGGCGGTACGGCGGGCGGCCGGGCTGCGGCCCCGCGAGTTCCCGGTGCCGATCGACGCCTGGTGGTTCCGGCTGCCCCGGCGAGACACCGACGACCTGTCGGGCCTGGTACCGGCCGCCGGCCACGGCGCGATGGTCGTGGTGTTCCCCCGGGAGAGCCACCTCCAGGTCGCCTACATCGCCCGCAAGGGCACCGACGCCGAGCTGCGCCGCCGCGGGCTGGCGGCGTTCCAGCGCCAGGTGGCCACCGTCGCGCCCCGGCTCGCCGACCGGCTCGACGCGCTGACCAGCATGGACGACGTCAAACATCTGGACGTCCGGGTGAACCGGCTGCGCCGCTGGCACCGTGACGGTCTGCTCTGCATCGGCGACGCCGCGCACGCGATGAGCCCGGTGGGCGGGGTCGGCATCAACCTCGCAGTCGCCGACGCCGTCGCGGCGGGGACCCGCCTGGCCGGGCCGCTGCGCCGGGGCCGGATCACCCCGGCGGAGCTGGCCACGGTACGGGCCCGCCGGGCCCTGCCGACCGTCGTGGTGCAGACCCTGCAGCAGAATCTGCACCGCACCATCGTCCAGCCGATCCTGGACGGTCGGCGGGTCGGCCCGCCGGCCCCGCTGCTGGCCCTGATGCGCCGGTTCCCACCGGCGTCGCTGCTGCCCGCCTACCTGATCGGCATCGGACCGCGTCCCGAGCACGCACCCAGGTACGCCCGCCGGGGGGTTCAGCCCGGCTGAACCCCCCGATCGGCCCGCACGGTCAGGATCAGGTCGGCGACCAGCGCCGTCCAGCCGGTCTGGTGCCAGGCGCCCAGGCCGGCGCCGTTGTCGCCGTGGAAGTACTCCGGGAAGGCAATCAGGTCCCGCCAGTCGGGGTGCTGCTGGAACGTCTCGGCGGCGCCGTAGATCGGCCGCCGACCGTACCCGTCGCGCAGGAACAGCGAGATCAGCCGGTACGACAGGTCGTCGGCGATCGCGTTGAGGGTGCGCTTGGAGCCGGATCGGGTCGGGTACTCGATCAGCAGGTCGTCGCCGAAAAAGGTGGCGAAGTCCCGCAACGCGCAGACCAGCAGGTAGTTGGTGGGCATCCAGATCGGGCCCCGCCAGTTGGAGTTGCCGCCGAACAGCCCGCTGGCCGACTCGGCCGGCTCGTAGCCGACGGTGAAGTCCTGCCCGCCGAGGGAGACGGTGAACGGCTCGTCGAGGTGCCGCCGAGACAGAGTGCGCAGCCCGTACGGGGAGAGGAACTCGTCCTCGTCGAGCATCGGGGCGAGGATCCGCACGATCTGCTCCGGGCCGACCATCGACAGCAGCCGATGCTGCCGGCCGTCGCCGGCCAGCCGGCGGGCGCCGATCACGTCGGCGTACTCCGGCTTGTTCGTCAGGAACCAACGCAGCCGGGCCGCCAGCTCGGGCAGCCGGGCCAGCGTGCCCGAGTGCAGCGTGGTGGTGGCGGCCAACGGCAGCAGGCCGACCACCGACCGCACCTTCAGCGGCAGGGTGTCACCGTCGGGCAGCCGCAGCTGGTCGTAGAAGAACGAGTCCTCCTCGTCCCACAACCCCTGGTCGTAGGCTGCGGCGGCGATGTAGGCGAAGTGTTCCAGGAACTTGGTGGCGATGTCGGTGTAGGTGTGGTCGTGCACCGCCAGGGTCAACGCCATGTCCAGCATGTTCAGCGCGTACGTCGCCATCCAGCCGGTGCCGTCGGACTGCTCCAGCACCCCGGCCACCGGCAGCGCGGCGGACCGGTCGAACGGCCCGACGTTGTCCAGCCCGAGGAAGCCGCCCTCGAAGACGTTGTTGCCATTTATGTCCTTGCGGTTGACCCACCAGGTGAAGTTGAGCAGCAGCTTGTGCATGATCCGGGCGAGGAACTCGAAGTCGCGCCGGCCGTCGATGTCGAACACGCGCAGCGCCGCCCAGGCGTGCACCGGCGGGTTGACGTCGGCGAACGCCCATTCGTACGCCGGGATCTGCCCGTTGGGGTGCATGTACCACTCGCGCAGCAGCAACAGCAGCTGGTCCTTGGCGAACTGCGGGTCGACCCGGGCCAGCGTGGAGCAGTGGAACGCCAGGTCCCAGGCGGCGTACCAGGGATATTCCCAGGGGTCCGGCATGGAGATGACGTCGAAGCTGTTCATGTGCCACCAGGCTGCGTTGCGGCCGTGGGCGCGCCCGCCCGGCGGCGGCGGGCTGGCCGGGTCACCGGCCAGCCACTGGGCGACGTCGAAGTGGTAGAACTGCTTGCCCCAGAGCACACCGGCGAACGCCCGGCGGGCGACGAGGCGTTCGTCGTCAGTGGCGGCGGCCGGGATGACGGTGTCGTAGTAGCGGTCGGCCTCGGCGTGCCGGGCGGCCAGCGTCGCGGCGTGCCCGGCACCGAGGCTGAACCGGGGCGGCGGGGTGTTACCCGGCGGCGGCGCGGTCAACGTCAGCCGCAGCCGGATCCGGTCCTCGCCGCCGGCCGGCACGTCGAGGACATAGTGCAGCGCGCCCTTGGTGCCGGTCAGCTCCGGGTTGACCGTGTCGGCGCCGTCGACGACGTGGTCGTTGATGCCGTCCTTCGGGTACGGCGTGCGCGACGGCTGGCCCCAGAGCCGCTCGGCGTTGCTGTCGTTGTCGCACAGCAGCGGAGTGGGGTCGCCGTCGCCCTGCAGCACCAGCTGCCCGAGCACCCAGTGGTGGCCGACCAGACGGTCGCCGTCGCCGGTGAGCACCGGGATCTGGTCGCGGCCGGGCAGCCCCCATCCCCAGGTGTTGCGGAACCACAGGCTGGGTAGGACGTGCAGTCGGGCATCGGTGTCGCCCCGGTTGGCCACGGTGATCTCGATGCACATGTCGGCCGGCCCCGCCTTGGCGTAGTCGACGGTTACCGCCCAGTACCGGTCGTCGTCGAAGATGCCGGTGTCGACCAGTTCATACTCGGTCTCGTCGCGGCCGCGCATACCGTTGACCGCGACGAGATCGTCGTACGGAAAGGCGGCCTGCGGATAATGGTAGCGCCAACGCATCCAGGAGTGGGTGGGCGTGGAATCCTCGTACCACCAGTAGTCCTTCGCGTCCTCGCCGTGGTTGCCGCCGTCGCCGCCCAGACCGAACATGCGCTCTTTGAGGATCGGGTCCTCGCCGTTCCACAGCGCCAGACCGAAGCAAAACGTCTGCCGGTCGTCACAGACGCCGGCCATGCCATCCTCGTTCCAGCGGTACGCCCGGGATCGGGCATGATCATGCGGAAAGTAGTCCCACGCCGTACCGTGCTCGCTGTAGTCCTCCCGTACCGTTCCCCATGCCCGCTCTGAAACGTAGGGCCCCCATGCCCGCCACGGCTGCTCACCCGCGTCGGCTTCCGCCAACCGGGTGCGCTCCGGATCACGATACGTCCGCCTGGAGTTGACCATGACGGTCATTCTTCCTGGGACGTGTTTCCGGCACTTGTCGGACCGTCACCTTGCCGGCACATCAGCGCCGTATCGCCGGCCCGGAACCGCTCCGCCGCCGCCCAGCACCGCCCGCCGTACCACCGCCCGCCACCGCCCAGCCACCGGCCCGCAGCCCGCTCACGCCGGTCGACCAGCCATGGAGGAACATTGCTCGATATCAGCTTCGGACCGCAGGTCTGCGGCGACCTGGCCGCCGGAGCCAGCCGGGAGTGGCTGGTCACCGACGGCCGGGGCGGCTACGCGATGGGCACGGTCAGCGGCCTGCGTACCCGGCGCTACCACGGCCTGCTGGTGATCGCCGGGGCCACCCCGGCGACCCGACGGGTCGGGCTGGTCAGTCTGGACCCGGCGGTCACCCTGCCGTCCGGCGCGCAGGTCCGCCTCGGCGTGCACGAATGGTCGTCCGGCGTGGTCGACCCGCCCGGCCACACCCTGCTGGAGCGGTTCGACCTGACCGACGGGGTCCCGCGCTGGCGGTGGCGGATCGGCGACGTGGTGATCGAACGGGAGATCGCGATGACGCACGGCTCGCCGTGCGTGGCGGTCACCCACCGGCTGGTCAGCGGCGGACCGGTCACCCTCACCCTGGCCGCGGTGACCACCTGGCGGGACGCGCACGGCGAACGGGACGGGCAGGCTCCCCCGCCGCGGATGGACAACGTCGACGGCGGGACGGTGATCGAGGGCGCGTTCCGGGTGCACGGCCCGGACTGGGTGCCGGCGGGCAACTGGTGGGACGGCGTGTACCACCGCGAGGAGGCGGCGCGCGGGCTGCGGCCCGAGGAGGACCTGTGGTACGCGGGCAGCTTCACCGCCACCCTCGACGGCCCCGGCGCGGTGGCCGAGGTGACCGCGTGGGCGGAGCAGCTGGAACAGGTGCCGGCCCCAGCGGCCACGATCGTCGCCGCCGCCCGGACCCGCAACCGGGCGGTGGTGGCGGCCGCGAAACCGGCCGACGCCGTCGACGCCACGCTGGCCCTGGCCGCCGACGCGTTCGTGGTGCGCACCGGCACCGGGCCGGACGTGGTGGCCGGCTACCCGTGGTTCGGGGCGTGGTCGCGGGACACGATGACGTCGTACGAGGGGCTGTTCCTGGCGACCGGGCGGGCCGACGAGGGCCGGGAGCTGCTGCGCGGCTACGCGGCGACGCTGTCCGAGGGGATGCTGGCGAACACCGCCGACACTGGGCACGTGGAGTACAACACCGTCGACGGCACCCTGTGGTTCCTGCACGCGGTGGACCGGCACGTCGCCGCGACCAGCGACATCGACCTGGCGGCCGAGCTGCTGCCGGCGCTGCGCGAGGTGGTCGCGGCGCACCTGCGCGGCACCCGGTACGGCATCCGGGTGGACGAGGCCGACGGGCTGCTCACCGGCGGTGCCGGCGGTGAGGCACTGACCTGGATGGACGCCCGGGTGTCCGGGGTGCCGATCACCTCCCGGGAAGGCAAGCCGGTCGAGGTGAACGCCCTGTGGCTCAACGGGCTGGCGGCGGTGAGCGAACTGGCGCAGCTGGTGGACGGCGACCCGGGGGCGGCGGCGAGCGTGTACCCGAAGGCGCAGGAGTCGTTCCGGGCCCGCTACCCGGCCCCGTCGGGGTGGCTCTACGACGTGCTGGACACCCCGGCGCAGTACCCGCTGGGCGGGGATCCGCACGCCGACGACGACGCGCTACGCCCGAACCAGCTGCTCGCCTGGTCGCTGCCGTACGCCCCGTTGGAGCCGGACCCGGCACCGCTGCGGGCGATCGGCGCGGCGCTACTGACCCCGCTGGGTCTGCGTAGCCTGGCGCCGGACTCAGCCGGCTACCTCGGGCAGCACCGGGGCGGGCCGGTCCGCCGCGACGGCGCCTACCATCAGGGCACGGTATGGCCGTGGCTGATCGGCCCGTACGTGTCGGCGGCCCGGCGGTCCGGTCTGGACGTCTCCGACGTGTTCCTCGGGCTGACCGCCCACCTGAGCGAGTACGGGCTCGGCTCGGTCAGCGAAACGGCCGACGGGGATCCGCCGCACGGCGCCACCGGCTGCCCGTTCCAGGCGTGGTCGGTGGCCGAACTACTGCGGGTCCGACGAGTCTGATCGGTTGCTGTTACATCAGCGCAATGCGATTGTCTTCCCTGGTTATCCCGTTGCCGGCAGTATCGTCGGCAACCCAAAGACGCGTCAGCACCCGCAATAGGTGTCTGATCGCGCATGTCCGGTGCCGATTTGAATTGAGGGGGCTGTCGATGTCACCTGCCGCCGACGTGATCGACATCCGCGCACCACGGTCGCAGCGGATTCTGATGCTGTCCTGGGAGTACCCACCCGTCGTGGTGGGCGGACTGGGCCGGCACGTACACG
>NZ_JBHMIP010000008.1:0-219386 GCF_048060245.1 Micromonospora sp. LOL_014
CTTCAGGATCTGGTTCGCCCGCCGCAGCTCACGGACCTCCCGTTCCAACGCGGCGAGGCGTTCCGCGTCGCCGCTGGTGGTGCCCGGACGGTCGCCGGCGTCGGTCTCGGCCTTCTTCACCCACCCACGCAACGCCTCGGGGTGCACGCCGAGCTGGTCGGCTATCCGCCGGATCGCCCCTACCGCGGACGCCGGGTCCCGGCGGGCCTCGACCACCAACCGGGTCGCACGCTCACGCAGCTCGTCGGAGTACTTCTTCGGTGCGGGCATCGCTGGTGTTCCTCCCAGGTTTCGATGTCTCCATCAAACCCGGTGCGGGACACCTGTTCGAGCCGACGCACCCGTTGCGGATCATCGATGGGCTCGCCGCCGAAGTGGGTGTCCAGGTAGCCCACCCTCCGGTCGTGCACCGTGCCGAGCACGAACGGACCGTTTAGCCCGGCGTACGCCCCGGCGGTGGCCGGCACGACGTGCACCCGCACGTTGGGCCGGTCGCAGGCGGCTGCGAGCGCGGTCAACTGCTCCACCATCACGTCCGGCGAGCCGACCTGTCGGTGCAGCACCGACCGGTCCAGCACCGCGACGAAGTGCGCCGGATTGTCTGCCCGGGTGATGATCTCCTGCCGGGCCAGTCGGTTGGCCAGTGACGTCTCGACATCGTCGACCGGGCCGACGTCGGTAAGCAGCTGTCGGGCGTACGCCTCGGTCTGCAGCAGCCCCGGGACGACGGAGAGTTCGAAGTAGCGCAGGATGCTCGCCTGCGCCTCGTTCTCAGCCCACGAGCGCAGGAACGGGGCGATCGACTGCCCGCGCGCCTGGGCCGCCAGCCGCTGGATCCGGTCGCCGGTCTCGAAGACGCCGTCGAGTGCCTTGGCGATCGCCGGCACCGGGATGAGCCGCCCCGCCTCGTAGCTGCCGATCGACGACCCACTCACCCCGACCAGCGCGCCGAGCTGCTCCTGCGACAGCCCTCGCGCGGTCCGCTCCTTGCGGATGACCTCCTGCAAGTCGATCATTATCGGCCCCCTTATCAGATTCGTAGGATCTCTCCGAGAACCCTCCGACTCCCACATCTTCCATTGCATGGGGTGGATAGTCCAGGGTAGAGGGGTAGGAAGTTGAGAAAGCAAGATACACGGAGGACCGAGCCCCCGGGGCGCGTGCGAGAAAACCATTTCACGGCCACGTCCGTCAACACCGGAACAGCCAGGAACCCCCGTGCCATGGCCGCTCCGGTGCTGGTCCGTGGCCACGACGCGGCCGACACCGCGTTCCCGCAAGTAACACCGAAATGGAGTACGCACGCGCCCCGGGCCCCTATCCGATCGATCCGCCGTGAATCGAAGACTGCCCTGGTTGCCGTACTGCCAAGGAGGGCTGCGGCGATTGGGGCGGGGCGGCCCGGCCGGTTCGGCAAAGCGGCCGGGCCACCCCTTCCACACACCCGACACCCAAGGGGAGGAAAGCGCGATGCGAGAACTGTGGCGACGGTGGCGGGTCCGCTGGCAACGGCGGCGGTTGGTAACCCTGCCACCGCGTGACTGGCCGAACGGCAGCGGCGTGTACCGCGTACCCGCGAATGGCCGCAACCATCGGCCGACCGCGTACCGGCCGATCCGGCCCTGGCAGGTCCGCAGCCAGCACTTCCGCACCGCCAGCCGACGCGCCCACGGACGTGGCCTCGACCCGGCCGACGTCGCCGCGTTCCTCGAACGGGTCGCCTACGACCTCGGTGTCCTCTACGCCGAGCTCGACCGCACGTACGAACAGAACGACCGGATCAAGGACGCGCCGCGCCGCTGGCAGAGCAGCTACACCGCGACCGCCACCCCGTCCGGCTACCGCTGACCGAGCGACACACCGGGCCGGGCTCGGCCGGCGACGGAGCACGGCGCGCCCAGTTGGTGCTCACGGTCGCCAACGTCGACACCGGTGCGGTCGTCTCGGCCAGCGTGGTGCCCGGCACGGTCACCCCGATGCCGACCGGCTGCGGTCGATACTGGTGCCTCGACCTGGCCGGACTGCTCGGCGATCTGGCGGCAGCGGCCGGCGTCGCCCACCTCTACGACCCGGAGGCCCCGGACGAGCCGGTTCTCGCCCCCTGGCTGCAACTCCCCAGGCAGTGGCGGCCCGACCTGCCGGCCGACCAGCGGTACGCCCTGGAAGCCGAGGCGATCGCTGCCGAGTCGATCGACCCGTGGCGGTTGTGGCTCGGCCGGACAACGGGTCCACCGGACAGCACCCACCCACCGTCGCCGGCGACAGCAATCGCTGTGGCGCTCCGCCTCGGCCTGACGGTCACCGTCGGCGGTCGCCCCACCGGCGTGCTCACCCAGGACACCGTCGAACAGGCGGTCGCCGACTTGCTGAGCTCGCTGCCCGACGCTCTCGGCGATCTGATCCCCGCGGAGCCGGACACCCCCATCCCCGTACCGTTCGAGCGTCGGCTTCCGCGCCACGGCCGGCGGCACTCAGCTGCCGACGTCGACGAGCTGATGTCGATCAGCCGCGACTGGAGCGGAATCGTCGACGTCGATGGGCGGTAGGGACAGGTCAGCCGATCAGGTCGGCGGATGACTCTGCGGGCTCACCGAGTAGCCGCCGCGCTGTATGCAGGGCAGCAGTTTCGTCCACCTCAGCACTGGCGGCAGCGCTCGCAACGAAGGCTTCGATCTGATCCAGGTGCGCTGGCTGAAGTCCACGATTCGGCAGCGGAGCGATCAGGAGCGCCCGCCCGCTGGCGGTGAGTTCTTCGTACACGGGGCCACTGGTCGGCGTCTCGGCGTCGTCGGTCCAGATCAGCGGCCGTCCCTGCGCGACGACCTCACGTGCGGCGCCAAGCTTCGCCCCCGCAGCGGTCGACGTGGACATCTCGTGGGTCCAGCTGCGTCCGAGTCGAGGCAGGCCGAAGAGACGTTCCACCTGGTCCGCCTCGACGCACCAGGTGCTGCACCAGCGGATCTCGACCGCGCCGGCCCGGTGCATCGCCCGGATCCGGTCGATGAGCGCCGGTGCCCACCGCAGCCGATACTCCACCGCGCCGACATGTGCGGTGCCGTTGCACGGTGCCGCGCCCCAGCCGGGGCGGGTCACGTTGACGACTCCGTCGACGTCGAGCAGCCAGACAGCTTGTCGCATCGCGTCACCTTCTTGGCGCGTCGCGCGGGTGTGACGGTATCGCCGGCACACGATGTGAGGCTGAGACACCCTATCTTGGCGGCGATAGGTATCTCAGCCTCACATCAGTGCAGAAGCGGGTTGCCGCGTCAGCGGGTCGCCGGGTTGGCGGCGAGCATGGCGCAGAACAGGGCACCCTGCTCGATCGCGTCGTCCAAAGCGACATGCTCATGGTCGTGCTCGCCGAACCACTCGCGGGGCATGGTCCGCTTCGACGTCGTCCGGTAGCCGGTGCCCAGCAGCGCCATGGCGTACGTCTTGATGTCCAGCGCCGAATGGGAGAACGGGCTCGATCCGGTGAAGCGGATCAGGTACCAGTAGACGAACATGAAGTCGTACGCGGCCGGATAGCCGATGAACACCGGCCGCCCCGGCAGCTGAGCCAGCCACTCCGTGTACCGGGCCATCGCCGCCGCCGGCTCCTCCTGGTCTGCCCGGCACGCCGCCCACGCCTCCGGCTGTGTCTCCCACCACGCCATGGTCTGCGGCGCGCCGCTGGCACCGGGCAGCGTGACCAGGTTGGCGCTGAACGTGCCGACCAGCTCCTTGCCGGCCGTGTACGCCGCCGAGGCGAAGCTCAACATCGAGTGCGGGCCGGGGATTGGCCCGTCCGCCTCGACGTCCGTGCTGACGTAGATCTCCGCTTGTGCCACCCCCGCACCGTACGCCCAGCTGGTGGCGCGCTGTCCTACGGTGCCGGGTGTTGGCGGTCGGGTCAGCTGACGGTGAAGGTGGCCGAGGCGCGGCCGGCGGCGTCCGGTACGGCTTCCAGGTAGAGCAGGCCGTCGCGGTGCCGCACGTACTGACCGGGGAAGTTGACCGACTCCAGCGACAGTTTGCCGGCGTCGGCCAGCCCGGCGCGCGCCATGAAGGTGGCGTCCTGCCGGAACAGGTTGGACCCGTCGTTGGCCTCCACCCAGATCTGGTGGTTGCGGTGCCGCAGGTAGTAGCCGGGGAAGTTGGTCGACTCCAGCGAGATGCCGGCCGAGTTGGCCAGCCCGGGGACGACCCGGAACTGCGAGTCGGCCAAATTGGCGACATTCCCCTCAAGGCGGACCCGGTACTCCCATTGCCGCAGGTAGCGGTCCGGCTGGTCGTGGGCGGCAGGCCCTGCAGGGTGGTGGCCCGGCGCATGACGATCCGGTCGTACTCGGGGACGGTGGCGACGAAGTAGTAGTAACCGTCGGTGTGCCGGTGCACGTGCGGGTCGGCCCGCTGTTCGACGATCGGGTTGGTGAACTGGACGGCGGGCGGGGACCGCCGCCGCGACAGCAGCCGGGCGGCGGCGACCACGGCGGTGGTGGTGGCCGCAGTCACCAGGGCGGCGGTTGTCGCCGCCAGCCAGTTGACCGTGGATCGCGATCGCCTCATGACCGACACCCTTCGCAGTCATCATCTCCGATGCAGATCGCGTTGGCGCTCACACAATCCAGGTCAAGAGGATGCGTCATCTTCACGAAACAATCCGGCGGGGCGGCGGGAAGATTCCCGCCGCCCCGCCGGGACACTGTCCAGACTGGCTCCAGCAAGGCCTGCCGCTGGAGGCTCGGCCGAGGCTGCCCGCTCCGGCTACTCGCCGCCGAGATTCACCAGCGCCTGCGCGGTCCGGAAGTACGGGTTCCGCCCGAGGTCGCCGACGGTGACGATGCCGAAAGCGTCCTTGAGCAGCTTGGCGTCGCTCTCACTGACGCCCTTCAGCGCGGCGACCGGCGCGGCGACGATCTCGGCCAGGGACTTGTCCTGGTAGGCCTTGTCGACCAGCGTGGTCAGGTCAGCGGTGACCGGCATCCTGTTTGTTCTCCTTGTGCTCGATGGTGGTGTGACCCGGCCCACGGCGGGCAGGGCCTGTCGACTCCGGCTATCTGCGGTGCTGCGTCCTGGAGTGCTGTGCCCGAAGCGCGGGCAGCGGCTACTCCTCGGCCTCTTCTTCCTCGAACTCTTCCTCGTCGCCGTCGCCGATGACGTCGAAGATCTCCTCGGCGACCATGCCTGCGGCGAAACCGGCGAGGGCGCCGCCGGCCGCACCGGCGAGCACGCCACCCATCCCAGAGCCACCGTCCTCGTGTCCACCGTGGTACCCGCCATGGGCGTGGCCACCCCCGTAGCCGCCGAGCAGCGCGTGTCGCTGCTCCATCGACTGCCGCAGCCAGGAGTCGACCAGGCTGATCCAGTCGATGCTCTCGGCGGCCGCGTGCTCGACCCGGTAGTGGCCGTACGCGTCATGACCGGGGGTGAACAGCCCGGACTTCTTGTCGAACTCCAGGACCACGGTCACCCCGTGCGGGTCGGCGACGAACGTCAGCTCGACCTGGCTTACCCCCGGGTACTGCGGTGCCGACGCGTACTCGATCTCCTGATAGAACGGCATGGTCTGGGGCAGGCCGGCAAGCTGGCCGTGCTCCAGGTCGGCACCGGTGAACGGCAGCCCGAGCGCGGCGAACGCCTCCAGGATCCGCTCCTGCACCGGCAGCGGATAGACGTGCACGTCGTCGAGGTCACCCGGGTCGATGGCACCGCGGACCCAGATCTTGGTACGCAAGCCCATGGTCATGCCAGGCAGCCGCTGACCGTACATGTCGGTGACCGGCGTCTCCCACGGCACGTCGATCTCGAACGGCAGCGACAACTGCTGCCCGGCGGCAAGGCGCAGCTCGCCGCAGACCGGAACCCGATGGAACTCGACCGTACCGTCGTACTCCTCGTCGTCGGTCTCCATTTCGACCCGGGTGACCAGCGCGACGGTGATTTGGTCGATCTCCACCTCGTGGTCGCCGCCGGTGATGTCGACCTGGCCGGCCAGGGTCAGGCCGGGGCGGGTGCTGGCGTTGGACAGGACGGTGTCGACAGTCGGTCCACCGACTCCGAAGGCTCGGAGCATCCGTTTGAAGACCACGTGGCCATCTCTCCCTGGCGGTATGCCGGCGCGGCCCCCGGGCGCGCCGATCGTTGCCGCACAACATGATCAGGCATGTCTATTTTGGAACCGGGGCTGTCGACGATGCTAGCGGGGCAGCCTGAGAGGTTGCTGAACAGCAGATATCAGGTACGCAAAGTAATTACATGAACACTTTTCGCTACTGTTCTCAGTGAACTCGCAGGTTGGCGCAGCATCCGCCTGTCTATGCTGATGACCATGTCCACGACCAGCGACCCTCCCAGTCCCGGCCGCCCCGTCACCGTCGAAGGAGTGACCGGGCGGTGATGGAGTGGGCGCTGCTGGGCGTCGCGGTGCTGCTGGTCGCCGCCAACGCCGTGTTCGTCGCCGCCGAGTTCGCCTTCGTGACGGTCGACCGGGCGACCGTGGAACGGCAGGCCGCCGCCGGTGACCGCCGCTCGGCGGGCCTGCTGCGCGGCCTGCGGACGCTGTCCACCCAGCTGTCCGGCGCCCAGCTCGGCATCACCGTGACCAGCCTGGTCGTCGGTTTCCTCGCCGAGCCCTCACTGGCCACCCTGCTACGCGGCCCGCTCGGGCTCACCGGTTTGCCGGACGGCGCGACCACCGCGCTCTCGCTGACGCTGGCGCTGATCCTGGCCACCAGTATTCAGATGATCTTCGGCGAGCTGGTGCCGAAGAACTGGGCGATCGCCGAACCGCTGCGGGTCGGCCGGGCGGTCGCCGGCGCGCAGCGCGGCTTCACCGCCGCCACCGGCCCGTTGATCCGGTTTCTCAACGGTACGGCCAACCGGATCCTGCGGGCGTTCGGCATCGAGCCCACCGAGGAGCTGGCGTCCGCCCGTACGCCTCAGGAGCTGGCCTCGCTGGTCAGCCGGTCCGGCGAGGAAGGCACCCTGGACGCGGAGACCGCCGAGCTGGTCTCCCGGTCGATCGACTTCGGCGAACGGACCGCCGCCGACGTGATGACCCCCCGACCCCGGGTACGGTTCGTCACCGCCGACGCACCGGTGGCCGAGGTGCTGCGGCTGGCCGCCGCCACCGGACACGCCCGCTTCCCGGTCACCGGCACCGGAGTCGACGAGGTACTCGGCGCCGTGCATTTCAAGCATGCCCTCGCCGTGCCGACCGGGGAACGCGACACCCGGCCTGTGCGGTCGGTGATGGTCGAGCTGCCCGAGGTCCCGGAGACCGCCGAGCTGGACCCGCTGCTCGGCACGCTACGCAGCCGGGGACTGCAGATGGCGGTGGTGGTCGACGAGTACGGCGGCACCGCCGGCATCGTCACTTTGGAAGACCTGGTCGAGGAGATCGTCGGGGAGATCGCCGACGAGCAGGACCGGCCGACCGGCCGACACCAGCGCGCCGCCGACGGTTCGTGGCAGCTCTCCGGCCTGCTGCGGCCCGACGAGGCGGCCCGGCTGACCGGGCTCGACCTGCCGGAGGGCCGGATCTCCGACACCCTCGGTGGGGTGATCATCGAGGAGCTCGGCCGGCTGCCCCGGGTCGGTGACACCGTCACGGTCGTCGCCGACGACCGCGAACACCCGGACCCGGACGGACTACCCACGTCCGTACCGGTGGAACTGACCGTGACCCGGGTCGACGGCCGCCGCGCCGACCGGCTGCTGCTGCGCCGCGCCGACGCCACCGCGGCCGCCGGGTCTCCTGACGGACGCCGGAACGGCCACTCGGCCGGGCACCCGGAGGAGACCGCATCATGAGTGACTGGTTGGCGATCCTCGTCGGGGTGCTGCTGCTCGCCGGCAACGCGTTCTTCGTCGGTGCCGAGTTCGCGCTGATCTCGGCCCGTCGGACACAGATCGAGCCACGGGCCGCCGCCGGGTCCCGGCTGGCCCGCGTCACGCTGCGGGCCATGGAGTCCGTGTCACTGATGATGGCCGGCGCGCAGCTCGGCATCACCGTCTGTTCGCTCGGCCTGGGTGCCATCGGCGAGCCGGCCGTGGCGCACCTGATGGAGCCGGCCTTCGCCGCCGCCGGGGTGCCGGACGCGCTGGTGCACCCGATCGCGTTCGCCATCGCCCTGGCGATCGTGGTCTTCCTGCACATGGTGATCGGCGAGATGGTGCCGAAGAACATCGCCCTCGCCGGTCCGGAGCGGTCCGCGATGGTCCTGGGCCCGGTGCTGTACGGCGTGGTCACCGTGCTGCGGCCACTGATCTGGCTGCTCAACCAGCTCGCCAACATCGTCCTGCGCCTGCTGCGGGTGCAGCCGAAGGACGAGGTGACCTCCACCTTCACCCGGGAGGAGGTCTCCGGGTTCATCGCCCAGTCCCGCCGTGAGGGCCTGATCGACGAGCACGAGCACCGGCTGCTGACCGGGGCGCTGGCGTTCAGCGACCAGCCGACCGCCCGGGTGGCGATCCCGCTGGATTCGCTGGTCACGGTGTCCGCCACCAGCACGCCAGTCGAGCTGGAGAAGCGCTGCGCCGATACCGGCTACTCCCGCTTCCCGGTCGTCGACGGCGCCGCGCAGGTGACCGGCTATTTGCACGTCAAGGACGTGCTCGGGGCCTCGGCGCAGGACCGGGACCGGGCGGTCGACTCCCGGCTGATCCGGCCACTGGTCACGGTCCGGGCCACCCAACCGATGCGGGACACCCTGACGGTCATGCAGCAACGGGGCGCCCACCTGGCCCGGGTGGTCGACGCCGACGGCCGGTTGACCGGCCTGGCCGCGTTGGAGGACGTGATCGAGGAGCTGGTCGGTGAGGTCCGCGACGCCGCACAGGCCGCCAGCCGCTAAACGCCGCACCGGCCGTCAGCCGCTAGGCGGGCGGAGCAAGCTGGGGCGGCCCGTCGGTGGGCTGGTTGAGCGACTGGCGGGCGAGCAGCGTCGCGCCGGCCACCGCCGCCGGCATGACCAGCACCGCGCCGAACGGGATCAGGCAGCAGCAGAAGACCGCCACTCCGAAGCCGAGCGCCTTCGGCCGATTGGTCCGCAGCGCCACCCGGCGGTCCGGTAGCCGCAGGCCACGGCGGTAGAACGCGGACCCAACGAGCTCAAGGGCGAGCCGCCAGCCGCCGAACAGGGCAGCGACCACCGGCACCACGGTCTGCCCGACGATCGGGATGAACCCGCAGAGGAACAGCGGAATCCCGATGACGATGCCGAACGCGATCAGCCGGGCCGAGTCGAGCAGGCTGTGCCACAGCGACCGCCACCACGGCACGTCGACCCCGTTCGGCACCCCGCCGTGCTGCCCCTCCACCCATTCGGAGATCTTCTCGTAGAACGGATCCCCAATGAACAGGGTCACGGCGGTGAAGGTGAGCACGCCGATCAGCCCGCCGAGGGCCAGCAACGCGACGGCGACCGCACCGCGTGCCGCATCCCGAGTGCCCGCCGACCAGTCGTCGGCGAACGGGGTGAGCCAGCCGGCGACGTCGACCACGACGGCTGTCCAGCCGACGAACGCGGCCACGAACAGCACCCCGGCGATCACCGCCGGGATCAGCCCGAGCAGCACCATCTTCGGGTTGCGGGCGTAGGTGCCGAAGCCGCGCAGGAACAGCCGGACACCGTCGAGGAAGGCGCGGATCATCTCAGCCGGCCAGGCGCAGCCGTACCCGACGGTTGGCCCGACCTTTGCTCTGCCACTCACGCGGAGTCGGGTCGCGCAGGTCGAGTCGGTCGGTACGGCCGTTACTGGTGACACCCACGGGTGGCAGGTTACCGCCGATCAGGTGGAGTCACCCAGTTGGCTGATTTGATGAGTGTCAAACTTGACCATCGTCGAAACAGCGGGCATCGTATTGTTGATTCGACGATCATCGAGACTACGAACGCTTGTCAGCACGGAGGGATTCATGATCAACAAGGAGCTACCGGCCGTCGTCATCGGGGCCGGCCCGGTCGGCCTGGCCGCCGCCGCCCACCTGCACGAGCGCGGTCTGCCCTGGGTCCTGCTGGAGGCCGGCGGCAGCGCCGGCGCGGCGGTCAGCAAGTGGGGGCACGTCCAGCTCTTCTCCCCCTGGCGTTACAACATCGACGCAGCCGCCCGCCGGCTACTCGACGCCGCCGGCTGGGCCGCCCCCGATCCCGGTCACCTACCGACCGGCGCCGAGCTGGTCGGCGACTACCTCGAACCACTGGCCAAGCTGCCCGACCTGGCCGGTCGGATCCGGTACCGCGCGCGGGTCGTCGCGCTGGGCCGCGCCGGAATCGACCGGGTCCGCACCGACGGCCGGGAGCAGGCGCCGTTCGTGGTCCGGCTCGCCGACGGTACGGAGATCAGCGCCGGTGCCGTCATCGACGCCTCCGGCACCTGGGGTACGCCGAACGTACTGGGCGTCAACGGGCTGCCCGCCCGCGGCGAACCGCAGGCAGCCCACCTGATCAGCACCGCTCTGCCGGACGTGCTCGGTGCCCACCGAACCGACCACACCGGCCGGCACACCATCGTCGTAGGTGCCGGCCACTCCGCCGCCAACACCCTGCTGGCCCTCGCCGAGCTGGCCGCTCAGGAGCCGGACACCCGGGTCAGCTGGGTCACCCGTGGTGCGACCATCGACCGGGCGCTCGGCGGCGGCGACGCCGACGCCCTGCCTGGCCGCGGCAAGTTGGGCACCGGACTGCGGTTGCTGGTCGACTCCGGCCGAGTCGAGCTGGTCAGCGGATTCGGCGTCCACACCGTACGGGTCACCGCCAGCGGCCAGGCCGAGCTGGTCGCGACCGACGGCCGGACGCTGGCCGCCGACCGAATCGTCTCGGCCACCGGTTTCCGCCCCGACCACCGGATCGCCGACGAGCTACGGCTGGACCTGGACCCGGCGCTGGGCTGCACCCGGAGGCTGGCCCCACTGATCGACCCGAACGAGCATTCCTGCGGCACCGTCCCGCCGCATGGGGTGGAGGAGCTCACCCAGCCAGAGCCGGGGTATTACGTGGTCGGCATGAAGAGTTACGGCCGGGCGCCGACGTTCCTGCTGGCCACCGGCTACGAGCAGGTCCGCTCGGTCACGGCGGCGCTGGCCGGTGACTGGACCGCAGCCCGGGACGTACAGCTGGATCTGCCGGAGACCGGCGTCTGCTCGGTGGCACCCGGCGACCAGTCCACCACGCCGTCCGCCGCCTCCGGCGGCTGCTGCGGTTGACCGTCGTCGACGTGTCCGGAAACGACCGGAGCCACGGCACGTGCCGCTGATCAGATCGGCTCGTTGAGGAAGCCGGAAACCCGCTGCCGTAAATCGGTGCGCTGGTTCCAGAGCACGCCGGGGCGGTCGTAGACGTGCAGGGCGGCGCCCGGGATGGCGGCGGCCAGCCGCTCGGCGGTCTCGGCCGGGTGCAGGTCGTCGCCGACGCAGCCGATCACCAGGACCCGGGCGGTGACCGCAGCGAGCGCGGCCGGGTCGGGCACCGGCACCGTGTCGGCCAGGTCGACCAGTTCGGCGGCGAGTCCGTCGCGCAGCAGCTGGTCGATCCTGGTACGCAGGTACGCCCACGCGGCCGGGGTGTTGCGTACCGGCACCGGGGTCTCCGCCGCGATCAGCTCGGCCACCCCGGAGACGTCGCTGTCGTTGACCGCGGTGACCAGCTCGGCGATCCGCTGGCGGGCCGAGGCCGGCCGAGCCGCGTCGAAGGCCGACGGTAGGAGGAACACCGCCCGGTCGAACCGCCGCGGGCTGTCGGTCAGCAACCGGGCCAACGCCCCGGCACCGAGGCTCATCCCGACCGCCCGGCCGGCACCGGCCAGGTCGGCCACGGCCCGCAGGTCCCGGGCCAGGTCGGGGTAGCCCCACGGGCCGGCCGGCGCGGCGGAGCGGCCATGCCCCCGGAACTGGAAGAACACCTTGCGCCCGGCGACTCCGCTGCCCAGCGGCCGGGTGGTGGCGATGCCGTGTGCTATGCCGTGCGCGAAGACGGTGGTCGGCTCACCGGACCCGGTGACCAGCCGTTCCAGCTCCACACCGTGCGGCGTGGTGATCACCTCGGTCTCCGGCTCGGGCAGCGCGGGCCGGCCGGTACGGGGACCGGACGGGCCGGGCCCGTAGGTCCGCGGCCCGCCGTCCGGCGGCGGTGGCCAACGGAAATCTCTCACCAGGAGCCTCGGCCGTCGGCGATGTCCCGCAGCCCGACCCGCACGTCGAGCAGGTAGATCAGCCCGGCGGCGATCCCGATCAGGCCGAACAGGCTGACCTGGAACAGCAGGGTGAGCAGCAGGCAGACGCCGAGGATGGCCAGCCACGCGCCTTTCGGCAGGGTGCCGATCGCCGGGAACGCCTCGCCTTTCTGGGTGACGCAGTGCACCAGCGCGACAGCCTGCACGACGAGGGCGAACACGAACAGCGCCAGGTCGAGGATGTACCGGACGTCGGCATAGAACAGCGGCGCGGCAGAGTCCATGCCCAAAGCTTATGCCGCGGGCCCCGGATGCGTGCCACCTGCATCCGGGGCCCGCGGGTCACCCGGACCCCGCCGGAACTACTCGGCCTTGGCCTGGGCGGGCTTGACCGACTCGGTCGAGTCGGCTTCCGGTGCTGCGGTGACCTGGGCCGGAGCCTCGGTGGTCTCCATGTCGGCGTTGACGGTGTCAGCGGCCCGGACCACCCCGGTGCCGACGACCCGCTCACCGTGCGCCACCAGCGTGCCGTAGATCGCCACGGCCCGCTGCCCGGCCGACTGGGCACCGGCGAGCACCGCGTCGCGGTTGCGCAGCGCGATCGTCCGCAGGCGCTCCAGGTCGGCACCGGTGTTGGCCCGCTCACGCAGCTCGGCGGTGCTCTGTGCGGCCTTCTCCCGCAGGCCGACAGTGCCGAGGCTGGCCTTGCCGGTCAGCTGGGTGACGGCCACGGGCAGCTTGCGCAGTTGCTGGTAGGCCAGGTCGCCGGCGCCGGCGACGGCGTACAGGGGTGCTGGGATCCGCTTGGTCTTCGGCTGGCTCATCGTTGCTCCTCCTCGGCCGCGCCGGCGGCCTGCTCGGTTTCCCCGGCCCGGGGCGTACGACGCCGGGGGGTGGTCTTCTGCCGGGAAGTGGTCCTGGTCGGCACGGTGGGCGGCGGGTCATCGGTCGCCGGGCCAGGTGCGGCCCCGGCCTCGGTGACGGCGACCGACTGCAGGGTCTGCTCCTCAACTTTTTCGGCGGCTTCGGCGGCGGTAGCTGCGTCCGCGTCGGTGTCCGGTCCGGCGTGCCGGGCGTTCTCCCGGCGGAACGTCTCGTAGATTTGGCTCAGCGACTGCTTCTGCGCCATGGTGAGGTCGGGGTCCGAAGCGATCGCGGCGAGCACGCCCTGGCCGTCCTTGTCGTCGAGCAGCCCGGCCCTCAGGTACATCACCGGCGTGGAGACCCGCAGTGCGCTGGCCAACTGCTGGAGCACCTCCGCGCTCGGCTTGCGCAGGCCGCGCTCCACCTGGCTGAGGTAGGGATTGCTGACGCCGGCCTGCTCGGCGAGCTGCCGCAGCGAGATGCGGGCGTTGTGCCGCAGGTCACGGATGAAGCCCCCGATGTCGCGAGGCAGGTCCTTCGGTGTGGCCATAGCTCGACGGTAGCCCGATCTGCTTGCAACTGCTAGCGAAACGCTAACGAAAGTTAGCGGAGTCATCCGGATGAACCGTCGCAGGAGCCGCCGAGAAAGTCGTTGGCGGCCAGCCGCCCCGTGACGCTAGGCTCCCCGCCGATGGCGACGATCCGGGTTGGCGATGCGACGATCAGCTACGACGACGTCGGCACCGGGCCGCCCGTACTGCTGATCCACGCCGGCATCGCCGACCGCAGGATGTGGCGGGCGCAGGTCGCCGCGCTGCGCGACCGGCATCGGGTGATCGCCATGGACCTGCGCGGCTACGGCGAGTCCGACCTGCCGGCCACCGGGTTCGCCCACCACGACGACGTGATCGGTCTACTGGACGCGCTCGGCGTCGCCCGCGCCGCACTGGTCGGCTGTTCGTTCGGCGGTGCGGTCGCCATCGACGCCACTCTCGCCCACCCCGACCGGGTCACCGCCCTCGCCCTGTTCGGGTCGGCGCTGGGCGGCCACGACTGGTCCGACGCCGCCGAACAGCTCTGGGACGACCTGGTCGGCGCGGTGGACCCGGAGGACCTGGACGCGACGGCCGACGCCGAGGTGCGGTTCTGGGTCGTCGGCCCGCGCCGGCAGCCCGCCGACGTCGACCCGGAGCTGATCGCCTTCGCCCGCGAGATGGACCGCCGGGCACTCGCCGCCGAAGCCGCGCTCGGCGACGTCACCCACCGCGAACTCGACCCACCGGCAGCCCGCCGGCTCGGTGAGATCGGCGTGCCGGTGCTGGTCGGCGCCGGGGCGCTCGACGTGCCGGACATCCTCGCCCTGGCCGATCTGATCAGCACCGGCATCCCGACCGCCCGGCGGCTGCCGGACGTGCCCGGCGCAGCCCACCTGCTGCCGTTGGAGTGCCCCGGGCCGGTCGACGCCGCGCTGCGCGAGTTCCTCGCCGACACCGTGCGATAGACGATCACACCATGCGATAGACGATTACCGTGCGATAGACGATTACCGTGCGATAGCCAGCCCGTCCGCCGGCCAGTCTCGTCAGGACGGCCAGCACAGGGCGCGCAGCGTGCCGACCGGCTGGCCGCCACCGAGCACCGGCGGCTCACCGAGTTCGGCCAGAGCCATCGGATCCAGGCCTTCGGCGTCGGTGCCAGTGCCGACGCCGAGCCGGCGCAGCGCGGCAACCACCGGCGGCACCGTCGCCCGCTGCGCACCGTCGTCAATCTTCACCGCGATCGCCCCGACGCCGGGCACCGCCACCGCCAGCACACCCTCCGCGCCGACCTTGGCCAGCAGCCCGGGCACCGCCCGCATCAGCCGGGTGTCGGCCCGCCCAGTGCCGGCCACCAGCTCCGGGTACGCCCGCATCGCGTCCGCCACGGTCCGCTCCACCGACCCGGCAAGGCCGTGCACCAGCCGCAGGAACGCCCGTGCGACCGCGGTCAGCGACAGCGCCAGCACCGGCGCGCCGCAGCCGTCCACCCCGACGGCGGCGGCCGGCTCACCGGCGTACTCCTCGACGGCGGCCCGGATCCGCTCCTGCAACGGATGCTCCGGATGCCAGTACTCCTCCACCGGCCAGCCGGCAGCCCGGCAGGTCAGCAGCATCCCGGCATGCTTGCCGGAGCAGTTCATCTGCAGCCGGCTCGGCCCGCCACCGGCGCGCAGCACGTCGGCTGCGGCGGCCGCGCCGACCGGCAGCTCCGGCGGGCAGCGCAGCGCCGCCTCGGTGAGCCCGGCGGTACGCAGCAGCGCGGCCACCCGGGCCAGGTGAAAGTCCTCGCCGCTGTGGCTGGCACAGACCACCGCCAGATCGGCTGGATCGGCCAGCCGCAGCCCGGCCCGCAGCATGCCGATCGCCTGCAACGGCTTGTTCGCCGACCGGGGAAACACCGGCGACTCCACGTCGCCGAACCGCTCTCGCAGGCCGCCGTCGGCGGCCAGCACCACCAGTGAGCCGTGATGCCGGCTCTCCACGAAACCGGAGCGGGCCATCTCGACCAGCGGCACCCCGCCGGCGTACCTGGTCAACTCTGCGACATCCCGGCTCAGGGCTCGATCGCGGCGGTGAACTCACCGGCACGCAGATCGGCGTCGTCCGGCACGTTGCGTTTCACCACCGCCAGAGCGACCATGCCGAGCTCGTGGTGGCGCAGCGCGGTGCCGACGAAGCCGACCGTCCGGCCCTCCAGGGTCAGCGGGGTGCCGGCGTCCGGCGGGGTGTCACTGGCCACCCCATCGAGGTGCAGCAGCACCAGCCGGCGCGGTGGCCGGCCCAGGTTGTGCACCCGGGCCACCGTCTCCTGCCCCCGGTAGCAGCCCTTGTCGAGGTGGACCGCCGGTCCGAGCAGATTGACCTCCGCGGGAATCGCCCGGTGGTCGGTCTCCAGACCGACCCGGGGGGTACGCGAGGCGACCCGCATCGCCTCGTACGCCCAGAGCCCGGCCGGCGCGGCACCGGCCGCACCCGCCTCGGCCACCAGCTGTGCCGTCGCGGCCCGGGGTACCAGCAGGTCGACGCCGAGTGGTACCCGGCGGGCCCAGCCGCCCCGGTACGGCCCGTCCGTCGGCAGCGCGGCCACCGGGTAGAGCACGGTGGGCCGGTCGGGGATCGACCCGGCGGCGAACTTCGACGCGGGCACCGGCAACAGGTCCGGGTCGGCCAGCCCGGTCACGCCCAGCGCCGCCGCCGCGTCGACCGCAGCCGGGCCGACCAGCGACAGCACCGCCCAGTCGGCGGTCACCTCCGCCGGGTCGACCTGGGTGAAGAACCGCATCTTCAACAGGTACGCCAGCAGCTCGCCGGCCATCTGCGGCTCGGTGTCCAGCCAGGTGGTGGTGCCGTCCTCGGCGACCACCGCGTGCTGCTCCACGTGGCCGTGCGGGGAGAGCACCAGCAGCTCGGTGCCCTGACCGGCGCGCAGCGTCGCCAGGTGCTGGGTGGTCAGGGTATGCAGCCAGCCGATCCGTTCGGCACCGGGCACCGCCAGCACGCCCCGGTTGCTCCGGTCGACCAGGCCGACCTCGGTGGCGAGCCGACGCTGCTCACGCATCGGGTCGCCGTAGTGGGCGGCGACCCCGGCGTCGGGGGATCCGGTGGCCACGTCGGCGATGTCCACCGCGCCGGGTATGTCGATCACTGTTTTCCTCCGCACCGCTCACAGGTGCCGAACAACGCCATGTGGCCGATGTCGACTTGGAAGCCGCGCTGTTCGGCGAGCGCGGTGATCAGCGGCTCGGCCAGCGCCGGGTCCATCTCCGAGACCGACTTACAGGATCGGCAGACCAGGTGGACGTGCTGGTCCTCGCCGACCGAGTGGAACGTCGGCGAACCGTGCGACAGGTGGGTGTGAGTGACCAGGCCCAGCTCTTCGAACAGCTCCAAAGTGCGGTAGATGGTGGTGATGTTGACCCCGGCGGCGACCTCGCGCACCGCGTTGAGCACCTGCTCCGGGGTGGCGTGTCCCAACTCGTGCACCGCTTCCAGAATCAGCTGACGCTGCGCGGTCAGCCGTAGCCCACGCGAGCGCAGCATCTCTGCCAGGGAAGATTCAGCCACCGTCGCCATCCTATCGCCGCCGTCTCCGTGGCCGGCCCGACTCCGTGGCCGGCCCGGATCAGCCGCCGACCCGGATCAGCCGGGCGGACAGGTGCGGGGACAGCGGCTGACCGACGGCGGCCATTTCCTGGGCGTACAGCAGCGCCCCCTCGACAATGCCGAACAGCCGGTGGCCGCCGGTGACCTCCTTGGCGGTACCGGTACGCACCACGGCGTCGGTGGCCAACTCGACCTGCACCCCGGTGACCCGACCCAGGTAGAGCTCCATCACCCCGGTCGGGGTCATCATCGTCGCCTCCAGCTCACCGGTGGCCCGGCCGTCGGCGTCGGTGACCACCCGCCACCAGCCGAGTTCGCGACCGACCGGGCGCACCGGGCGGGACTGCTCGTCGAGCAGCCAGGCCCGCGACTCGTACTGCAGGAACGGCCGGCCGTCGTGGCTGATCCGGATTTCCTGCGCGTAGTCGAAGTCCTCGATCGTCGGGTAGCCGCCGCGTCCCCGCCCACGCCACACCCCGATGTACGGCAGCAGCGCGTTCAACGCCGGATGCAGCTTCGGGCCGACCCGCAGGTCGTGGCTCTCCTCGAACGGGTACGGGTCGACCGGCGGGGCGTCCAGCCACGGCGGCCGGACCGAGTTCTCCTCGGTGCTCGGCTGTCCCGCTCCGGACGCGCTACTCGCGCTCATCGGTCCTCCGCTTTCTCACCAGCGTCCACGGCAGATGCGGACCGCGAGGTAGACCAGGCCACCGGCGAGCGCGCCGAAGCCTGCCACCAGCAGGCTGACGAACCCGATCTCGGTAACCATGACAAGGCCATCCTATGCTGGCCGCATGGCTCGCATTCTCGTCGTAAAGGCGACCGCCGGCTCGGACGAGCCGGAGCGGTGCGCCCAGGCGTTCACCGTAGCGGGCACCGCCGCCGCGGCCGGCGTCGAGGTCTCCCTCTGGCTGACCGGTGAGTCGGCGTGGTTCGGGCTGCCCGGCCGAGCCGCCGAGTTCGACCTGCCGCATTCGGCGCCGCTGCCCGACCTGCTGGACGTGGTGCTGGCCAGCGGCGGTCGGGTGACGGTCTGTACGCAGTGCGCGGCCCGCCGCAGGTTCGGCCCGGACGATGTGCTGCCGGGGGTACGGATCGCCGGGGCGGCGGTCTTCGTCGAAGAGATCATGGCCGACGGCGTCCAGGCGCTCGTCTACTGACCGGGCTTCTACTGATCGGGTCGGCAGCCGACGACGGATCAGCGGCTGGCCGACGGGATCAGCAGGTGAAGTCGGTGACGGCGATCCAGACGTCGTCGCCGTCGAGCCGCACCACGGTGCCCTTGGTGCCGTATCGGTGGACGAACAGCGGTGCCTGATCGGAGACGACGGTGGCGCGCGACATGGTGAAGCCGAGCGACGCCCACTCGTCGGACTCCGCGGTGCTGGCCGCAGTCAGCGCGTAGCTGCTGAGCTGTCCGTCGCCGTCGGGACAGGGCAGTTCCACCGACGACGCGGCCCGTACGTCGGCCACCCCGAAGGCGCCCGTCAGCACTTCGGCGTGGCTGCGCGGGGTCGGGCCGACGGTGGCGCCCGGCCGGGGGTCAGCGGGCGCGGGCCGGGACCCGTCGGATGCCGGTCGGCAGCCGGTGCTGATCCGCAGCTGCACCACGCCGTCGCGGATCAGTTCGCCGCGGACCGCGACGAAATCACCGGCGTCGGCGCCTAGCCGCGACCGACCGGTGGTGGCGTCGTGCCGGGCTATCGCGGCGTAGCTGGCCGGGAGCCGGCGGGCGATCCGGTCGAGCAACGCCGGGCCGGCGTCGGGCGCCGTGTAGGCGGTGAGTACCCGGGTCAGTTCGGCGCCGGGTCGCATCAGGGTGATCCGGCAGCCCTCGGTGATCTGCTCCTCGGCCAGCACCACCACGCCGGCGTCGCCGACCGCAGCGGTCAGGTCGATCGCCGCCCGGTCGGCGACCGGCCGGGCCTGCCCGATGTCGCGCTGCTCGCGGACGGTCGGGCTGTCGTCCCGCTGGGACTGCACGGCCAGGCCGAACAGCAGCACGCTCCAGGCGACCGCGGCGGCCGCCAGCCACCACCGCCACCACCGACGCACCGGGCTCTGACCAGCGGCGCTGGCCGGCACGGCGACGGCTGACGGTACGGCGACAACCGGCGGTCCCGACGGCGGCGGGACCCGCGCGGCCGGGTGTGCCGGCGGGGCGGCCGGGGTCGCGGGCGGGTCGTCAGTCACCCGGCCATCGTGCCAGGCACCGGCCAGGGCAGCCGGCACACCCGGCCGCCGCCCTAACGCCGGCCGCCCCGGTAGCGGTCAGCAGCCGACCTCGACCGGCCAGCCGATCCGCTGCTCCGGCAGCTCCCGATCCGACCCGTCCCAGCCGGGCTCGTCCGGCACATCCTGGTGGACCGGCTCGTCGCGAGCGGCTGCATCGTCACGGACCGCGCCGTCGCCGGCCAGGTCGTCCCGCCGGTGACCGGCCGGGTCCGGTCCCGCCGCCGATGCGCCGAAGTTGTCCGGTGCGCTCGACGCGAGCCGGTAGCCGACGCCCCGTACGGTCTGGATCTCCAGGCCGCCGCCGGCGCCGCGCAACTTGCGGCGCAACCGTTTCACGGCCGAATGCAGGATGGCCGTGTCGCCGAGATAGGCCCCGCCCCAGACCGAGCCGAAGAGCCGTTCGTAGGTCCAGACCACCACCGGTGGGGTGGCCAGCCGGGCCAGCAACTCCCGTTCCAGCCGGGTCAGCGTTAACAGCTCACCCCGCCAGGTGACGAGATGGCCGGGCACGTCGACGACGAGGTCGCCGAGCACGACCGGCGCCGCCGGCTCCGGGTCCTCCGCCGGCACGGGCGGGAACAGCATCGCCCGTAACTCGGCCAGATCAGTACAGATGACTACCGTGCCGCAGTCGTCAAGGCGTCTCACGACGCGCTCACGGACGGCTACGTCAGCGGTGACACACACGACCAGTGGCACCTCACCGTTGACCACCGCACTCCTCCCCAGGTTGCTGCGTGTCATCAGACAACGCCGTTTAGTCGCCGGAGTCAACAGCGCCAGTCACCGATACCACTGCAGCCCGACGCTCGACCGTGTGTTGCCCGGGTACTGCCTGAAAACTGCCCAACAGACCCCATTGATCACTAACGCCGCCCACTAAAACATGACTCGTAGCCGCCGTGCGAAAACTATCCGTAGAGCACTGCCCGCACGCGACTTGGGCGGATTTCGGGCTTTCCGGTCCGCTGATCCCGAGGTCCGGCGAGTACGGACCGCCTACGAGCATGGGGGGACCGCGTGGTCGACCTGCCCCGCCGCCGAACCGGACGACACGATAGTGACCGCAGCACCGCCCGCCGCCGGGTCCACGGCGGCCCGGGCCGGCTAGTGCACCGGATGTTCACCGCCGGGCTGATCACCCTGCTCGCGGTGACCGCCCAACCCGCCGCCGCGACCGCCGCACCCGGTACCGGCCCGGTCGACGGGTCGGCCACCGCGCCGATCAGCGCCGAACTCGCCGCCGAACTGGACCGGGACGGCACCGTCGAGTTCATGGTCTACCTACGCGACCGCGCCGACCTGTCCGGCGCGGCCGACGCCGCCAGCGCCGGAATACCGGCCGGTGACCGTCGCGCCGACGCCCGGGCCGAGGCTGTGTACCACGAGTTGACCACCACGGCCCAGCGCAGCCAGCAGAGCCTGCGCAAACTGCTCGACGGGCGGAAGGCCGGCTACACCGCGTACTGGATCGCCAACGCGGTCCGGGTCACCGGCGACCGGGACCTGGCCGACCGGATCGCCGCCCTGCCCCAGGTGCAGCAGCTCGAACCAGCTCGCAGCTACCCGCTGCTCACCCCGGAACCAGCCGAACCGGTGCCGCCGGTCGGCGACGACGCCGGCACCACCGCCGTCGAGTGGAACATCGACGACGTCCGAGCGCCGCAGGTCTGGTCCGAATTCGGCACCAGCGGCGACGGGATCGTCGTGGCCACCATCGACAGCGGCGTCGAGTTCGACCACCCGGCACTGGCCGCCAGTTACCGGGGAGCCGGCACCGGCGGCTACGACCACGACTACAACTGGTTCGACCCGACCGGCATCTGCCCGGCCGGGACCCCCTGTGACAACAACGGTCACGGCACCCACGTCACCGGCACCATGACCGGCGACGACGGCGGCGACAACCAGACCGGGGTGGCACCCGGTGCCCGCTGGATCGCTGCCAAGGGCTGCGAGGTCACCAACTGCTCCGACGCGTCGCTGCTGGCCGCCGGCCAGTGGGTGCTCGCCCCGACCGACACCTCGGGCGCGAATCCCCGGCCGGAGCTTCGCCCCGACGTGGTCAACAACTCGTGGGGCGGCGGACAGGCCGACCCGTGGTACCGGCAGACCGTCGACGCCTGGATCGCCGCCGGCATCTTCCCGGCCTTCGCCATCGGCAATGAGGGACCGGGCTGCGGCACCGCCAGCTCCCCCGGCGACTACCCGCAGGCGTACGCGGCCGGCAACTACGACGTCGACCACCGGATCGCCGCCCGGTCCAGCCGGGGCGCCTCGCTGGTCGACGGATCGGTCAAGCCGAACATCGCCGCGCCCGGCACCGCGGTCCGCTCCAGCGTCCCCGGTGGCGGGTACGCGGCGTACAGCGGCACCTCGATGGCCTCCCCGCACGTCGCCGCCACCGTCGCGCTGGCCTGGTCGGCGGCGCCGACCCTGCACGGCGACATCGCCGCCACCCGGGCACTGCTGGACGGCACCGCGATCGACACCAACGACACCAGTTGCGGCGGCACCGCCGCCAACAACAACAACTTCGGAGAGGGACGACTCGACGCGTACGCCGCCGTCGAGGCCGCCCCGCGCGGACCCGCCGGCCGGGTGACCGGCGTGGTCACCGGCGACGGCGACCCGCTGCCCGGCGCCACCGTCTCCACCGGCGACCGCAGCGTCACCACCGGCGCCGACGGCGGCTACTGGCTGACCCTGCCGACCGGCGAGCACACCATCACCGCCAGCGCGTTCGGTTACCAGTCGACGAGCACTACGGTCACGGTCGCCGAGGACGGCACCGTCGAGCAGGACTTCGACCTGGCCGCCACCACCCTGGTCACGCTCAGCGGCCGGGTCACCGACGCGGCCGGCCACGGCTGGCCGCTCTACGCCCGGGTCGAGGTCGACGGGCGATCCGAGACGGCCACCTACACCGATCCGGCATCCGGCCGCTACACGCTGACCGTGCCCGGCGGCACCGCCGTGACGCTGGTCGCCACGGCGACGCTCGCCGGATACCAGCCGGCCCGGGTGGAGGTGCCGGCCGGGGAGACCGACCGCACCGTGCACCTGGCGGTGCCGGTCACCGCCGAGTGTGTCACCCCCGGGTACGGGGCCAGCTTCGGCGACCCGGTGCTCGCCGAGAGCTTCCCGACCGCCGACACCCCGGACGGCTGGTCGGTGGTGAACCGAACCGACGGCGGCGGTTGGGAGTTCACCGACATCGGTTCGCGGGGCAACCTGACCGGTGGTGACGGCGGCTTCGCCAACATCGACAGTGACGCGCTCGGCGCCGGTGCGGTCCAGGACACCGACCTGGTCACCCCGACGCTGGACCTGTCCGGAGCGGACGCGCCGTACCTGCGGTTCGCCAGCGACTGGCGGGCGGTGGGACTCAGCGACAGCGCCGAGATCGGTGTCTCGGTCGACGGCGGCGCCAGCTGGACCACCGTGTGGCAGTACACCACCAGCCGGCGCGGGCCGCGCACCGAGGAGATCCCGCTGACCTCGGTGGCCGGTGCCGACGAGGTGCTGATCCGGTTCCGCTTCCAGGGCAGCTACGCCTGGTGGTGGCAGGTCGACGACGTCGAGGTGGTCGACCGGAGCTGCACCCCGCTGCCCGGTGGCCTGCTGGTCGGCAACACCACCGACCACAACACCGGGGCCGCGCTGAACGGGGTCACGGTGGCCAGCGCCACCGACCCGACGGTACGGGCGGTCTCCGCCGCCACGCCGGACGACCCGGCCCTGCCCGACGGCTTCTACCAGCTCTTCTCGCCGCTGGTCGGCGAGCAGGAGTTCACCGCGACGCGGGCGCCCTACCAGGTGCGGAGCCGGACGGTGACGGTGGTCGCCGACCGGGCCCGCCGGGCCGACTTCTCGGTCAAGGCCGGCCGGCTGACGATCAGCCCGACCAGCCCGGTGGTGTCCCACCAGCCCTACGGCAGCACCCGCAAGGCCAAGGTGACGGTGACCAACACCGGCAGCGCGCCGGCCGAGGTCGAGATGCTGGCCGGCGACGGTGGGTTCAGTCTGCTGGCCGGCGACGGCGCCCCCCTGACCGAGCACAAGGTGAAGGGGGTCAGCAAGGCCTGGCGGGGTCCGGCGTACGGTGCCCCGGCCGGCGCCGCGCCGACCCGGATCACCGCCGCGTCGGCTGCTGCCGGGGCCGCGACGGCCGCCGATGCCTGGACGCGGGCCCCGGACCACCCGACCGCGATCTTCGACAACGCGGCCGCCACGCTCGACGGCAAGGTCTACTCGGTCGGCGGTGGCAGCACCACCGGCACCGAGCAGGACGCCTGGGTCTACGATCCGGTCACCGACGCCTGGAGCGCCCTGCCCGACCTGCCGACGGCCCGCAGCAAGCCGGTGCTCGCCGCGGGCGGCGGCAAGCTGTACCTGTTTGGCGGATGGGGTGCCGGTGGGACTCCGGTGGCGAGCGTCGACGTGTTCGACCCGGCTGCCGGGACGTGGGCCACGCTGTCCGGGGTGACCAGCCCCGCGCCACGGGCCGCGGCCGGGTCCGCCGTCATCGGCGGCACGATCTATCTGATCGGCGGCTGCATCGACAGCACCTGCACCGACTCGCGTACGGTGCTGGCGTTCGACACCGGCACCGGCACGTTCCGGTCCCGGGCCGATTATCCGGTCGCCGCGTCCTGGCTGGCCTGCGGCGGGATCGGTGAGCAGGCCTACTGCGCCGGTGGTGCCGGCACCGTCGAGTACCGGTCGACGTACGCCTATGATCCGGCCGCTGACGCCTGGAGCCCGTTGCCGGACCTGCCGCTCGATCTGTGGGGCGGGCAGTACGCAGCGGCCGGTGGCCTGCTGGTGATCGCCGGCGGCGTCACCGGGGCGTCGACCACGGTGACGAACCGTACGGTCGGCTTCGACCCGGCCGCCGGTGAGTGGCGGGACCTGCCGAACACCGAGTTCGCCCGGTACCGGGGTGCCGGTGCCTGTGGAGCGTACAAGGTCGGTGGATCACCGAGCTCGTTCGTCGGTTCGGCACAGGTGGAGGTGCTCGCCGGGCTGGAACTGTGCGGCGCCGCGGCCGATCTGCCATGGCTGGTCACCGATCCAGGCAGTTTCACCCTGGCCCCCGGCGCCTCCCGGACGGTCACCGTCACGCTGGCGGCGACCGCCGAGGCCGGCGTGGACCAGCCCGGCCGGTACGCCGCGACCCTCGGGCTGCGGTCCGACGCCCCGTACCCGGTGGGTCAGGTGGACGTGCAGATGAACGTCTCGCCGCCGGCGTCCTGGGCGAAGGTGCAGGGCACGGTCACCGGGATCAGCTGCGCCGGGGTCGAGGTCGGGGTGGCCGGGGCGACGATCCGGCTGAACTCGCTGACCGATCCGGGCACCGGCTACACGCTGCGCACCGGCGCCGATGGCGGGTACGCGTACTGGCTGCCACGCGGACAGTACGAGATCATCACCGCGAAGGACGGCTGGGTGCCGCAGGCCCGACAGGAACGGCTGCCGGCCGGGATCGTCACCACGGTCGACAGCGTGCTCGAACTGGTCGATCCCTGCCCGGCCCGCCTCGGTGGAATCTGACCGGGTGACCGGACCGGTCGACGGCGTGTCTGACCGATGGTGAGAACGGGTGCCGGGCCAGCCCAGCTCTGGCCCGGCACCCGCCGGCGGTCAACCCGGAATCATTACGGGTTGACCGGGCATCGCACCCAGTCCCGGCCCTTCACATACGACCAGGAGCAGGTGTGTACGGAGTGGCCTTTACGGTTCCGCAGGGATGCCTTGTCACCGTCGACATCCCACACGAAACCAGCCGTGTTCCAGTAGACGGTCCGTGCGGTGTCGTCACCGGCACCAGAACGCAGCCACACCCGGCCACCTTTCCCAGGAATGACGACGTCGCCGAATCGGTAAGTCCGGCCGTTCCTGTTGTGCACCGTGTAGCCCCGCAGGTTGATCGCTTCCTTACCCCGGTTCACCAGTTGCAGCCATTCCCGGTTCGCGAACGTCCCGCTGCCGTCGTTGACGCCGTTCGGGTGGTATTGGACGCTGTGCACCCGCAGGCTGGTTGCAGCGCTAGCAGGTGCGGCGATGGTCATCGAGGTGACCAGCCCCAGCATCGCCGCAGTCAGGACACCGACAGTCTTTCGCATGATTCCCCCATGGGATGAGCAATTCTCGCAGGCATCGGAAGAACCAAAATCCGATTCGCCGTACGCCCGCAACCGCCAGGGAAAATTGTGGGCGACGGGCCACCCATTCACCAGAGAGTGACGTCATCAAGTCAGTTCGTTCTGCCGCACCGTCATGTCGGGCGCTGTTGACTTGTCGGCGTGGCCACCCGCCGGAGTGATCAGGGTGACGCCGTCGGTCGGCCGTTTCCGCTGTCCACGAGGCGACAGGAAGTACCGACGGCGGGAAATGTGCCGCCAATGTCGGTCATAAAGCCGACAGGCCGCCGCCCCGGAACGAGTTCCGGGGCGGCGGCCTGTCGTCGGGTCGGGCCGGGTGTCAGCTGCCGACGGTCACCGACACCTCGTTGACTCCCTGGGTGGCGGTCACCGAGGTGTCGCCGTTGCCGTGCCGGGACAGTGCCCGCAGGGTCCAGCTACCCGGTGCGGCGAAGAACCGGAACTGGCCGGCCGGCGAGGTCACCACCTCGGCGGTGAACTCGCCGGTGGCGTCCAGCAGCCGGACGTACGCGCCGGCCACGGCCTCGCCGTCGGCGGACCGCACGGTGCCGGTGATCACGGTCTCCTTGGCCAGGTCGACGCTGGCCGGCAGCGGTGCCGCCTGGTCCGGGGCGGCGCAGCCCGCCGCGGTCGCGGCGTTCGGTGTGGTCGCAGCGGTCATCGTCACGCCTTCCCGGGCTCGTCGCCGAGCACCACCGGCACGCCGATCAGCGAGCCGTACTCGGTCCAGGACCCGTCGTAGTTCTTCACGTTGGAGTGCCCGAGCAGTTCCTTGAGCACGAACCAGGTATGCGAGGAACGCTCGCCGATCCGGCAGTACGCGATGGTGTCCTTGCCGTCTTCGAGGCCGGCCTCGGCGTACAGGGCGCGCAGCTCGTCGTCGGACTTGAAGGTGCCGTCCTCGTTGGCGGCCTTGGACCACGGCACGTTGACCGCGGTCGGGATGTGCCCGGCCCGCTGCGCCTGCTCCTGCGGCAGGTGGGCGGGGGCGAGCAACCGGCCGGCGAACTCGTCGGGCGAGCGGACGTCGACCAGGTTCTGGGTGCCGATCGCGGCCACCACTTCGTCGCGGAACGCCCGGATGGAGCTGTCCGGCTCCTGGGCGACGTACTGGGTGGCCGGGCGGGCGACCACCTCGGTGGTCAGCGGGCGGGCATCGAGCTCCCACTTCTTGCGGCCGCCGTCGAGCAGCTTGACGTCGCGGTGGCCGTACAGCTTGAAGTACCAGTACGCGTACGCGGCGAACCAGTTGTTGTTGCCGCCATAGAGCACCACGACGTCGTCGTTGCCGATGCCCCGCTCGGACAGCAGCGCCTCGAACTGCGACTTGTTGATGAAGTCGCGGCGTACCGGGTCCTGCAGGTCGGTCTTCCAGTCGATCTTGACCGCGCCGGCGATGTGCCCACCGTCGTACGCGGAGGTGTCCTCGTCGACCTCGACGAAGACGACGCCCGGGGCGTCGAGGTTCTTCTCGGCCCAGTCGGCCGAAACGAGTGCGGTGTCGCGACTCATCAGATCACTCCCTGGTTGGTCTCCCCCTTGCCCGGCGGGCCGCCGGTGCGGAGGATGCGGATCGGTGGCGAGTCCACGCCGCAGGTTGTCGCACCTGTGCGGGACCCTGGAGGACGGATCACGGACGTGCGACGGCGCCGCTGCCGGGCGATGGTGAGAATTCTTCGGCGCTGGTCACCGACCACAGAAGGGGTCGACGACAGTCCGCCGGGTCAGCCCGCCGTCAGAGGACCGGGCGACACAGGCAGGTGGCCACACGGCACAGGTCGACCGCGCGCCGCTTGGTGAGGAACTTCCCCATGGGGCCGAAGCTTACCAGCCTGTTTCCGGACGGTCACCGATCCGACCACGCAATGGGACATCCGCGGGTTGAGACCTACGCCACCCCCGCCGGAGACGGTCAGCCGAGCAGGTTGGTCAGCCGAATGCGCTCAGCGGCACATCGGTGGCGGTGACGGTGACGGCGAGGCCGGCCGGCGTCACCGCCACCTCCTGCAGGTCGAGCTGGAACGGCAGGGCGGGCAGCGGCACCGCGATGGACAACTGCTGGGCGTAGGCCTCGACGAACCCGCGGGCCGCCTCGTCGCCGGGCAGCCCTTCGGCGACGAGTTCGTCGAAGCGCAGCAGCACCTCGCCCTGGGCGACCTCCAGGTCCGCGGTACCGGTCAGGGTGACCTGCTGACCGAGGATGTCTACCGGGGCGGTAACGCCGAGCCGTCCGTCCTGTTCGGACAACTCCACGCCGGGCTGCTCGATCAACTGGACGATACTGTCGTAGGAGACCGTGGCGGTGCCCTGCACGGTCTCTGCGGTGACCTCACCCTGCCCGGTGCGCAGCGTCTCCAACGGCGCCTGTACGCCCCGCGCGTCGACGTCGAGGGTGGGCAGCCGCACGCTGTTGCCGTTGACCGCCGCCGACACGTCGCGCAACACGATCGAGACCGACTGGTAGCGGCCGGTGGCGACCTGGCTGAGGAACGGGAACCCGCCGATCGAGACCTCCGGCTCGGAGGATTCGATGTCCTGCCCGGCCACCTGCTGGCGAACCTGGTCAGCGACCGCCCGCTCGGCGTAGGCGACGGCGACCCGGTCGGCGACGACCAGTACCAGCGCCAGAACGAGCAGCAGCACCGCGACGACGGCCAGCAGCCGGCGCGTTCGTCGGCCCGGTTGCCGCCGAGGACGCGACCGGCGGACCGGTTCCTCCTGGTACGCCGGATAGGTCGACACTGTGCCTCCTCGGCTGCGGACGAATGCGCCGTACCGTATCTACCCGACCTGAATACGGCTCACCCGGCACCGGCCCGAACGGTCAGCTGCCTCACCCTGACCGACCCGGCGCCTCAGTTGAAGATCAGTACACCGAGGGCGTAGGACAGCGGCGCGGCGAGGGCGAACCCGCCGAGCGGTCCCTGCATGTGCCGGGCCACCCACATGGTCGGCGGTTCCCCGGCCATCTGCCGGCTGGCCTCGGCGTAGCCGGTGGCCAGATCGACCAGGACCGCCGCGCTGGCCGCGACCAGGCCGACCAGGGCTGCGGTGACCGGGGTGAAGCCGACCACGTAGATGCCGAGCACCGCGCTGGCCAGCGTGCCGACCATGGCACCGAGCACCACGCCGGTGGCGCCCCGGGGCACCTGCGGGGCAAGCCGCGGCCGGGCCACCACCGCGTCGGTGAGCCGGGCGGTCATCAGGGCGATGCCGGTGCCCGCCAGCGCCACCACGATGGTCTGGGTACCACCGAGCTGCAGCCGGCTGAGCACGATCAGGGTGGCGAAGGCGACCACTCCGACGACGATCTGCAACGTGGCACCGAGCGACTCGGTGACCCTCGTGCGGTCTGCCGGCCGGATCAGCTGGGCGAGCACCGCGACGACGAAGCCGCCTGCCGCGGCGTACCCGACCGGGGCCAGCGACGCGACGGTCGGCAGCAACGCTCCGATGTCGGCGGCGGCCGCGGCCAACAGGCTCACCCCGCCGATGACCGGCATCGCCGGCGGCCGGATCGCCAACGTCCAGGAAATCACGAAGAGCAGTTGTACGCCGAAGACGACGATGGTGAACGGGGTGCGGGCCAGCCCTGGCCCGGCGGTCTGCCCACCGAAGATCAGCCCCAGGGCCAGCAGCACGGAGAACCCGGCCACGGTGAGCGAGATGGTCCGGCTGACCGGCACCGGCGCCGACATGGACCGGCTGCTGACGGTTTCCTGCTCCCCGGTGCGGTCCGGCCGGTCCGCCGCGCCCGACGGACCGGCGGCCTCCCCGGCCGCAGCGGCCGCACCGCCGGGAGCGGGCGCGTGGCCCGGGGCAGGTGCCGGAGCCCGACCAGGGGCCGGGCCGGGAGCAGGTGCCCGGCCCGGCACCGGCGCGGCCGCCCGACCGGGACCGGGTGCCCGACCGGGAGCGGGACCGGGTGCCCGACCGGGAGCGGGACCGGGTGCCCGACCTGGGGCCGGTGCCCGGCCCGGCACCGGTGGGCCGGAGTCCGGCGGCCCTGGGACGACGGCGCGACCGGGGCCGCCCCGCATGCCGCCGGGCCGCCTGCCGGGCGGCGGCCCGGCCGGCGACTCCCGGCTACCGTCAGGCCACTGTCCGCGACCGGCCTCGGATGGCGTGGAGGGATGCACGCCCTGATGGTGCCAGACGCGACGGGTGGCCCGCTGGCGACGGCGCGGCGCCGCTATGGCCGACTGCACAGATGAACAGCTCATCGCCGCGCTGTTTCCGGCACCTAATCGGTTAAGCTCATTGCTTGACCACCCGTCAGCGAAGCCGGGGTTCGACGCCACTGTCTGCGGTGACGGCCACGTGGCCGGCGTCCGCGGTCACCACGCGCGGCCGGGACAGGCCGCGAGGACGGAGGTGATGTGTGGAGATCCTGCTACTGGTAACGGCCCGTGCGGGCGAGCCGTCGGTCGTACTGCCCGCACTCGACCTGCTCCCCCACTCGGTGCGGACCGCGCCCCGCGACGTCCGCACCCTGGTTTCCGGGCCGAGCCCGGACGCGGTCCTGGTCGACGCCCGGTCGGAGCTGTCCGAGGCCCGTGCGACCTGCCGGATGCTGCACGCCACTGGACTGGGCGTCCCGCTGGTCGCGGTGGTCACCGAGGCCGGTTTGATCGCGCTGAACGCCGACTGGGGCGTCGACGACGTCATCCTGGCCAGCGCCGGCCCGGCCGAGGTGGAGGCGCGGCTGCGGTTGGCGGTAGGTCGGCTGACCAACGCCACATCAGGCGCGGGCGGGCTGATCCGGGCCGGCGAGCTGACCATCGACCCGGACACCTACGCCGCCAAGCTCAAGGGCCGCCCGCTCGACCTGACCTACAAGGAGTTCGAGCTGCTCAAGTTCCTCGCCCAGCACCCGGGGCGGGTCTTCACCCGCGACCAGCTGCTGCGCGAGGTTTGGGGCTACGACTACTTCGGCGGTACGCGGACGGTCGACGTGCACGTGCGTCGCCTGCGGGCCAAGCTCGGCTCGGAGTACGAGTCGATGATTGGCACGGTGCGCCAGGTCGGCTACAAGTTCGTGGTGCCGCCGAGCCGCTCGTCGCTGCCGGATGCTGAGCCCGCGCCGCTGCCGGTCTAGCGAGCAGGTCCAGTTCCAGCCGGACCGGCTGTCGGTCTAGCGGGTTCCGCCACCTACCGTGGCACAACCCTGAAACGTCAACTGAGGCGCCATCCGAAACTGTCCGGATGGCGCTTCAGTTTTTCGTCCGAATAGATCGTTTAAGTTAGCTCTCTCCTGTTTCGCCTTAGCAGCAACTGCTGTCTCCATAGCCTCGGGTCGACAACCGACCGACGGCGGGAGGCTGCAGTGACGGTGCTGGCGGGTCTACGCGGCCTGACCTACGCCAGTGCGGCTGTGACGGCCGTCCTTACCAGCGCGTACCTTCTCGGTTCCAGCAGTGCGCCGGCTGAACGGGCCGACCCGGTGCCCACACCCGCACCGGCACCGGCACCGGCACCGGCACCGGCCCGCAGCGGACCCGACCCCGACCTGATGTCACCACCGGCCCGGCCCACGGCGGTGCCGTCGTCACCCGCCGGAGTACCGGACCCCGACAAGCTGGACGGCGTTAGGCCGGACCCCGAACCTCCGGACCCCGAACAGCCGGCAGCCCGGCTACCGGCGTACGCCCCGATGGCCCCCGACCGCAGCGGACCGCACGGCACCCGACGGACCAGCGGCAGCGCCGCGGTCGCCCTCACCTTTGACGACGGCCCGCACCCGGTGCACACCCGGCAGACCCTCGACGTGCTCCGCCAGTTCGGGGTGAAGGCGACCTTCTGCCTGGTCGGCCGGAACGTGGTCGCCCATCCGGAGCTGGTCCGAGCCATCGCAACCGACGGGCACACCCTGTGCAACCACTCGTGGAGCCACGACTTCGACCTCGGCAGCTACCCGACCGCCGCGATCCGCACCGATCTGATCCGCACCTCCGAGGCGATCCGGGCCGCCGCCCCCGGCCACCCCGTCTCCTACTATCGCCAACCCGGTGGCTTCTGGACTCCCGCCGTGGTCGAGGTCGCGCGGGAACTAGGCATGACCTCGATCCACTGGACCATCGACCCGGCCGACTACATCCAGCCCGGTGCGGGCAGCATCACCGCGACGGTGACCGCGCAGGCCGTACCCGGGTCGATCGTGCTGCTGCACGACGCCGGTGGCAACCGGACCGGTACGGTGCTGGCGCTGCGCTCGATCCTGCCGAACCTGCGGCAGCGTCTCCTGGTTGACGCGTTGCCGCCGATGGCCGAACCCGCCGACCAGCGCAGCCGCCGGCTGCACCTGCGCACCGGCCAGCTCTGACCCGCGAACCAGCCGCGCCGGCGAACCCACCGGCCCGCTGATCCGCCGGCCCGCTGATCCGCCGCGCCGCGACGGGCGGACCCGGCGGGAGATACGGTGGGGCACGTGGCTGAGCGGGTGACCCAGACGACCACGACCGTCGAGCGGTCCGACCGGCTCGACCCTACCCAGGTCGACCAGGTGCTGAAGCTGGCTGCGGCCGCCGCCGACACCGACGGCGCCGACCCGCTGCCGGAGCAGGTCGTCATCGGACTGCGGGACGCGGCCTCCGCCCGGCACCTCACGCTGACCGCCCCGACCGGCGAGATGATCGGGTACGCGAACCTCGACCCGACCGACCCGGCCGGCTCGGTCGCCGAGCTGGTGGTCCACCCGACGCACCGGCGACGCGGGTACGGTCGTCTACTGCTCACCGGGCTGCTCGACGCCGTCGAGCCCGCCGTCCCGCTGCGCGTCTGGGCGCACGGCGACCACCCGTCGGCCGCCGCCCTCGCCCTCGACCACGACCTGGTCCGCGACCGGGTGCTGTTACAGCTGCGCCGAAAGCTTGCCGACCCGCTGCCCGAGCCGGACCTGCCGGCCGGGGTACGGATCCGGTCCTTCGTGCCAGGTCAGGACGACGCGGCCTGGGTGGCGCTCAACGCGAAGGCGTTCGCCGACCACCCCGAGCAGGGCCGCTGGGGGTTGCCGCAGCTGCATGCCCGGATCGCGCAGCCGTGGTTCGACCCGGCCGGTTTCCTGCTCGCCGAGGATCCGGCCGGCCGGCTGCTCGGCTTCCACTGGACCAAGGTGCACACCGGGCCGGCGGTCGGCGAGGTCTACGTACTCGGAGTCGACCCGGACGCGCACGGCGGCGGTCTCGGCCGCGCGTTGACCCTGGCCGGGCTGCGGCACCTGGCCACCGCCGGGCTGCACCGGGCGATGCTCTACGTCGACGAGTCGAACACCGCCGCGGTACGGCTCTACACCCGGCTCGGCTTTTTGCGCTGGTCGGCCGACGTGACCTACCGCCGGCGCTGACCGCCGGCCTCGGCCGACCGGCTGATGCCCGCGCGGGTCAGCCGAACCGGCCGGTGATGTAGTCCTCGGTCGCCTTGACTTTCGGGTTGCTGAAGATCCGCTGCGTGTCGTCCATCTCGATCAGCTTGCCGGGGTGGCCGGTGCCGGCGATGTTGAAAAAGCCGGTACGGTCGCTGACCCGGGCCGCCTGCTGCATGTTGTGCGTGACGATGACGATAGTGAACTCGGCCTTCAGCTGGTGCATCAGGTCCTCGATGGCGAGAGTGGAGATCGGGTCCAGCGCGGAGCACGGCTCGTCCATCAGGAGTACCGCCGGCTTGACGGCGATCGCCCGGGCGATGCACAGCCGCTGCTGCTGCCCGCCGGAGAGGCTGGAACCGGGCCGGCCCAGCCGATCCTTGACCTCCTCCCACAGGTTGGCGCCGCGTAGCGTCTGCTCGACCAGTTCGTCGAGGTCGGCCTTGCGCATCCGACCGCCGTTGAGCTTCACCCCGGCCGCCACGTTGTCGTAGATCGACATCGTCGGAAACGGGTTGGGTCGCTGGAACACCATGCCGACCTGCCGCCGTACCGCGACCGGATCGACGCCGACGCCGTACAGGTCGTCGCCGTCCATCACGACCTTGCCGGTCACCCGGCCGCCGGGCACCACCTCGTGCATCCGGTTCAAGGAGCGGAGGAAGGTCGACTTACCGCAGCCGGACGGGCCGATCAGCGCCGTCACGGAACGCGGCTCGATGGTCATGTCGACCTGCTCCACGGCCTTGAAATTGCCGTAGAAGATGTCGAGGTCGGAGACTTCGATGCGCTTGGCCACTTGAGGGGTCCTTTCCGCGGTCAGCGGCTGGTCGGCAGGGAGAAGAAGCGGGAGATCAGCCGGGCCACCAGGTTGAGGCCCATGACGATGACGAACAGGGTGAGCGCCGCTGCCCACGCACGTTCCACACCGAACTCCGGCCGGGCACCGGGGATGCTGTACGAGTAGTAGGTGAAGATCGGCAGCGAGGACATCCGGCCGTCGAACAGGTTCCAGTTGGTTGCCGTGGTGCTGCCGGTGATGATCAGCAACGGGGCGGTCTCGCCGATCACCCGGGCGATGGCGATGGTCACGCCGGTGGCGATGCCCGGAGCGGCGGTCCGCAGCACCACCCGCAGCACGGTGCGCCACTTTGGCACGCCGAGCGCGTAGGACGCTTCGCGCAGCTCGTTCGGCACCAGCTTGAGCATCTCCTCGACTGAACGGACCACCACCGGCACCATCAGCACCGACAGGGCGACGGCACCGCCGAGACCGAACCGGATGCTCGGGCCGAAGAAGATCGCGAAGAAGGCGAACGCGAACAGACCTGCCACGATGGACGGGATACCGGTCATCACGTCGACCAGCAGGGTGACCCACCGGGCCAGCCGGCCTTTGCCGTACTCGACCAGGTAGACGGCGCACATCACGCCGACCGGCACCGAGATGAGGGTGGCCGCGCCGGTGATCATCAGGGTGCCGACGATGGCGTGCAGCGCCCCGCCGCCCCCACCCAGCACGCCCCGCATGTCGCTGCTGAGGAAGGTCCCGTCGAACCGGTGGATGCCGTTCTGCGTGACGGTGATCATCAACGACAGCAGCGGCAGCATCGCGAGGGTGAAGGCGAGGCTGACCAGCACCGTCACGAACCGGTCCTTGGCCCGGCGACCGCCTTCGACCTGCCAGGAGACAGCCGGCAGGGCCACCATGACGAGCAGTACGCCGATGGCCAGCGAGAGCGGGACGGCAAGCCCGAGGCTGAGGCCGCCGACTAGGCCGACCGACAGGCTGCCGCTGACCACCACCCATGGTGCCCACTTCGGCAGTACGCCGCTGTTCAGCGGGCTCGTGACGGGTGCCCGGGGCGGGGTGATGGTGGTCATGCGTTCGCTCCCGAGAAGTCGCGCCGACGGGCGACGACGGCCCGGGCGGCGAAGTTGACGACGAAGGTCAGTGCGAACAGCACCAGGCCGGTGGCGATCAGCGCGTTCACCGCCAGCCCGCTGGACTCGGGGAAGTCCAACGCGATGTTGGCGGCGATGGTGCTGCTGTTGACCGAGTCGATCAGGTTGATGGTGATCACGTCGGAGGCGGAGAGCACCATCGCGACCGCGAGGGTCTCGCCGAGCGCCCGGCCCAGCCCGAGCATGCTGCCGCTGATGATCCCGGAGCGGCCGAACGGCAGCACGGTCATCCGGATCATCTCCCAGCGGGTGGCACCGAGCGCCAGGGAGGCTTCCTCCTGCAGCCGGGGTGTCTGCAGGAAGACCTCCCGGTTGACCGCGGTCATGATCGGCAGGATCATCACCGCCAGCACCAGACCGGCGGTCAGCATGGTCCGGCCGGTGGCCGACGCGGGGCCGGCGAAGAACGGGATGAAGCCCAGGTACTCCTCCAGCCACTGGTAGACCGGGACGATGTTCGGGGCGAGGAAGAAGATGCCCCACAGTCCGTACACGACGCTGGGTACAGCGGCCAGCAGGTCGACCAGGTAGCCCAGACCGGCGGCGACCCGGCGCGGGGCGTAGTGCGAGATGAACAGCGCGATGCCGATCGCAAGCGGGGTGGCGAACACCAGTGCGATCACCGCAGCGAGGACCGTGCCGAACAGCAGCGGGGTGACGTATGCGATGAAGCCTTCGCCGCCGGGCAGTTCCTCGGGGTCGGCGACCAGGGCGGGGATGCCCTCGTAGAGCAGGAAGGCCGCGACCGCGGCGAGGGTGACCAGGATGAGCACGCCGGCACCGACGGCGGTGCCGGAGAAAATCTGGTCACCGATCCGTTCACCGGACCGGCCCCGCCGACGGGTCTCGGCGTTCGGCGGCTCGCCCGTCGACGTGCCGCGCGGCGAGTCGCCGCCGGGCGGCGGATCACTCGATGGGGTACCGCTATGCGCGGTGGCGGGCTTTGTCACGGATTACGCCTCCTCAGGCCGTGTCGTGACGGTCGGTACGGGGATACGCCGCAGGTCCGGACGGCCACCGGGTGACCGTCCGGACCTGGATCGCAGGGGCTGGACGTGGTGCTGGACTCAGCCGGCGACGGTGATCGCGTCGATGGCCTGCTGCGCCTGGCTGCGCAGCGTCGCGGAGATCGGCGCGGAGCCGGCGTTCTCGGCGGCGGCCTGCTGGCCCTCCTCGCTGATCACGTGGTTGAAGAACGCCTTGACCAGGTCGACCTTCTCCTGGCTGTCGTAGTTGACGCAGGCCAGCTGGTAGGAGACCAGCACGATCGGGTAGACGCCGGCCTCGGCGGTGTCCCGGGGCAGGTCGATGGCGAAGCTGAACTCGGGGCGACCGGCGACGGTCTCAGCGGCGTCGACGACGGCGGCGGCGGCCTCGGCCGAGTACTCCACGAACTCCTCGCCCACCTGGACCGCGGCGACGCCGAGGTCAGTGGCCTGGGAGGCGTCGATGTAGCCGATGGTGCCCTCGCCGCCGCGCAGCGCGGCGGCGACGCCCTGGGTCTGCGCGGCGGCCTCGCCACCGGTGGTCGGCCAGTCGCCGGAGACCTCGTACGGCCAGTCGGCCGGCGCGGCCTTGGCCAGGTAGTCGACAAAGTTCTCGGTGGTGCCGGACTCGTCCGAGCGGTGCACGGCGGTGATCGCCAGGTCGGGCAGCGCGGCGTCCGGGTTGAGCTCGGCGAGCGCCGGGTCGTTCCAGTTGGTGATCTTGTTGTCGAAGATCTGGGCGATCGCCGACGGCGACAGGTTCAGCGTCTCGACGCCCGGCAGGTTGTACGCCACGGCGATCGGGCTGATGTAGCCGGGGAACTCGATGAAGCCCTGCTCGCCGCAGGTCTCCAGGGCCGCCGCGACCTCTTCCTCGTCGAGGTACGCGTCAGAGCCGGCGAAGTCGGAACCGCCGCTGGTGAACTGCTCGCGGCCACCGCCGGAGCCGATCGGGTCGTAGGTGACGGTCGCGTCCGGGGCGACGTAGGTGAATCCGGCGATCCATGCCTCCATCGCGGCACCCTGCGAAGAGGCGCCGGCGCCAGCGAGGTCGCCGCTGACCGGGTTCTCGGAACCGCCGTTGGGATCCGTGCCGGTTTCACCGTCGTCGCCGCACGCGGCCACGCCGAGGGTAAGCATGACGGCGACCGGCAGGGCGGCCAGCCGGAGGGACTTACGATTCACGGTGCGTTGCCTCTCTGAGGTCGGGTGGCGAGTCGCCGCCCAGGGGTCGCGGGGGCGAGTTCACCGTCTCGAACGCCGAGGACGGTACGAGCCGTGGCTAAACTGCCGACCGGGGCATGGTGAACAGAAGGTGAACGGCGGTTGTATGGTCGCCGTCCGAGCTGAGCCCACGCTCGACTGTGACCGGCGTCGCACCTCGGCCGACGCATCTTGCCGCCTACGTCGGTGATCAGCTTTCGGGCCGACCGCGCCGCACCAGCCGCCAGCGGCGGGCCTGCTCGACCGGAAGCTGGTAGCTGACCGCACCGGAGCGGCCGGAACCGGTCCGGGCCATCCGCTGCAACGGCAGCCCCCACTTCGGATAGTCATGGTACGTCTTGACGATCCGGGTCAGCCCACCGAGCGCGCCGATGACCTTGTCGACCGGGCTGCCGAGCCGCGCCGCGAGGTCGCCGACCGACATGGTCTCGCCGGGGTGCTCGGCGAGCAGGTCGAGGATCGCGAACACGGTCTGGTGTGTCCGGGACCGACCCTGGGCGAACCGGCGCAGCTCCTCGACCGGCCACTCCTTGGCGGCGCGGGTGGTGGACCGGGCCCGGCGGGCTGGCTTCGGGATCGGCCTGGGCCGTTGGTCGAGCTCCTCGATCAGCCGGGCGATGTGCGAGACGTACTCGGCGGGCACGGCAAGATGCACGAGGTCGTCGGCGTCCGTCGGCGCACCTCGCGCGGCTGAGGTCCCTGGTCGTGGAGCCATCTGTCCCGTCCGGTAGCGGTCGCGGGCGAGGACCGCCCGGCACCCTGTCGCGTTTGTGCGCGCCAAAGTATCACCGCTTGGTAACGCAAGATCATCTATCCGGATCAGGGCTTGACAACCGCGAAGCTGACCGTCCCGTCCGGATCCACCTGCAACTGAGGGGTCACCGGTACGGCCGGATCCCGGCCAGCGGCGGCGGCGAAGACGGCGTCCGGGTCGGCGCAGCCGGCGACCTCGTCGAGCGTCACCCGGGTGGGTGGCAGCAGCTGCCACTCACCGGCCGCCGCCCGGTCCAGGGCCCGTCCCGGCCGGGCCCACACCGTCTGGTCCGCCTCACCGGACACGTCCCGGGTCGCCTGCCCGATCGGCAGCCGGGCCACGAAGAAGTAGGCGTCGAACCGGCGCGGCTCGAAGTCCGGGGTGATCCACCGGCTCCATGCGGCGAGCAGATCCGACCGTAGGGTCAGCCGCCGACGGCGCAGCAGCTCCGCGAAGCTCAGCGTCCGGGCGAGCAACGCCTGCCGGTCGACCTCCCACTCCGGACCGTCCACCGCGTCGACCACAGTGGCCTCGTCCGGACCGGCCAGCAGCACCCCGGACTCTTCGAACACCTCCCGGGCAGCGGCACAGACCACTGCCCGAGCCTGGTCCGGCGGACACCCCAGCCGGGCCGCCCAGTGCTCTGGATCCGGCCCAGCCCAGTCCAGCTCGCCGGCGGCGTCGGACGGGTCCACCCCGCCGCCGGGGAACGCGTACACCCCGCCGAAGGCGACGGCCGCCACCCGCCGGATCAGGTAGACCTCGAACCCGGTGCCGCCGGGCTCCCCCCTCGGCCCCGGATCCGTCGTCGGGCGCAGCAGCAGCACGGTCGCGGCGACCCGTGGTCGCACCGGTTCCCGGCCGGCCGCGTAGAACCGGCTGGCCTGCTCGACCATTGCCTCGGGCACGGCGAACAGCATCGGGTCGGGTGGCGCGGCGAAAGCCGTGACGTCGTCGTCGGTGGGCACCCGCCGAGCGTAGGTCGTCGCCCGGCGGACCGGCCAGCACGCCCCGCCGTCGCCGCGCACGGACTCGCTGGCTAGCGTGCCTCGCATGACTCGTTGGGGAATCCTCGCCACCGGCGGCATCGCCGCCCGCTTCGTCGAAGACCTGCAGTTGTTGCCCGACGCCGAGGTGCTTGCGGTCGGCTCCCGCTCGGTGGCCAGCGCGGAGGCGTTCGCCGACCGCTACGGCATTCCCCGGGCGTACGGATCCTGGGATGAGCTCGCTGCGGACGGTGACGTCGACGTCGTCTACGTGGCGACGCCGCACTCGGCGCACCACGCCGCGACCATGACCTGCCTGGCCGCCGACCGGGCGGTGCTGTGCGAGAAGCCGTTCACCCTTGACCTGGCCAGCAGCACCGAACTGGTGGAGACCGCCCGGGCCCGGGACGTGTTCCTGATGGAGGCCATGTGGATGCGGTGCAATCCGACCGTACGCCGGGTGTGCGAGCTGGTCGACGACGGCGCGATCGGTGAGGTCGTCTCGGTGCACGCCGACTTCGGCCTGGCCGGACCGTTCGGGCCGCAGAGCCGGATGCGCGACCGCGCACTCGGCGGCGGCGCCCTGCTCGACCTGGGCATCTACCCGGTAAGCCTGGCGCATCTGGTGCTCGGCCGGCCGGACTCGGTGCGCTCCTGGGCGAAACTCACCCCCGAGGGCGTGGACCAGAACACCGGCGTGCTGCTGGGCTACGAGTCGGGCGCGGTGGCCGCGTTGACCTGCGGCATCGTCGGGGCCACTCCGGTGGTGGCGACGATCACCGGCAGCACCGGCCGGATCGCGTTGCCGGACCCGTTCATCTGCCCGAGCGAGTTCACTCTCCGCCGGGGCACCGGTGCGCCCGAGGTGGTGCGCGTGGTCGAGCCGGCCGGCAACGGCTACCAGTACGAGGCGGCCGAGGTGCACCGCTGCCTGGCTGCCGGTCTGCGGGAGAGTCCGCTGGTGCCACACGCGGTGACTCTCGAGGTCATGGAGCTGCTCGACACGATCCGCGGTCAGATCGGCGTCAGCTACGACTGATCCCGGTCGGGAATTCGTCTGACCCGGTCTACCGGCCGGGTCCGGACGCTCGGTCGGCTTGACTCCGCCAAATATCTCAGCAATCATTGAGTCAATGAGCACTGAGGCAAGTCACCGTGCCGACGACCGGCCGCCACCTGCCCGCCCGCTGGAGCGGCGCGCCCGGGTGCACGCCGCGCTCGGCGACCCGGCCCGGCTGGCCATGGTCGACCTGCTGCACCTCGGCGACGCCGCGCCCGGCGAGTTGGGCCGACGGCTCGGGCTGCCGAGCAACCTGGTCGCCCACCACGTCAAGGTCCTGCAGGAAGCAGGCCTGCTGCGCCGTGCCCGGTCCGAGGGTGACCGCCGCCGCAGCTACCTGCAACTGGTGCCGGACGTCCTCGCTGGGCTGGCACCACCGCCGCTGGCCGACGTCGAGCGGGTGGTCTTCGTCTGCACCCACAACTCGGCCCGTTCCCAGCTCGCCGCCGCGCTCTGGCAGCGCACCGGCCCGACCCCGGCCGCCTCAGCCGGCACCCGACCGGCGACCCAGGTGCACCCCCGGGCGGTGGCGCTGGCCCGCCGGCTCGGCCTCGACCTCGACCCGGCCCGCACCGCACACGTGTCGGCCGTCGTCGGCGACGGCGACCTGGTCGTCGCGGTCTGCGACAACGCCCACGAGGAGCTCACCGGGGCCGGCGCGCCCGACCTGCACTGGTCGGTGCCGGACCCGGTCCGGATGGACACCGACGCCGCCTTCGAAGCCGCGTACGCCGACCTCGCCGGCCGGGTCCACCGGCTGGCCCCCGCCATCACCAACCGGGCCGCCGCCCCCACGTCCACCGGAGCCCACCATGTCTGACGTCACCGACGCCGTCCGCCCCGACCTGTCCATCGACCAGCAGATGGCGCTGCGTACCGCAGCCACCCGGCTGGCCCGGGAGTTCGACGGCACCTACAACACCGAGACGATCGAACGGTTCCTGGCATCCAGCTACGACCAGTTCGCCACCGGCAGCACCATCCCCAACTATCTGCCGCTGCTCGCCGAGCGGTTCGCCCGGCAGCGGCTGCAGGCCCTGGCCCGGGTCGAGGGCCTGCACTCCGACGGCCGCCCGGTGGTGCTCTTCCTCTGCACCCACAACGCCGGCCGCAGCCAGATGGCGCTCGGATTCCTCACCCACCTGGCCGGCGACACGGTGGTCGCCTGGTCCGGCGGCAGCAAGCCGGGCCACGACGTCAACCGGGCAGCGATCACGGCGATGGCCGAACGCGGCATCGACATCTCCGGCGAGTACCCGAAGCCGTGGACCGACGAGGTGGTCCGCGCCGCCGACGTGGTGGTCATCATGGGCTGCGGTGACGCCTGCCCGGTCTTCCCCGGCACCCGGTACGAGAACTGGGAGCTGGACGACCCGGCCGGGCAGGACGTCGACGGCGTACGGCCGATTCGCGACGAGATCGAGCGCCGGGTCCGCCGGCTGCTGGACGACCTACAGAAACTGGACGACCTACAGAAACTGGAGAACGCGTGAACCCGATCGCACTCTGGCGACGGCTGCTGGCCGAGTTCGCCGGCACCGCCCTGCTGGTCACCTCGGTGGTCGGTTCCGGGGTGATGGCCCAGACGTTGTCGCCGGACGACATCGGGCTGCAGCTGCTGCAGAACTCGATCGCCACCGCCTTCGCGCTCGGCGCGCTGATCCTGATCTTCGGCCCGGTCTCCGGCGGGCACTTCAACCCGGTCGTCTCGACCGCCGACTGGTTCCTCGGACGACGCAGCCGCACCGGTCTGACCCTGCCGGATCTGACCGGCTACGTCGCCGCGCAGGTGACCGGCGGCATCGCCGGGGCGATCCTGGCCAACCTGATGTTCGCCCTGCCGGCGGTGACCTGGTCGGCCAAGGAGCGGTCGGCGGGCAACCTGTGGCTCGGCGAGGTGGTCGCCACCGCCGGCCTGGTCCTGCTGGTCTTCGCGCTGGCCAGGTCGGGCCGGGCCGGCGCGGCACCGGCTGCGGTCGGTGCCTACATCGGTGCCGCCTACTGGTTCACCTCGTCGACGTCGTTCGCCAACCCGGCGGTGACGATCGGCCGGGGCTTCACCGACACCTTCGCCGGCATCCAGCCCGCCTCGATCCCGGCGTTCCTGGTCGCCCAGGTCGTCGGGCTCGCCGTCGGAGTCGCCCTGCTGCTGTCGCTCTACCCGGGGGTGGGACGCGCCGCCGACCAGGTCGTGGTGCCGGCCGAGCCCGCCCAGCCGACCGTTCCCGCCCAGCCGGCAGATCCCGCCCAGCCGGCAGATCCGGGCGGATTGGCGACCGACGAGGCCGACACCCTGGCGACCGCCCGACGCTGACCGACCGCCCCACCCCTCGAAGGAGATACCGTGAGCAAGCCCAGTGTGCTGTTCGTCTGCGTACACAACGCGGGCCGGTCCCAGATGGCCGCCGGCTGGCTGCGTCACCTCGGCGGCGACGCGGTCGAGGTCCGCTCGGCCGGCTCGGCGCCGGCCGAGTCGGTCAACCCGGCGGCGGTCGAGGCGATGCGCGAGGTCGGCATCGACATCACCGACCAGACCCCGAAGCGGCTGGAGTGGTCCACCGCCGAGTCCTCGGACGTGATAGTCACTATGGGCTGCGGCGACGCCTGCCCGGTCTTCCCCGGCAAGCAGTACGAGGACTGGCAGTTGACCGACCCGGCCGGCAAGGGTGTCGAGGCGGTCCGGCCGATCCGCGACGAGATCCGCCGCCGGGTCGAGGCGCTGCTCGCCGACCTGGTGTCGGCGACCCGGGTCAGCTGAACAGCGGGCGGACGACGAAGTACATCACCGCGCCGATGCTGCCGGCCGCCGGGAAGGTCAGAATCCAGGCGCCGACGATGTTGCCGGCGACGTTCCACCGTACGGCCGACAGCCGCTTGGTCACCCCGACGCCCATGATCGCCGAGGTGATGGTGTGCGTGGTGGAGATCGGCGCGCCGAGCACCAGGGCGTTGAAGTAGAGCACCGAGCTGGCGACGGTCTCGGCGGCGAACCCCTCGGGCGGCCGCAGGTCGATGATCTTGCGACCGAGGGTACGGATGATCCGCCAACCGCCGGCGTAGGTGCCCAGCGCCAACACGGTCGCCGAGGTCCAGAAGACCCATTCCGGGATGGTCTCGGCGTCGGACTGGAACCCGCCGACGAACAGGGCCAGCACCACGATGCCGATGGTCTTCGCGGCGTCCTGCATGCCGTGCCCGACCGACATCGCCGCCGCCGAGACCGACTGGGCGATCCGGAAGCCCCGGTTGAGCTTACCGGGCTGTCCGTTACGGAAGATCCACTGCACGGCGAGCATGACCAGGAAGCCGAGCGCGAAGCCGACCAGTGGGGAGAGCACCATCGGCACCACCACGTCGCCGGCGATGCCGCCCCACAGCACCGTGCCGGAGGCGGCGATGGTGGCGCCGACCAGGCCGCCGATCAGCGCGTGGGACGACGACGACGGCAGCCCGAAGTACCAGGTGATCAGGTTCCAGGTGATCGCGCCCACCACACCGGCGAAGACGATGCCGAGGCTGGAGACGCCGGCCGGCAGCTCGACCAGGCCGCTGCCGACGGTCTTGGCCACCTCCGCACCGAAGTGGGCGCCGATGAAGTTGCCGACCGCGGCCATGATCAGGGCGACCCGTGGGGTGAGCGCCCGGGTGGAGATGCTGGTGGCGATGGCGTTTGCCGCGTCGTGGAACCCGTTGGTGTAGTCGAAGACCATGGCAACGGTGATCACCGCGAGGACGGCGATGAGTTCGGCGCTCACCCGGCTCAGGACTCCTTGACCGCGATGGTCTCGACGGTGTTGGCCACGTGCTCGAAGGCGTCGCAGGCAGCCTCCAGCTCGTCGGCGACCTCCTTCATCTTCAGCACGGTGAGCGCGTCGTACTCGCCGGAGAAGAGCCGGACCAGCAGCATCCGGTACGCCCGGTCACCCTCGTTCTCCAGCCGGTTGCACTCGATCCAGTAGTCCTCCAGGTCCTTCATCGCCCGTAGCCGGGGCATCGCCTCGGCGGTCACCCGGGCCTGCTGATCGAGCACCGCGATCAGCTCGTGCATCTCCCGGGGCAGCGACGGCAGCTGGGTCAGCCCGTAGAGGTAGAGCAGGTTGCCGACCGCCTCCAGGTGGTCCATCACGTCGTCGAGCTGACTGCCCAGCCGGTAGATGTCCTCCCGGTCGAACGGGGTGATGAACGCCGAGTTGATCTTCTTGTAGAGGTCGTGGGTGATCTGGTCGCTGTCGTGCTCGACCTCGGTGAGCCGCTCGCTGACCGACTGGACGTCGACTCCGGGCAGGGCGAGTTCGTTGAGCAGCTCGGTGCCCCGCACGAGGTTCCGCGCGGCCTTGGTGAACAGTTCATAGAAGGCGCCCTCGACCGGGCGGAAGGAGAACTTCACAGCGCAGACCTCGTCGGAGACGGTGGGGAACAGGGGCTGGCCACGGGTAACGCCCGCGCGCTCTGCAGGGAATGCTAGGTAACAGCGAATCACGCCTGCTCGCGGCCCACCCCTGTACACCTACGAGTCAGTCTCTGTTCATCCGCCGTTTACTTTCGGTCCATCCCCGGCGAGCAGCCGAGCATGCTCCTTGCGCAGGTCGAAACGAGCTGGCGGGTAGCTCAGGTCCAGATCCGCGAAATGTTCCCGGAGCAGGTGCGCCAACGCCCAGTCCCGGTACCACTTGCGGTCGGCCGGCACCACGAACCAGGGCGCGGCGTCCGTGGCGCAGCGGCTCAACGCCTCCGTGTACGCGGCCTGGTAGTCCGGCCACTTGGTGCGGGCGTCCACGTCCCCCGGGTGGTACTTCCAGTGCTTGGTCGGATCGGTCAACCGGGACAACAGCCGCTCCCGCTGCTCCGCGTACGAGATGTGCAGGAACACCTTGATCAGCACGAACCCCTCGTCGACCAGCCCGGCCTCGAATTCGTTGATCTCGTCGTAGCGGGCCCGCCAGGTCTCCTCCGGCACCAGCGACTCGACCCGTACCACCAGCACGTCCTCGTAGTGTGACCGATCGAACACCCCGACCTGGCCAGCGTCCGGCAACGCCCGGCGGATCCGCCACAGGAAATGGTGCGCCAACTCCTCCTCGGTAGGCGGCCCGAACGCTCGGATCCGCAGGCCGAGCGGGTTCATCGCGCCGGCGACCCGCTTCACCGCGCCGCCCTTGCCGCCGCAGTCCATGGCCTGCAGCACCAGCAGCACCCGCCGACCGGCCGCGCTGCCGGCGACAGCCTGGGCGTGCAGCATCTCCTGCTGCTCGGCCAGTTCGTCGCCGATGCGGCGGACCTCGGCGCGGGCCCACGACTTGCGGTCCGGCCCGGTCACCGACAGCGCCGGCAGCCCCGGCGTCGACCTCGGGTCGATCGCGGAGAGGTCGACCGGCCGGCCGGCGCCGACCCGTAGCAGTTCCCGGACAGGTGGCTCGTACAGGTCAGCAGTCATCCGACGATCATCACCCAGCCGGCCCCCGGCCGACCAGCCGACCGCTACCCGACCAGCCGACCGCTACCCGACCGGCCGGCCGGCCGACCGGCGAGCCAGCCGGATCAGCAGACCAGCGCCAGCCACTTCCGGTAGGCCGAGGCGAACGGCTCGGTGCCGTCGCCGAGCGCGTCCTGCAACCAGCGGGCGGCGGCCCAGGCCGACTCCACCACGTCCTCCGGGTAGCCGTACCGCACCCGGTGCTCGGCGAACTCGTCCTCGTCGCGCAGTTCCACGAGGCCGGTTGCCCGGCGCCGTACCACATCAAGATCAAGATCAATGAGGTGTACGGTGGAATCGTCCTCCCAGCGGGCCGGGCTGGCGATGTCGCAGTAGACCTCGCTGGTGCGCGGCGGCGGGTTGAACATGCAGGTCCACCACTGCTCACGCGGCACCAGCAGGACGAACGGGATCTGCTCCACCGACGGGCGACCGTGGTAGATCGACTCGGTGCCCCGGGGCACGCCGAGCCACACGCCGACCTCGTCCTCAGTCAACCGGCGGGCCGGATAGTCCCGGTGGGCCGAACCGTCGTACTTGCGATAGACCACCCGTACGACACCGCTCGACATGTGTCGCACCTTAACCGATGGCCGCTCACCGGAAGGCAACGTGCAGGTGACGCCCCAGTGCCGGCGCCAGCACCCGGGCGTCACCGGGCGACACCGGCCGGCACGCTGTGGATGACCGCCGAGGACGACGGTGGTGATCGGTACTGTCACCGGGTGACCCCTGCGACGACCACCAGCACCGCGTCCGCTCCGGCGGCCCCGCCGCGCCCGGCCGGCCGCTCCGGCACCGGTCGGCCGAGCGCCGCCCAGTTGCTCGCCGCCGCGGTCGGCGCGGTCCCCGGCGGCGCGGCCCGGCCCGGCCAGCAGGAGATGGCGTCGGCTATTGCCGACGCCATCCGTACCCGGCACCACCTGCTCGTGCAGGCCGGCACCGGCACCGGCAAATCGCTGGCCTACCTGGCACCCGCGCTGACCGTCGACGGCCCGGTGGTGGTCTCCACCGCCACCCTGGCGCTGCAGTCGCAGCTGGTCGAGCACGACCTGCCCCGACTCGCCGACGCGGTCGAGCCGATCCTGCGCCGCCGGCCCACCTTCGCCGTCCTCAAGGGCCGGCACCACTACCTGTGCCTGGCCCGGCTGGAGGACTCGGCCGAGGAGGAGCCGACGGACCTGTTCGACGCCGCCGGCGACAACGGCGACAGCGGCGGTAGCAACGGTGGCGGCGGCACCCGCTGGCTGGGCGCTGCCGACCGGCTCGGCAAGCAGGTGCAACGGTTACGTGACTGGGCGATGGAGACCGACACCGGCGACCGCGACGAGCTGGACCCCGGCGTCGACGACCAGGTGTGGCGGCAGGTGTCGATGCCGGCCCGGGAGTGCGTCGGGGCGGCCCGCTGCCCGTACGGCGAGGAATGCTTCGCCGAGGCGTCCCGGTTCCGGGCCCGCGAAGCCGACGTGGTGGTCACCAACCACAGCCTGCTCGCCGTCGACATGCTCGCCGACCGGCACATCGTGCCGCCACACAAACTGCTGATCGTCGACGAGGCCCACGAGCTGGCCGACCGGGTCTCCTCGGCCGCCCAGGCCGAGCTCACCCCGGACGTGATCGACCGGGCCGCCCGGCGGGCCCGGCCGCTGCTGCCGCCGGAGACCGCCGAGCAGCTCACCGAGGCCGGTGACGCCCTCGCCGTCGGGCTGGGCGAGTCGCCGGCCGGGCGGCTGACCAGCGGTCTGCCGCCGGCGCTGCGCGAGGCGTGCACCCTGCTGGAGTCGGCGACCCGGGCCGCGCTGGACAAGATCGGCGACATCAAGGCCGACGACCCGGACCCGGTGCGCAAACAGCAGGCCAAGTCGGTGCTGGACGAGCTCTCGACAACCGCCCAACGGCTGCTCGACGAGGCCGAACACGACGTCGCCTGGGTGGAGAAGCCGGACGGTCCGGCCGCCAACCGCCGGGCGCTGGTGGTGGCACCGCTGTCGGTGGCCGGCACCCTGTCCAGCCACCTCTACGAGGAGCGGACCGTGGTGGCCACCTCCGCCACCCTGACCCTGGGCGGGCGGTTCGACACGGTGGCCCGGTCGCTGGGTCTGGAGACCGCCGCCCCGGCCACCGAACAGACCGAGGCGGTCACGGCCGACGATCTCAGCTGGCGGTCACTCGACGTCGGTTCCCCGTTCGACTACCCCAAGCAGGGCATCCTGTACGTCGCCGCGCACTTGCCCCGGCCGACTGTCTCCGGGCTGCCCGCCCAGGCCGGCGAGGAGCTGCTGTCGCTGATCGGCACACTCGGTGGCCGTACCCTCGGATTGTTCTCGTCCCGGCGGGCCGCGCAGCAGGCCGCGGAGCTGGTCCGGGCGCGGACCGGGCTGACCGTGCACGTGCAGGGCGAGCAGGCGTTGCCGCTGCTGGTCCGCCGGTTCCGGGAGGACCGGGCGAGCTGCCTGTTCGGCGTGATGTCGCTGTGGCAGGGGGTGGACGTGCCCGGCGACGCCTGCCAGCTGGTGGTGATCGACCGGCTGCCGTTCCCCCGGCCGGACGAGCCGCTGGCCGCCGCCCGCGCCGCCGCCGTGGACGCCGCCGGCGGCTCCGGGTTCGCGGCGGTCAGCGTGCCGATCGCGGCGGTACGCCTGGCGCAGGGAGCCGGGCGGCTGATCAGGTCGACCGGTGACCGGGGCGTCGTGGCGGTGCTGGACTCCCGGCTGGAGACCGCCCGTGGCTACGGCGCGTTCCTGCGCCGGTCGCTGCCGCCGTTCTGGTACACCACCCGGCCCGAGGTGGTGCAGGGCGCGCTGCGCCGACTCGCCGCCAGCTGACCGCCGCGAACGCCGCGAGTCAGGCGGGTCGGCCGCCGGCCGGCGGCGTTCAGATCACGGTGGGCTGGTGCCGGTCACCACGGACTCCGGCGGTGGCGGCGGCGGCGGGACGTGCCGGCGGCGGGCCAGCCGGCGTACCGCCGTGTTCAGCACCGCGATCAGCGGTACGGCGACCAGCGCGCCGACGATGCCGGCCAGCACCACACCGGAGGTCACTGCCAGCACCACGGCCAGCGGGTGGATCGCCACCGCCCGCCCCATGATCAACGGCTGCAGGACGTTGCCCTCCAGCTGCTGCACCGCGATCACCGCACCCAGGATGATCAACGCGGTGACCCAGCCGCTGTCCACCAGGGCCACCAGGATGGCCACCGCGCCGGACAGGGTCGCGCCGACGATCGGGATGAACGCCCCCAGGAACACCAGCGCGGCCAACGCGAACGCGAACGGGATGTCGAACAGCACCAGGAAGATCCCGATGCCCACGGCATCGATGAACGCCACCAGCACGGTCGCCCGGACATAGGCGACCAGGGTCGTCCAGGCCGCGCTACCTGCGTCGTCGACCCGCCACCGGGCACCGGTCGGGAACAGCCCCACCAGGAACCGCCAGATCCGCTGCCCGTCCCGGAGGAAGAAGAACGTCGAGAACAACACCAGCAGCGCACCGGTGAACAGTTCGACGACCGTCCCGGCGGTGGAGACCGCGCCGCTGGTCAACGTCTGGGTGTTCTCGTTGATCCAGTTCTGTCCGGCCTCGACGTACTGGTCGAGCTGTCCATCGTCGAGCTTCAGCGGACCGGTGCGCAGCCACTGCTGGATCTCCCCGATGCCGCTGGACGCCTTCTCGCTCAGGTCCGGCAGTCCGGTGATGAACTCGTTGACCACCAGGGTCAGCGTGCCGACCACCCCGGCCAGCCCGGTGATCAGCACCACCGCCGTGGCCAGGGTGCGGGGCACGTGGGCCCGCAGCAGCCAGCCGACCGCCGGGGCGAGCAACGCGGCGAGCAGCAATGCCACCAGCACCGGAATGATGACGATCCGGACGTTGCCGATGACCCGCAGCAACGCCCAGCCGACGATGCCGATCACGATCAGCCGCCACGACCAGGCGGCGGCGATCCGGAGCGCGTGCGGCACGTCCGCGTCGTCGCGGCTCGTGGTCGACAGGTGCCCGTCGCCCGGCGGCGGGGTCTCCGCGCCCGGCTCGGCACCCGCGCCGGCCAGCTCGTCGGCGGCACCGGCCGCGGCGGCCCGGCGGGACCGTTCCCGCTCCCGGGCGGCCCGCACCGATTCCCGCCCAGCCTCGTACGCCTGGCGTAGCCGCCCTCTCATTTGTTGCAGCCGGCTCAAGCCAACCCCCGGAGTCAAGTAATCGGTCCGTACACGGTAACGGGCACATGTCCACCGTTGTTGCCGCTACCTCCCTGAACTCTCCCCGAAGTGCCCCGTACGGGCATCGGGCAACCATCCGGCCGACCCACCCGCGACCGGCCGGCACACCCCACGCGGTACGGTTCGGTCGTGACCGCCGACCCACCGCACGACAACGGTTTGCCGATCCGCCTGCTGCACGACCGAGTGCTGGTCAAACTCGAAGGCGGCGAGGGCGAACGCCGCTCCACCGCCGGCATCGTGATCCCGGCCACCGCGTCGGTGGGCCGGCGACTGTCCTGGGCGACCACGGTCGGGGTCGGGCCGAACGTACGCTCGATCGTCACCGGCGACCGGGTGCTGTTCGACCCGGAGGACCGCTCCGAGGTCGAGCTGCACGGCCGGGGTTACATCCTGCTCCGCGAACGCGACGTGCACGCGGTGGCCGCCCAACGGGTCGAAGAGGACTCCACCGGCCTCTACCTGTAGTTCAAAGGCCCACGCCGTCTCTGCACGCCAGCGGCGGGGCCCGTTGCGGTGGCATCCGACAGCTCGCCGGGAACCTACAGCGGTCTACGCGTTCCGTTGCTGGTGGTGTAAGCGCAGGCGCCGCCTTCTCTGCCCGCGCGTCGCTGACCAGCCCGCGACACCGTACGCATGATCAGCACCAGTCGACGTCGGGCGATGGGCCAGGAGCTGGCGAAGCTCGCCACGTTGATGGACGGCCAGGCCGCCTGACCTGACACCGCCGCTCTGCGTTGATCCAGTGCGCCCCATCAACTCGACACGCCGACCCCACCTCAGATCACCCCTGCAGGCCGGGTTGGCCGCTGCCGGCTGCGGCGACACTCACGGTGTCAGTGGGCTGCTCGGCCGGGCTGCCGGCCGAGCACCGGGCAGCGTACCTGGTGGACGCCGCACGCGCGTACCTCGACGTCGCTGACTTCACTGCGGCAGGACGGTGGGTAGTCGAGGCGGACCGCGTCGCACCGGCTGAAATCCGCTCCCGGCCTTCCGCCCGTACCCTCGTGGCTGAGATTTCCCGCCACGGACCGCAGGTCGCCGGCGTCGCCCGGCTGGCGACGGCGCTCGGGTTGACCCGCTGCTGATCTCCCGCTAGCCCGGGGGCGGGCCGTAGCCGGGCGGCGGTGGGTTGTAGTAGCCGGGCCGGACCTGATATCCGGACGGCGGACCGTACCCAGGCGGGGGCGGAGCGCCGTACCCAGGTGGCGGAGCGCCGTAGCCGGAGAACGGGGGCGGGCCGTAGCCGGGCGGGGTGCCCGGACCGGCACCGGGCCAGCCTGGGTAGCCGGCGAACATCGGCGGCGGAGGGGGCGGTGGCGCGGTGAGCACCACCGGGATCGGCACCACCGGCTCATCCGGCGCGGGCACCTGCCGCTGGCTGCCGTCCGGGAAGGTAATTTGGTAGTCCGCCCCGTTCCACAGCGCGTGCGGCGCCTGCGGGTCCCGGCCGACGAACGCCTGCCGGTAGGCGGCCAGCGCGGTCAGCAGCCGCTGCTCCTCCTTGGCATGGCGGGCCAGCTCCTCCGGTTTGCTCTCCAGGCCGCGCAGCAGCCCGTCGCGCAGCAGCGCCAGCTCGGTGGCGGCGGCCTGGAAGTCGCGCATCGCCCGTACGCCCGGCTCGCCGGCCACCCGGCTGGCCCAGCGGCGCGCCGAGTGCCGCCGGCCCAGGCTGCCCAGCGCCGCCACCTCCGGCGGGGTAAACCAGCCGGCCCGGACATAGTCGGGCAGCACCCGCTCGGTCAGCCGCCCTTCCCAGCTGCGCAGCCACACCGCCAGGCCGACCATGCCGAAGAAGATCGGCACCATCAGGCCGATGTAGCCGTACAGCAGGATCAGGGTCTGGCCGGTCGCCTCGACCAGCGTCGGGATCAGGTTCCAGGCCCCGTGCAGCATCATCGCCAGCAGCAGCCCAGCGGTCGGCGCGAGCACCCGGATCCGCCGGTCGGCACTGCGCGCGGCCACCCCGAGACCGACACCGGCCATCGAGGTGAACAGGGGGTGGGCGAAGCCGGTGAAAAGGATCCGGACGATGAAGATGGCGAAGACGTTCTGCGCGCCGGTCGCCGGGCCGTACTGCTCGGCTCCGGCGGCGTAGCCGTATCCGCCGAGGTAGAGGATGTTCTCCACCATCGCGAAGCCGATCGCGGACATGCCGCAGTAGACGATCCCGTCGGTGATGCCGGACCACTCGCGGCGGCGGGTCAGCAGCAGCAGGATCGGGCCGAGGGTCTTGGTCAGCTCCTCGATGAACGGCGCCACCAGCACCGCCACCAGCGCTTCCGAGTAGCCCAGATTGTAGAGCAGATCCGCCGAGAAGGTGTTCACGTTCAGCGAGGCGTACGTGGAGACGAACGCCCCCCAGGCGAAGCAGAAGGCGAGGTAGCGCACCGGCTCCGGTTCGTACCGGTCCAGCCACAGGAAACAGGCGACCAGCACCGGTACGGGCAGCACTGCCGCGATGACGCCGACGGTCAACGCGACCGGGCCGAGCGCGGTGCCGAGGTAGACCAAAATGGCGACGCCGCAGCCGGCGATCAGCACCACGATGCCGGCCAGGGTCAGCCAGCGCAGCCAGACGCTGCGCCGCAGCCGATCGGCCGGCACGGTCCCGTCCGCCGGCTCCGCCGGAACGGCCGCTGGGGCCGCTGGCTCAGCCGTTGAAGCCGCTGGCTCAGCTGCGGTTGGCGGGTCCGCCGCAGGTACCGGCTCGGTCGAAGCCGCCGCAGGGCGGGAGCCGGATGGACCACCGGGGACAGTGTCGGACATTGGGCTAGCGTAGCCAGCGTCGACGAACGGCGGGCAGCGTGTCACCCGGTGGGTACGCCAGGAATGCTGACCGGTTAGTCCGATTCCTCGTTCCCGAACGCCTCGCTGATCATCTCTTCCACCACCCCGGCCTCGGTGCCACTGGCCCGGACCAGGTCGCTCGCGGTAGCCCTGATCTGGGCGACCACCACGCTGCCGTTGAATCCCACCCCGGCGCCGTACGCCGCACCGGCGCACCTGGCGGCGTCCAATGCCCGACGTCGGGTGCGCACCGGGTCGGTACCCGTGTCGAGTTCGTGGCGCAGGATGCGCACCGCGTCGCCGAGGTGGCAGACCGCCTCCGGCAGAGCAGACGGCACCGGCTCGTCCTCGGTCAGCAGGGAGACCACCCGCCGGGTGAGCACCCGCGAGTTGCGCAGCCCTCGGGTGACGTACTCGGCGCTCTCGGCGTACTGGGCCAGTGGGCCGCGGGCCCGCCAGCGCGCCGGCGCCAGGACCGCCGTCTCGTGTCCCGCCTCGACCGCCTCCCGGAACTCGGACAACTCCTTCTCCGCATCGTGCAGCCGCTTCGATGCGGCCTCTGCCCGGCGGCGGTCCCGCCCAGCCAACGCCTTTCCGCTGAGGATCAGCATGTCGGACAGTACGTCCAGCGCCGGGTCGGCGGCGCGGCGCACGATGACCAGCGGGTTGAGCGGCAGCAGCAGGATCAGCACCACCAGCCCGACCAGCCCGCCGACCAGGGCATCGATGAACCGGTCGGGGTAGAGGTTTTCCGACTGCGACGTCAGGGTGGCGACCAGCACTCCGGACGACGCGGCCTGGGTGACCAGGGCCGCGCCGCTGCCCAGAAAGACAGCGGCCACCACCGCGAGCGGCACGATCAGCAGCAGCTGCCAGGTGCCGGTGCCGATGGTGATGACGATCAGGTCGCCGATGGCGATCCCGACCGCGACCCCGACCACCAGTTCGGCGGCGCGTTTGAGTCGTTGCCCGATCGAGGCGCTGAGAATGATCACCGCCGCGATCGGGGCGAAGAAGGGCACCGGGTGGCCGATCACCCGGCGGGCGATGAACCAGGCCAGCGCCGCCGCCAGACCAGCCTGCAGGGCGAGTACGAGGTTGGCGCGGACCCGGTCCGACCGTTCCCGGAACTCGGTTCCGACCCGGCTGCGGGTCAGCGTGAGCAGCCCGGTGAGACGGGGTGCCGCCGCCGCACGTGGTGGCTTCCCGGCGTCGGCCATGCGGGCAGCGTACCGAGCAATTCGCGGCTTATGGTGGTATTGCCCATCCGGTCACGCCCGCGGTGGCCGATCTGGTGCCGCGCTGGCTAGCCTGCGAAGATGTCCGACCTCATCGAGGCACTCCGCGCGGCCTTGCCCGACACCGCGGTCCTCACCGACCCCGACCTGCTGCGCGGCCACCAGCGCGACGAGGCCGACCTGTGCGCCGCCGGCACCCCGGCCGTCGTGGTCCGACCCCGGACAACCGCCGAGGTGGTCGCCACCGTCAAGGTTGCCGCCCGGTACGGCGTACCGGTGGTGCCGCAGGGTGCCCGGACCGGGCTGGCCGGCGCGGCGAACGCGGTCGACGGCGCGGTGGTGCTCTCCACCACCGCGATGGACCGGATCGTCGACGTCGACCCGGTCAACCGCACCGCCGTCGTCCAGCCCGGCGTGGTCAACGCCACCCTGGCCGCCGAGGTGGCCCGGTACGGGCTGCGCTACCCGCCGGACCCCGGCTCGTGGGAGTCGTCCACCATCGGCGGCAACGTGGCCACCAACGCCGGCGGCATGTGCTGCGTCAAGTACGGCGTGACCGGCGAGTACGTCATCGGGCTCGAAGTGGTGCTGGCCAGCGGCGAGGTGCTGCGCACCGGCCGGCGCACCGCCAAGGGGGTCGCCGGCTACGACCTGACCCGGCTCTTCGTCGGCTCCGAAGGCACCCTCGGGGTGATCACCGAGGTGACCGTCGCGTTGCGGCCGGCCGCCGACGCCTCGCTCACCCTGGTCGCGGTCTTCGACTCCACCGCCGCGGCCGGCACCGCCGTCGCCGGCATCGCCTCCGGCGGGCTCAGCCCCAGCCTGCTGGAGCTGCTGGACCGCACCCACCTGCGGGCGATCGAGGCGTACCGGCCGATGGGGTTACGCACCGACGCCGCCGCGCTGCTGCTCGCCTCGGTCGACACCGGCACCGCCGCCGGCACCGACCTGGACCGGATCGCGCAGGTGTGCACCGCCGCCGGCGCCGCCGAGGTGTACGCCGCCAGCGACGCGGTCGAGGCCGCCGCCCTGCTGCAGGCCCGCCGGCTGGCCCACCCGGCGATGGAACGTCTCGCCGCGCAGACCTTCCCCGCCGGCAACGGCGGGCTGATCATCGACGACGTGGCGGTGCCCCGCTCGACGCTGGCCCGGATGCTCGACGGTGTCGAGGCGATCGCCGCCGAACACGCCGTACCGATCGGCGTCGTCGGGCACGCCGGCGACGGCAACCTGCACCCGAACATCGTGGTCGACCGGGCTGACCCGGACAGCCTGACCCGCGGCCGGGCCGCCTTCGACGCGATCATGCGACTCGGGCTGGAGCTGGGCGGCACCTGCACCGGCGAGCACGGGGTCGGCCTGCTCAAACGCGACTGGCTGGCCGAGGAGATCGGCCCGGTCGGCATGCGGGTGCATCGCGCCGTCAAGCAGGCGCTGGACCCGACCAGCCTGTTCAACCCCGGCAAACTGCTCTGACCTTCAGCCGGTCGGCATACCGGAGTCGGTCGGCCAGTCCACACCCCGGTCGGCGGCGAAGCCACGGACGTCCGCCGCACCGAGGCGCGCCGCATCGGCGGTCGCGTCGTCCGGCATCCGCTGCGACTGCAGCTCCGCCGCCACCCGGGCCCGGTAGTGCTCCACCTCGCGGTCCCGCACAGCCTCGTCCCAGCCAAGCACCCGGCCCATCACCTCGGCGGCGTGCCCGGCCGACTCGTTGCCCCGGTGCGGCGTCTCGATCGAGATGCGGGTCCGCCGGGTCAGCACGTCGTCCAGGTGCAGCGCACCCTCGGCGCGGGCCGCGTACGCGATCTCGACGGCCAGGTACTCGGGTGCGCCGGGCACCGGGCTGGCCAGCAGCGGATCGTCGTCGATCAACGCCAGCAGCTCCACCGCGAGGGTGCCGTACCGCTCCAGCAGGTGCTCCAGCACCCCGACCGGGACGCCGTGCCGGCGGGCCACGTCGGCCCGGTCCCGCCACATCGCGGCGAACCCGTCGGCACCGAGCAGCGGCAGGTCGGCGGTCCGCGACGGCCGGTCCACCCCGAGCCGGGCCGCCGCCCGGTCCACCACGTCCGCGGCCATCACCCGGTACGTCGTGTACTTGCCACCGGCCACCAGCAGCAGACCCAGCATCGGCTCGACCACGGCGTGCTCGCGGGACAGCCGCGACGTCGAGTCCGCCTCACCGGACAACAGCGGCCGCAGACCGGCGTACACCCCTTCGATATCGCGCGGCGCCAGCGGCCGGTCCAGCACCGTGTTCACCTGGTCCAGCAGGTAGCCGATGTCGCGTTCGGAGGCGGCCGGGTGGGCGCGGTCGAGCCGCCAGTCGGTGTCCGTGGTGCCGATGATCCAGTGCCCGCCCCAGGGCAGCACGAACAGCACCGAGGTGGCGGTACGCAGGATCAGCCCGGCCTCACCGGTGATCGCCGACCGGGGCACCACCAGATGCACGCCCTTCGACGCGCGTACCCGCAGGCCGGGCCGAACCCCGACGTCGCCGAGCATCCGCGACACGTCGTCGCTCCACACTCCGGTGGCCGCGATGACGGTACGGGCATGTACCTCGAACTCGGCGTCCGGATCGCCGGGCCGGGCCTCCATGTCCCGGACCCGCACCCCGGTCACCTCGCGGGCCTGGCGCAGCAGGCCGACGGCGCGGGCGCTGGTCACCACGGCCGCGCCGAGACTGGCTGCGGTCCGCGCCAGGGTGACCACCAGCCGGGCGTCGTCGACCTGACCGTCGTAGTAGCGCACGGCACCGGCGACGGCGTCCGACCGCAGGCTGGGGAAGACCCGCCGGGCGCCTTCGCGGGACAGGTGCCGGTGCAGCGGCATCCCCCGACCGCCGCCGAACACCCCGGCGAACACGTCGTACGCGGCGACCCCGGCGCCGTAGTAGGCCCGCCGCCAGACCCGGCCGGGCAGCGCCCGTGGCCCGCTGGCGCCGCCCTGCGGCAGCGGAACCAGGATCGGCACCGGCCGGACCAGGTGCGGGGCGATCCGGGTAGCCAGCAGCCCACGCTCGGTCAACGCCTCGTGCACCAGCCCGAACTCGAGCTGCTCCAGATAGCGCAGCCCGCCGTGAATCAGTTTGCTGGACCGGCTGGACGTGCCGGCGGCGTAGTCGCGGGCCTCGACCAGCGCCACCTTGAGCCCACGGGACGCGGCGTCGAGCGCGGCGCCGACGCCGGTCACCCCACCCCCGATCACCAGTACGTCGAACCGCTCGCCACGGAGGCGGCGCAGATCGGCGGCGCGGCGGGTCACGGACAGTTGGCCGGCTGCGTACCGGGAGACGGCAGGGTCACGCACCTCTCCACCGTATCCCGCCGCCTAGGGTGGCGGACATGACGCAGCCGCCCGGTCATCCCGGCTACCCGTACCCCGGTCAGCCCTACCCGGTGCCGCCGCCGTACCCGATGCAGCCGTCCGCCGCCGCCGGGCCGCCGCCGGCCAGCGTGTGGCCGACGGTCGCCGCGGTGGCGATCGCGATCTGGTCGGTCGGTGTGACGGTGTTCGCGCAGGCTGGCGGCTGGCTGACCGATCAGGTCCTGCTGGCCAGCGGGTTGCCCACCCCGGCGGTGGTCTGGCCGTTGATCGCGTTCGGCAACGCGCTGCTGGTCGGCGTACCCACCATGCTGCTGGCGCTGGTGCCCCGGTCACCGGCGGTACGGGCGACCGGCCGGGCCTGGCTGGTCGCCGCGTTCGCCCTCGGCGGTTTCGGGCTGCTGCGGGCCGTACCGACCGTCCACCACGAGCTGTACCTGGCCGCGCTCACCGTGCTCGCCGCCGGCGGCGCCGCCGGGCTGCGGGCGCTACGGCGCCGGGCCGAACCGGACCAGGCCGAGCCGGCTCAAGCCGAGTCAGGTCGGGCTCAGTCAGGTCCGGCCGAGCCAGCTCACGCTCAGTCTGACAAGGCGGACCGGATGGTCGCTGTGCTACTCGCCGTCGCGGCCGGGCTGGTCATGCTGCTGCCCTGGTGGTGGGTCGGCGCGCTGGGCGGCGCGGTGGAGACGGCACTCGCCGTCGCCGCAGCGGCCGCGACCGGCTGGTACGCCGCCGAACTGCTGCCCCGGCGGTTCTGGACGGCGATCGGTGCCGGCCCGCAGGGGCGCTCGGCGGTGCGCACCATCCTGCTCGGCGGGACGGTCGCCGGGGTTGGGCTGCTGCTGCTCGCCGCCGGCATCGGCCAACCCGGCGGGCAGCTGGCCGCGATCCTGGTGCTGCCGCCGATCGGCTACGCGACTGCGGCGATCGGCTGGGCCGCCGACCGGTCCAGCGCGCCGGTCGGCGTACTGGCCGGGCTGTCCGTCGGCGGACCGCTGGCCCTGCTCGACCCGGAAGAGGTATCGCTGCTCCTGGCCATCGGCCGTGACCTACCGTTCTGGGCGTCGGTCGGTGCCGGCGTCGGAATGGCGCTGGCACTCGCGTTGGGTGTCGGCCTCGGCTTCGGTCTCGGTCGGCGGCGGGCGGGTCGACCACCACGGCTGGCAGGTCGACCACTGCGGCGGGTGGCGGTGGCCACCGTCGTGGTGCTGGCGGCGGCCGGTGCCGCCGTGCACCTCGCCGTCGGGCAGCCGGGGCTGCACGGCGAACGGCTGTTCGTGATGCTGCGGGAACAGGCCGATCTGTCCGACGTGCCGCGCGGCACCGGACCGCAGGCCCGCGACGAACGGGTCCGGACGGTCTTCCAACGGCTGGTCGACACCGCCGAGGCCAGCCAGGCCGACCTGCGCGACGATCTGGACCGGTGGGGGCTGTCCTACTCGCCGTACTACCTGGTCAACGCGATCGAGGTGGACGCCGGGCCGGCGCTGCGGCCCTGGCTGACCCGGCGGGACGACGTCGACCGGGTGCTGATCAGTCAGCAACTGCGGCCGCTGCCGGCCACGGTCGAGCCCGAACGGGGCGACCAGCCCGCTCCGCGTACCCCGCCGTGGAACATCACCATGCTCGGTGCCGAACGGGTCTGGACGGAGCTCGGTGTCGACGGCGCCGGCATCGTGGTCGGCGCCTCGGACTCCGGGGTGGACGGCGACCATCCGGCGCTCGCGGACGGGTTCCGGGGCGGCGACGACTCCTGGTTCGACCCGTGGAACGGCACCGGTACCCCGACCGACAACAACGGACACGGCACCCACACGCTCGGCTCGGCCGTCGGCGACACCTCGATCGGCGTCGCCCCGGGTGCGTCCTGGGTCGGCTGTGTCAACCTGGACCGCAACCTCGGCAACCCGGCACGCTACCTGGACTGCCTGCAGTTCATGCTGGCCCCGTTCCCGACCGGGGGCGACCCGTTCGCCGACGGGCGACCGGAACGCGCTCCGCACGTGCTCACCAACTCCTGGGGCTGCCCCGAGCTGGAAGGCTGCGACCTGAGTTCGCTGCGGCCGGCCACCGAGGCGCTGGCCGCCGCCGGGCTGATGATGGTGGCCGCGGCCGGCAACACCGGCCCGTTCTGCAGCTCGGTCGATGACCCGCCGGCCCCGTACACCGATGTGCTGACCGTCGGCGCGGTAGACGCCGACCGGGAGGTTACCGACTTCTCCAGCCGGGGCCCGGCGCCGGACGGCACCGTCAAACCGGACCTGGTGGCACCGGGCGCCGACGTGCTGTCGGCGATGCCCGGCGGCGGGTACGCGGCGCTGGACGGTACGTCGATGGCGACCCCGCAGGTGGCCGGGGTGGTGGCGCTGCTGTGGTCGGCGCGACCGGAGCTGATTGGTGACCTGGACGGCACGGCGCGGATCCTGCGGCAGACCGCCGCCGAGGCCGGCCTCGGCGGCGGTGACACCTGCGGTGACCCGGCGAACCTCACCGGCGCCGGTCTGGTCGACGCGTACGCGGCGGTGCAGGCCGCCCGGTCCGGCGGCTGATCGCCGCTGGGCCGGAGACGCCGCAGGGCGGTTACCGGGAAGCTGCCCGGTAACCGCCCTGCGGTTCTGTCGCTACTGCGGCGTGGCTGGACTCAGAAGTCCATCTCGCCGCCGCCCGGCGCACCCGCCGGGGCCGGGGTCTTCTCCGGCTTGTCCGCCACCACGGCTTCGGTGGTCAGGAACAGCGCCGCGATCGACGAGGCGTTCTGCAGCGCCGACCGGGTCACCTTGGCCGGGTCGATGATGCCCGCCTGCAGCAGGTCCACGTAGTCGCCGTTGGCGGCGTTGAGGCCGTGGCCGGCCTCCAGGTTGCGGACCTTCTCCACCACGACGCCGCCTTCGAGGCCGGCGTTGACGGCAATCTGCCGCAGCGGGGCGTCCAGCGCGATCTTCACGATCTGCGCGCCGGTCGCCTCGTCGCCGACCAGGTCGAGCTTGTCGAAGGCGGTCTTGCCGGCCTGCACCAGAGCGACGCCACCACCGGGGACGATGCCCTCCTCGACGGCTGCCTTGGCGTTGCGCACCGCGTCCTCGATGCGGTGCTTGCGCTCCTTGAGCTCCACCTCGGTGGCCGCGCCGACCTTGATCACCGCGACGCCGCCGGCCAGCTTGGCCAGCCGCTCCTGCAGCTTCTCGCGGTCGTAGTCGGAGTCGCTCTTCTCGATCTCGGCCCGGATCTGGTTGACCCGGCCCTGGATCTGCTCGGCGTCGCCGGCACCGTCGACGACCGTGGTCTCGTCCTTGGTCACCTGGACCTTGCGGGCCCGGCCCAGCATGTCGATGGTCACCGCGTCGAGCTTCAGGCCGAGCTCCTCGCTGACGACCTGGCCGCCGGTGAGGATCGAGATGTCGGTCAGCATCGCCTTGCGGCGGTCACCGAAGCCGGGAGCCTTGACGGCAACCGACTTGAAGGTGCCGCGCACCTTGTTGACGATCAGGGTGGCCAGCGCCTCGCCCTCGACGTCCTCGGCGATGATCAGCAGCGGCTTGCCCGACTGCATGATCTTTTCCAGGATCGGGAGCAGGTCCTTGACCGAGGAGATCTTGCTGTTGACGATCAGGATGTAGGGGTCGTCGAGGACGGCCTCCATCCGCTCCGGGTCGGTCCAGAAGTAAGGCGAGATGTAGCCCTTGTCGAAGCGCATACCCTCGGTGAGCTCCAGCTCCAGGCCGAAGGTGTTGCTCTCCTCGACGGTGATGACGCCTTCCTTGCCGACCTTGTCCATCGCCTCGGCGATGATCTCGCCGACGCTGGCGTCTCCGGCGGAGATCGACGCGGTGGACGCGATCTGCTCCTTGGTCTCCACGTCCTTGGCGAGCTTGCTCAGCTCCTCCGCGACGTTGGCGACGGCGGCCTCGATGCCCCGCTTCAGGGCCATCGGGTTCGCGCCGGCCGCGACGTTGCGCAGGCCCTCGCGGACCAGGGCCTGGGCCAGGACGGTCGCCGTCGTCGTGCCGTCACCGGCCACGTCGTCGGTCTTCTTGGCGACCTCCTTGACCAGCTCGGCGCCGATCTTCTCGTACGGGTCCTCGAGCTCGATCTCCTTGGCGATGCTCACACCATCGTTGGTGATGGTGGGAGCGCCCCACTTCTTTTCGAGCACGACGTTGCGGCCCTTCGGGCCCAGCGTCACCTTGACGGCGTCGGCGAGGGTGTTCATGCCCCGCTCGAGACCGCGGCGCGCCTCTTCGTCGAACGCGATCATCTTGGCCATACGGCGTTGTCCTCCTGGACGCTCGCAGCACCGGAGCCGGTCAGCTCCGCCATGCCGCCTGCTCTACGCACCTTCGGACGTCGCTACCCAATGACAGTGACGTCCGCCGGCCGGGCCGGATAGCCCGCGACGACCGGCCATCTCCGTCACCCCGCGAAGCGGGACGACGGCGGTGGCCCCACCGCCCCGACCTTTGGCACTCCCGGTTGGCGAGTGCCAATCCTTGTTTAGCACTCTCCCCTGTCGAGTGCAAGCGAACAGCAACTTGCCGCCCGACGTACCCCTTCGGGCCGCACGGCCGCAGACGGCGGTCACGGTCAAGATCGGGTGGGCAGGATCGCCGGGCGGCGAAACGATGAAAGGCGCCGGCTCCACGAGGAGAACCGACGCCTTGCGGGTGCGCAGACCTGTGTCGAGCTATCAGCTACGTCGCCGTCCGGTCGGGCGGCCGCACCGGCCACCGGACGCGCAGTTGGCCAGCAGGGTGACCGCGCCGGCCAGCAGGGTGACTAGGCGATGACCCGGACCCTCTCCGCCTGAGGACCCTTCTGCCCCTGAGCGATCTCGAACTCGACGCGCTGCCCGTCGTCGAGCGCCTTGTAACCGTCCATCTCGATGGCGGAGAAGTGGACGAAGACGTCCTGACCCCCGTCGACCGCGATGAAACCGTAGCCCTTTTCGCTGTTGAACCACTTCACGGTGCCCTGTGCCACGGTGCACTTCCTCACTTCTGTCGTGCCGGGCCTCTGCCGGCCCTCTGACCGGCGTGTTCGCCGGCCGGAGCCACCGATCGGGACTCTCGTACGGGTTGCCCGAGTACAGCAGCCGGAATCGCACGCTACACGAGGTCTGACGGCACCGCACTATCCCAAAAGGGGACATCAACCCCCAGTCAAGTCTCCCTGGCACCACATTTCGTTGACCACGTGTGTCCCGTACACCGCAGAACGTGAAGCCCGGACGGCATCGCGCGCCTGGCAGCCGGGCCGCCCGACGGTCGGACCGCACCGCGCCCCGACGCGACCGCGTCCGCCAACGCCACCCGGCGGCCGCCGCCGTCGGGCTACTCATCGTGCTGTCGGCGTTCACCGGCGGCCTGCCCGGGGACGCCGGCAAACCACCGCCGCGCGAGCCGGGCTGGACCGTCGCCGACCAGGACCACGACCACCAGCAGCGCAGCGTGTTGCTGCGCGCCGGCCCGGTGCCGACACCGACCGACGGATTCTTCTCCTGGGCGGCGCTGAACCGGCGTACCGGGCTGATCACCGGGTCACCGAACTTCACCGCGCAGAGCGACACCATGTCGTTGATCAAGGTGTGGCTGGCTGCCGACGACCTGCGCCGCGCCGACGAGCAGGGCAACATGCTCCGGACACCCCAGCTGGCCCAGCTGTCGTCGATCATCCGGGACAGCGACAATCCCGGCGCGGACGCCACCTACGACCGGGTCGGTGGCCGGGAGTCCATCGAGCGGATGGTACGGCTCTGCGGGCTGACCGACTCGGCCCCGGAGCGCGACCGGTGGAGCAACACGGTCGTTTCCGCCCGCGATGTCACCAGGCTGGGGCGCTGCATCGCCGACGGACGGGCGGCCGGGCCGCAGTGGACGCCGTGGCTGCTGTCCGAGATGCGCGCCGTCCGCGGCGCAGGCGACTTCGGCCCACGGGACGCGCTCACCGCCGAGTACGCGGCCACCATCGCCATCAAGAACGGCTGGCTGCTGCGCGACGAGGACGGGCTCTGGCACATCAGCTGCCTCGCGATCGGGGAGACCTGGGTGATCGGCGCGCTGGCCCGCTACCCCGGGCGGCAGGGGCTCGACCACGGCATCGCCTACTGCCGGCAACTCGGCACGGCTTTGCTGCTGGTCGCGTGACCCCGTTGCCGGCGAGGGCGCGACCGTCGGCGGCTGGTGGCGTGACCGGTACGGGCCGGGCCGAAGGCGGGATTCCGGTTGTCTGCGAAGCCGCGCCGGGCGAGCATGCCGACGTGGAAACTGGGACCGGCCCCGCTCACGTCGTACCGCCGGTGGCCGCGGTCCGGCGGATCCGGGCCGACGACGCCGCCCGGATGCGCGCGCTGCGGCTGGAGATGCTCGCCGATTCGCCGCTGGCGTTCATCGAGCGGCTCGCCGACGCGGCGGCCCGTCCGCTGCACGAGTACGCCGAGCGGGCGGCCCGGTCCGCCGTCGGTGACCTGATCGCCCAGTTCGTGGCCGAGACCGGACCGGCCACCCCGGAAGCCGGCCCGGCACCGGCTGGCGAGCCGGCCGGCCGGCGGTTCGTGGCGCATGCGGGAGCGCACGTCTGGCGGGACGACGCGTCGGTGTCCGTCCTGTTCGCCGTCTACATCAGCCCGGCCTGGCGCGGCCGGAACCTGCTCGCCGAACTGGTCGACGCGGTCGCCGCCTGGTCACGCGCGACCGGTCGGCCGGAGCTGCTGCTGGAGGTGGTGGTCGGCAACGACCGGGCGGTACGGGCGTACCAGCGGCTCGGCTTCGCCGACACCGGCGTGCGTCTGCCACACCCGACCCGGCCGGACCTGACCGAGTTGCAGATGCGCCGGCCGGCGTGACCGGCCCGGCCAGCTGGCCGGGCCGGTCGGCATCCGTGGCGGGTCGGACGTGCCGGCGGGACTGGACGTTTCAGACGTGCCGGCGGGACTGGACGATCCGGAACCGGCCGGCGACGTACGCGCCGTCGGTCAACGCCGAGTTCGCCGCGGCGTTGGCACCGCTGGCGTGGAAGTCGGAGAAGGCGGCCGACTGGTTGACGAACACCCCGCCGGTGAGGTTCGCCGACAGGTGCACACCGACGTCCAGCGCGGCGGCCTCCACGTCGGCGAGCACCTGCTGGTCGGTCGAGTAGACGCCGGCGGTCAGCGCACCGCGGGCTGTGACCGTACGCCGGAATACTTCGACGCTGCGCGCGGTGGACCCGGTGGCGACGACGAAGCTGACCGGCCCGAACCACTCCCGGCCGTAGACGTCGTCGGCGTCCGCGCCCAGCTTGACGACCAGTGGGGTACGCACCACTGCGTTCGGGTACGCCGGGTGGCTGATCTCCCGCGACTCCAGCACCGGCTCGCCGAGCTTCGCCGCTGCGGCGAGCCGGTCGAGGACCGCGTCGTCGACGATCGCGCCGATGAGCTCGACCGCCCGCGCCGGATCGCCGGTCAGTTTGCCGATCGCGGCGGCGATGCCGGCGGCCACCTCGTCCGGGCTCTTGCGCCCCTGATCGGTTTCGATGCCGCCGGCCGGCACCAGGATGTTCTGCGGCGTGGTGCACATCTGTCCGCTATAGAGTGACAAGGAGAAGGCGATGTTGCGGCACATGCCGACAAAGTCCGCCGTGGAGTCGACGATGATCGTGTTGACGCCGGCCTTCTCGGTGTAGACGGTGGCGTGCCGGGCGTTGGCCTCCAACCAGTCGCCGTACTCGGTGGAGCCGGTGAAGTCGATGATCCGCACCTCGGGGCGGCCGGCGAGGACGGTCGCCAGCCGCTCGCCCGGCGCCTCAGCGGCGAGCTGCACCAGGTTGGGGTCGAAGCCGGCCTCGCTGAGCACCTCGCGGGCGTAGCGGACGGTGATCGCCAGCGGCAGCACCGCGCCGGGGTGTGGTTTGACCAGCACCGGGTTCCCGGTGACCAGGGAGGCGAACAGCCCCGGGTAGGAGTTCCAGGTCGGGAAGGTGTGGCAGCCGATCACCAGGGCGACGCCGCGCGGCACCACATGGAATGTCTTGGTCATCCGCAGCGGCTCGCCGCGGCCGGTCGGCTTCTCCCAGCCGGCGGTGCGCGGGTGGCGGGTCATCTCGGCGTACGCGTAGGCGATGGCTTCCAGGGCGCGGTCCAGCGCGTGCGCCCCGCCGGCCTGGAACGCCATCACGAACGCCTGACCGGTGGTGAACTGCACCGCGTTGGCCAGCTCGAAGCTGTGTTCGTGCAGCCGGGCGAGAATCTCCAGACAGACGCCGGCCCGACTGCGCGGTCCGGCGTCACGCCAGGCGGGCAGCGCGGCCTGGGCGGCGGTGATCAGCTGGTCGACGTCGGCGCGGGGGTACCGGACGCCGAGTTCGATGCCGAACGGGCTGTCGTCGGTGGCGACCGCTTCGCCGGTGGCGGTGGGCTGGTCGAGGGGGAAGTCCTTGCCCAGATAGGCGTGGAACGCCGCCGCGCCCTCGGCGGCGGCGTGTTCGCCGTAGATCCGCGGGCTCGGCGACTCGGGGTAGGCCGACCAGTAGTCGCGTTCGGCGATCGCGGTCAGCGCGCGGGCCAGGGTGTCGGCATGCGTGACGTACAGCGGGTGCGGGGTCTCCGTCATTCCGCCATCATGCCTCAGATGGTCTGCTGCCAGTTCTGCCAGATGTCGACCGCCCGGAAGCCGATCGCCTCGTTGATCGCGATCATGTGCTGGTTGCTGTCGGCGTTCCAGGTGTCGATCACCCGCAGCGCCGGTTCGTGGCGCAAGGTGAACCGCAGGTTCTCGATCTTGACGATGGTGCCCAGCCGGTGTCCGCGATGATCCGGGGCGACGATGGTGATCTGCTGGTAGGCGTGCCAGTCCGGTTCGGCTGGCCGGGTGATGTTGCTCCAGGCGACGATCCGGCCGCTGTCCAGATGCCGGGTCACCGTGTGGTAGCTGCGGGTGCGGGCCGCTTTTCGGGCCAGATCCGCTTCGTGGATCCGGTCGGCGTCGACGTTTTCCGGCTCCCACTCCAGGTCACCCATTGGCGAGTCGGTCACCATCCGCCCGTCCAGGTAGGCGAGATCGGCGCGGTACTCCTCCGGGCAGGGCCCGACCCAGGTCAGCAGCTCGTAGCCGGGGGCGCGGTGCCAGTACTCGGCGAGCATCACGTCGAGCGCCGGCTGGTCGACGGTGTCGATTTCGAGCCGACGGCGCGCCTCGACCAGGGCCGATTTGACCCCCATGGCGTGAGCGAAGGCGGTCGGCGCCGGATCGCGGGCGACGCCGCCGGGCATGGTGTCCGCCGAGTGCCCCATGATCCGGGTCCGGCCGGTCTCCCGGACCCGCCGCACGGCGTACGCGTACAGCGCTCGACCGATGCCGCGCCGCCGGTGCGCGGGGGCCACCTGGATGTCCACGCCGACGTTGTCGAGGTTGTCGAGCAACGGGAACTCCATGGCGACCAGCCCGACCGGTACGCCGTCCACACTGGCCAACGCGGCTTCGTACCGTACGCTGTGCCGCTGATGCCGCAGCAGGGCCTCGAACCACTGCCGGGGCGCCGGCGGCATGTCCGGGACAAAGCGGGCCGACCGCCTGATCTGGTACGCCTGCTCGAAGGCGGCCTCGTCGGCCGGATCCAGCGGGGTGATGGTGATGTCCATGCCGTCGAGCGTGACGGGGCCGGGCCAGCCGCGCGACCCAATTACCGGCCGGGGGACGTTGGTCGGGAGGACGCTCGCACAGCGCCTCCGGCGCCGCCGGTCGTTGGGACCCGGGGTTGAGATTGTTGCCAAGCTCGGTCGGGGCCCTTACGGCGAGTCGTCCTCCCGCACAGAGCATCCTGCGCCGTGCAAGTGCAGTCGTCAAGACCCCACCGGCGTATTTTCTCGACCTATGGCAAAACACTGACTACGGACCGCACATGAACATCGGCTGATCGGCGTACGCCGATCAGCCGATGCAGTGGAGGGTGTGCTGGTCAGAAGGTCAGCCGAGTAGTCCGGCCGCACGAACCGAACGCAACGACGGCTTCACCCGGTGAGTCGGGCCGACCTGCCCGGCGACCGCGTCGATGGTCTTCAGACCTTCGCCGGTGTTGTAGACGACCGTCTCGGCGGTCGGGTCCAGCTGTCCGCTGTCGACCAGCTTCTTCAGCACCGCCGTGGTTACCCCGCCGGCCGTCTCGGCGAACACCCCGGTGGTCCGGGCCAGCAGCCGGATCCCCTCCCGGATCTCGTCGTCGTCGGCGTAGTCCATCCAGCCACCGGTGCGCTGCACCGCCTCCAACGCGTACAGACCGGCGGCCGGGTCACCGATGTTGAGCGACTTGGCGATCCCGGTCGGCTTCACCGGCACGATCTGGTCGGTGTCGCGGTGCAGCGCGGTCGCGATCGGGTTACAGCCGGCGGACTGCGCGCCGAACACCCGCCAACCGTTCGCCGGCGCGTCGACCAGGCCGATCTCGACCAGCTCGGTGAACGCCTTGTCCACCTTGGTGAGCAGTTCCCCGCTGGCCATCGGAATCACCACCTGCTCGGGAATCCGCCAGCCGAGCTGCTCGGCCACCTCGTAGCCGAGCGTCTTGGACCCCTCCGCGTAGTACGGCCGCACGTTGACGTTGACGAACGCGGTGTCCTCGAACTCGTCGGTCTCCACCAGCTCGCTGCAGAGCCGGTTCACGTCGTCGTAGGAGCCGTCGATTGCGACCAGCTCACCGCCGTACACCGCGGTGGTGACGATCTTGCCGGGTTCCAGGTCGCCGGGGATGAAGACGATCGACGGTACGCCGGCGCGGGCGGCGTGCGCGGCGACCGAGTTGGCCAGGTTACCGGTGGAGGCGCAGGCAAACCGGGAGAAACCGAGCGTACGGGCGGCGGTGAGAGCGACGGAAACGACCCGGTCCTTGAACGAGTGGGTCGGGTTGGCGCTGTCGTCCTTGACCCACAGCGGCGCCCGGATGCCGAGCTCGGCGGCGAGCGCGGCGGCCGGGACGAGCGGGGTGAAGCCGGGATCCAGGCTGACCCGAGTGGCCGGATCCTGGCCAGCGGGCAGCAGCGGGGCGTACCGCCAGATGTTGGCCGGACCCGCCTCGATGTCGGCCCGGGTGACGCGAGCGAGAGCCGCCGGGTCGTAGCCGACCTCCAGCGGCCCGAAACACTCGTAGCAGGCGTGTTGCGCGGCGAGCGGGTACTCGGCACCGCAGCCGCGACAGACCAGGACACGGGCCGGGCTGGTGGTGCTCACCGGGGCGGAGTCAGGGCTGGTGGTGCTCGCGTCGATCAGCGACGTCATGGCGGCTGTCCTCTCATCTTTCCCTGCGCCGCGCGGTGCGACGGGGACGGAATTGGCACCTGCCCCGGCTGGCCGATTGCGACCGGCGCGACGGGTGGGGTGGTTGCCGGGGCTTCATCGGGCCGTGTCCCTCTGCCCCTCTGGATGAGGTATGAAGTTGTGTTCCCAGCGAGTGTACGGGCGCTGGTCGGACCGGGCACCCGGCGATCCCACGGTGTGAGCAAGCCCGCACCCGCCGCCACCGAAAGGCGCCCATGTGCGACCGGCCGTCACACCGGGCGGGCTCGGCGCAGCCAGTCCCAGGCCTGCCGCTCCGCCCCGGCGTGGAAGTGCCGCAGCTCGATCGGCGTCATTGCGCCCGAGGCCCGGGTCACCCACTCGGCCACCCGGTTGCCGCCGACCACCGCCGCCCGGTCGATGTCGGTCAGATGCTCCCGGGCGAACCGCAACCGGTCGTCGATCGCCGAGAGCTCCATACCCGGCAGGCTGTCGTCCGGCAGCCGGCCGAGGACCGAGACCGAGCCGTACTCGGCGATCGCCGCCCGCAGCTCCCGGTCCAGGTCGCGGTACTCCTGCTCGGTCAGTTTCCCGGCTACCTCGTAGCCGAGCACGTTCCCTTCCTGCCCGATCTTGGTGATCATCCCGTTCCTTCCCTGCCGCCGTCCGGATCCCGGATACCGCCCGGTCGTCGACCGACGCGGCCGTCCACTGCCGTTCCCGGATGGCGATCCCGCACACCTGCGAGTCGCCGTCGTCAGGTGAGCCCGCCGTCGTCAGCCGCCGCCCGTACCTGCGCGAGCACCTCGTCGAGCAGCGGTGGAGCCGCAGCGATCGTCGCGAACGAGTCGAGGCTGTGCGGCGTACCGTCGATGTCGACGACGGCGGCGCCCGCCTCCCGGGCGATCAACGTGCCGGCGGCCATGTCCCACGGCTTGTTCGACAGGGCGATCGACACATCGGTACGGCCGTCGGCCACCCAGACCAGGTCGATCGCGGCGGAGCCGAGCATCCGCACCCGTAGCGCGCCCCGGGCCATCCGCTGGGTGAGCGCTAGCCGGGCGGCGTTACGCTCTGCGGCTTCGTCGCCCACCGCGAAGTCACCGAGGTTGACCAACGCGTCGGGCAGCCGCGTCGTGCCCCGCACCCGGATCGGCCGGCCGTCGCGCCACGCGCCGCCGCCGAGGGTCGCGGTGTACCGGCTGCCCAGTAGCGGCAACTCGATCACCCCGACCACCGGACGCCGGTCCCGGACCAGGGCCAACGACACCCCGCAGAGCGGTACGCCGTGCGCGAAGTTGACCGTGCCGTCGACCGGATCCAGCACCCACTGGGGCCCGTCGCCGACCCCGGAGACGCCTTCCTCCTCGCCGAGGAACCCGACGTGCGGGGTGGCGTCGGCCAGGAAGGCACGCAGCTCCCGTTCGACAGCGAGATCCACTTCGGACGCGTAGTCCCGGTCGCCCTTGCCGGCCAGGTGTCCGGGCTCACGGGTACGGATCAGCTCGGCACCGCGTGCGGTGGCCTGTGTCGCGATTGTGAGCAGGTCGTCCAGGGCAAGCGAATCGTCAGCCATGCCGCCAACCCTAGACAGGCCACCAGCCCGGGACACACCGCCAACCGGGACAGCCGGTCGACGGCTGGTCAGAAGCTCGACGCGTACCCGCGGCTCGACTCGATCGCGCTCTGCGCGAGGGCGGCCGCTTCGGCCAGCTTCTGCTTGGCCTGCTCGACCTTGGCGATCGTCTCGGCCACCTGCGAATGGCTGGACCCGCTGGTGATCGCCCGCAGCGCGGCCCCGCTGGTGCTCAGCGCCTCCGCACTCGCCCGAATCGCCCCCACCTGCTGGCCGAGTTCGTCACCGAACCGGGCTACCCCTGCCTTGACCTCTTCGACCGAGCTCACGCCTGAACCCTCCCCATCGGACGACCACCGGACCGGTACGACGCTACCGGACGTGAACCATCGTCGAAGTCCACCGGCCGACCAATGCAATCACTAAGAGTAGTCATAGCGAGTCAAGATGTAGCAGCGGCGGACCCGCCGGAACGGCCGGTGGGCACCGGTCCCGGCCACCCACCGGCCGGCCGGTGCACCTTTCGATGATCACCGACGGCGACGATAAGGTAGGCCCGGCCGTGTGGGGCAGACCACGCTCAAAGGTCACGCTCGAGGTATGGAGTCGCTGTGGGACAGGGTCGCAATCAGGTAACCGCGCTGATCGAGTCGGATCACCGACGCCCGGTCCGGCCGGTACTACGGAGGCGGGACGTCGCCGCCTACACCGGGGCGACTGTCGAACACGCGCTGCGGCGGTTCATGCAGCTGGGTTCGGTCGGCGTTGACGACCGCGACACCGACCCGGGGCTGCCCCGGGTCGGTCGCCACTGACAAGCGCCGGAGCCGGCCCAGGTGGCCCGGCTGGTGAAGGCGACCGAGGGCGGCTGTACGGCGACCGCCCTCGGCCAAGCGTCACGACCCAGTCGGACTGACCGGCACCCGGTCCCAGGTCACCGGCAGACCCGCCGGCATCCAACAGCCACCCGGCGAGTGTTCCCGTGCCTAACAGCATCTCCACACAGGAACACTCGCGCGGTCCGGGTCGGCTACCGGGTCACTCCCAGCGAATCTTGACGCAGTTGCCGGTGGTGTAGCTGCCGTTGTCGTGCTGCGCCAGTTCGTGGGCGGAGTTCGCGATCCGGGCGCACACCTTCGGCTGGTCGCCGACCGCGTTGATGAACGCCGGGTCGTCGGTCCAGACCACCGACGGCTGCTTGGCCTCGACGTACCAGAATCCCTGCTGGCCGTCGGGGACGTGGCTGCCCATGATGTGGTCCGGCGGGTTGGTGCCGTCGCTGCCGTAGATGTGCAGGTGCCATCCGCCGTTGGTGGACGGCTGGTTCCCGCCGAACTCGGCCTCGTACTCCACGGTCAGTTTGCCGCCAGCGACCCGGGCCGAGGTGAGGCAGACCCAGGTCCAGTTGCTCTTGATCTCGTCAGTGCACTGTTCGTCGGCCGGAATGTCTGGGGTTTCCGGCTCCGGCTCGCCGGTCTGCTCCGGCTGCTGAGCCTGCGGCTGTTCCGCTCCGTCGTCCTGGTCCGGGCCGGGCGTGGCCAGGCCGCTGGAAACCTCTCGGCCGTCGTCGCCCTGTCCGCTGGTCAGCGCGTAGGTGACCCCGACGCCAGTGAGCAGCACCACCAACACGGCGGCGGCCACGATCAGCGGCCCCCGGCCACGCTTCGCCGACGACTTCTCCCCACCGCGTCGCCCCGGGGAGTCTTCAGTGCCGATGGAGTTCGCCGAAGCGAATGTCTCGGTACGGGACGGATAGCCGCTGCCGACGTCCGGGCTGCCGCGTCCGACGGAAGCAACGCCAGTGACGCCAGCCGGCGGCGGCGACGTGCGGTAGCCCGCTGCGGAGACCGGGGTGGTCGACGCGGTCGACGGAACCGACGCGGTCGGCGGCACTCGGTAGGTGCCGGTCGCCGCAGCCGGCGGAGCCGGGATCGGGGTCGGGGCGGGCCCGGCCGGCATCGTCTGGCCGGTCAGCTCCGCTGCGGCCAGCCAGGCGGCACCGAGCGAGACAGAGTACTTGGGGTGTGCGTCCACCGCCACCGGCCGGCCCAGCTCGGAGCCGACCAGCTGGGAGACGATCGGCATCCGCGACGACCCACCGACCAGCAGCACCGAGTGCACCTGCTCCGGCGAGCAGCCAGCGGACCGTACGGCCCGGTGCAGCGCCTCGATCGAGCCGTGCAGCACCGGGCGGACCATCGCCTCGAGCTCGGAGCGGGTGAGCCGGATCTCGGTGGAGATGTTGGGCAGCAGCACCGGGATCGAGGTGTCGGTGTCCGACGACAGCGCCTCCTTGGCCTGAATGCACTCGTCGCGCAGCCGGGCGACGGCGGCGATCGCCGCCGGATCCTCCTCGTCGAGCTCCTCGAGTTTTCCGCCGAGCGTTGCCCGGACATGGTTGAACACCGCTGCGTCGAAGTCGATGCCGCCGAGTCGCTCGATGCCCTCCGGCTGGCCCATGATCTCGAAGCCGGTGGGGGTCTTGCGCAGCATCGCCGCGTCGAACGTCCCGCCACCCAGGTCGTAGACGGCGACGATGGAACCCGGCTCGATCCGCTGCTGCTCGGCGTAGTTGATCGCTGCGGCGGCGGGCTCGGTGGTGTAGGTCACCGGCACATCGAGGTTGGCCATCCGCACCGCTTGGCGGAGCAGGTCGAGCTTGTACGGCCCCCAGTTGGCCGGGTGCGAGACGCAGATCGCCGCAGGGAAGCTACCCTCTCGGCGGGCCACCTCCTCCACCACCGACCGTAGCAACCGGGACATCAACGCTTCGGCCGACTGCGGTACGCCGCCGAGCAGGATCGGGGTGGTGTCGCCGAGCCGCCGCTTGAACTCGCGGGCCACCCGCTGCGGCTCGGAGAGCCCACGACGGTGCGCCGCCTCGCCGGTGAGGAACGTCTCGTCCTGCCGTAGCAGCACCACGGATGGGATCGCGGAGCTCCGGCCGCCGAGTGAGACGGTCTCCACCCGGCCTTCCCGCCAGATCGCTGCCGCCGTGAACGTTGTGCCAAGGTCAATGCCGAGTGCGTACATCAGGGTTGCTCCGATGAAGTTTGTGGAGACAGGTATGGCCGGGTCTGGGTGGCCGACCGCCGGTGCGCCGCACACCACAGGGTCGGACAACTGCTGGAAACGGTAGTGGTACGAGGCGAGCGTCCGGCGGCGCCGCTGGGCCGGGGGGATCCCGCCGGGTACCCGGTCACCGGGGCCGCCGCTGGTCGGCGATGATGCCCTCGCAGGACCGAACCGCCACCCGGGCGGCCACGGCCAGCTCGTACGGGGTCATCGGGCTCTCGGCGCGCCGCTGCCAGCGGCCCAGCGCCTCGACCGCGCTCTCGGTCACCTCGGCGGTGGTCGCGTCGGCCGGCAGCCGCAGCCGCTGGTGCGCCGCCGCACCGGAGCCGCCGATCACCTGCTCGAGCTCGGCGACCACCGGGGCCTTGCCGGTGATCCACCCCGCCCGCAGGCTGGACAGTACGCGCAGCTCGTTGAACGGGTGCGCCGAGGCGATGATCTCCTCGACCGCGCCGGCCACCTGCTCACTGCCGGGTCGGACACAGACCCGGGTGACGTCGGAGAGCGCCAGCAGCGCCGACCGGGACTTGAGCACGTCCCGGCGCTCGAAGAACAGTGAGCCGAGGACCTCCCGCAGCTGGGTAAGCCCGCTGCGCTCGGTCAACTCCTGGGAGAGTTCGGTGGCGGTGGCCACGCCGTTGTGGCGCAGCATCGCGGCGGACAGTCGTAGACCAAACATGCCGAGCCGGGCCAGCAGCGCTTCCCGTTCGATCGTGGTCAGCCCGAGTTCGGGCATGTTCTGCACGAACCGGTCGGCGGAGAGCAGCAGCTGCTCGGCCTGGGCCACCGGCAGTTCGGCGACCCGGCGCAGCTGCGCGACCTCCACTTCGGTCAGCGTCGCGGCGGTCTCGGCGAGCAGGCCGGCGACCGGGACGACCGACTGCACCAGCCGTCGCACGTTCGCGTCGGTACTCAGCCGTTCGGCGATCCGCCGGGCGGACGCCATCGCGTCGAGCCGCCCGACGCCGATCTCGTCGGCCCGGGACAGGATGCCGATGGCGTTGACCGGGTTGGGCCGGGACACCTCCACGTCGTGGAAGGCCCGCAGGAAGTCGACGTCGTTGGAGTGCAGGTGGCGCATCAGGTAGACGACGGCGTCGGCCGGGGTCTCCTCCTCGTCCGGGACGAGTAGGTCCCAGGCGCGCCGGGAAGTTTGCTCGGAGAGCGAACCGATGCCGGGAGTGTCGATGAGCGTCACGTTGCGCAGTGCCTGCGACGGCCAGGTGATGTCCAGTTGCGCGACGTCGTCGACGGACAGATTGCCCAAATCGACGTCGATGGCGCCGTCCTCGCGGGTGAACCGGAGCTGGCGTGGCTCGCCCTCGGTGGGCGTCGCCAGCACCCGGTAGGTATGTCCGTCCTGGTACCAGGTGACGATCCGGGTGCACTCCCCGGCGTCGGTCGGGGCCAGCCGGTCACCGACCAGCGCGTTGAGCAAGGTGGACTTGCCCGCTTTGACCCGACCGGCGATCGCCACCCGCAGCGGCTCGTCGAGCCGGTCGCGGACGGTGCTGAGCCGCCGCTCGTACGCGGTGCCCCGGTAGACCTCGATGGCGTGGCCGAGCACGCTACGGGTCCGGTCGATCAGACTCATCTGGTCACCGCCGGTGACCGTAGCCTGGGGATATGGCTACAAACCAACTCGGACTCCACATTTTTCACACCGCTACTTCCTAGTCCGCCGGGGATGTGTCGTGTTGTCTCGCTCGTCGGAGTCGGCCATCGGTATCGGACCGACCCACGGATCCACCCGGGCAACTCTGTCGATCAACGAGTTGCTGACCGGCTGAACAGCCCAGCCGGGAGGCACAGCACAGCTGACCACGCGCACGTTCGGCGGCCGGCGGAACGCACGTACGGGATACGGCACACTCAGCGCCCAGGTCGGGCCGAGAGTACACGGTACACGCGTACGGGGTCAGGCCATGCGTCGGCCTGCGGAGCCGTCCGTACACTGCCTCACTGACACGGGCAAGGAGGGGCTGCACCGGTGACTGTCGTGGTGGGTGTGGACGGTTCCGGGCGATCGCGGCGGCTGGGCGAGATCGCCGCAGCCGCCGGCCGACCGGCCGTACGCGTGACGCCCGCGACAACCGACGACCTGCAGGTTCTTCTCGATCAGGCCCGAGCTGACGACGCCCTGGTCCTGGTCGACGACGCGCACCACCTGACCCCGGCAACCTTACGGTCACTGACCGTGGCTGCTCACGGCGGGGTGTCGATGGCGATCGCCCGGCGTCCCACGATCACCGGTCCGGAACTCGCCGACCTGGACGAGGCGGTCTCCGGGCAGGGCCCGGTCGAGCGGCTCGGCCCACTCGCACCGGCCGCCCTGGCCGAGCTGGCAAAGGAGGTCCTCGGCCAGCCGGCCACAGCAGAACACCTGGACGCGCTCCAGGTTGCCTCCGCCGGGCTGGCCGCCGTCGCCGTCGCGGTCGCCGCCGACCCGGCCGGTACGCCGCCCGCGCTGGTCGCCCGGCTACAGCGTCGATTCGCCGCCGCCGGACATGACGCCGCCGGACGCGATGTCGCCGGACGCGATGTCGCCGGGCTGGCCGCGGTCCTGGCACTCGACCTGGACCTGGCCGACGGCGTGGTCTGCGCCGCGACCGGCCTGGACCCGGCCGAGGCGGCCGCCACGATGCGGTCGCTGCGCGACGAGGGATTACTCACCCCCGACGGGGAACGGATGATCCCGGCGGTCGCCCGGGCGGTGCTGTTCGACCTGCCCCCGTCGGAGCGTCGTCGGCTGCACGAGACCGTGGCCACGGCACTGCTGGCCAGCGGTGCCGACCCAGTCCGCGCCGCCGGACAGCTACGCGCCGCGCGGGCCCGGACCCCGACCGCCGCCGACGTCTACCGGCAGGCCGGCGACCGGTTGCGGTTTACCGACCCGGGCAGCGCGCTGACCTGGTACGACGACGCGCTGGACGCCGGCGCCGAGCCGTCCACGGTGACCGCCGGACGGGCCGAGGCGGCCACCCTGCTGGGGGTGCCGGTCGACCTGGACGGGCCGGCTGCGGCACCGGCCGACACCGGCCGGATCGCGCTGGTCGCCGGGGCGGCGGCGGCGTACGACGGCCGCGCCGGTCGAGCGGCGGAGGCGTTGCTGGGCGCCGACGCTCCCGGCCCGGTCCTCGCGGTACCGGCCCTGGTGGTCACCGGTCAGCTGGCCGCCGCGCGGACGGCGGCGACCGGATCGGCTCCGCTGCCGGTGCGGCGACTGGCCGACGCCGCGCTGGCGATGACGGATCCGGCGGCGGCGCTGCCGTTGCTGATCGAGGCCGCCGAGAGTTTCGAGAAGGCACCGCCCCCGGTTGCCGTACCGGACCTGCCGCACGCGGTCGGGGCGCTGGTCGCGGTGGTCGCCGGCGACTCCGCTACCGCCGAGCATCTGCTGGAGCGGGCGTCGACCAGCGGGGCCGGTGGTCCCGTCGCACTGGACCGGCACCGGACGTTGCTGGCCTGGGTCCGGATGCGTACCGGCCGGTACGACTCGGCCGTCGCCGAACTGCGCCGGCTGTCCGGTGCCATGCTGCCCGGCCGTGAACGGCTCACCTACGCCGGCCTCACCGCCGGGATCGCCCGCCGCAGCGGGGACATCGCCCAGCTGCGGACGGCCTGGTCCGTCGCCGAGCCGGTGCTGGCCCGGCGGGCCGTGGACCTGTCCCAGCTGGAAGTGGTCGAGGAACTACTGGTCGCCGCTGCCCGGCTGCGCCACCACCAGCGGATCGCACCGGTCCTGGCCGACCTGGCCGGCATCATCGACCAGCTGGGTCGACCGACGGCATGGACGGTGTCGCTGAGCTGGATCCGGTTGCAGATCGCGGTCGTGAGTGAGGAGCCGGCGGCGGCTGCGGCAGCGGCCGACGAGCTGGGTTCGCTCGACCCGGGCGGATTCCGGCAACAGGCGCAGTGCCGGGCCGCCGGCCGGTGGGCCGCCGTACTCGCCGGCGAGGTCGACCCGGACGCGGTGTTGGCCGACGCCGCCGAACTGGCCGCCGCCGAACTGCCCTGGGAGTCGTCCAGACTGATCGGCCAGGCAGCGGTCCGTACCACCGACGCGTCGGCCGCCCGCCGGCTCCTGGAACGAGCCCGGGAACTGTCCCGGATGGACCCGGTGCCGGACGAGTCGCGGCCGGGGGCCTCGCACGGTGGCCTGTCGGACCGGGAGGTCGAGGTGGCCCGGCTCGTGCTCGCCGGCCGGACCCACCGGGAGATCGGGACGCAACTCTTCCTGTCCCCCAAGACGGTCGAGCATCATGTGGCCCGGATCCGCGGCAAGTTGGGGGTTACCACCCGGGCCGAGATGGTCGCTACGCTGCGAAGTCTGCTCCCCGAGGAGTCCTGACTTGTCGGTTAGCTGACCTGAGCTTGGTGGCACCCCCCTAGACCCCAGAACCTGGCAGGGGGGAAGCCCCGATGCGAGGGGCGGGCGTCGACCCGCAGTCTTGTACCTGTCCGGCCGATCGGACGGACCAGAACCCCTACGAACCACGAATATCAGGAGACATCATGGCCGCGGTAGAAGTCACCCCGTTGATCGTCGAGAAGGTCAAGGCGCTGTTCGACAAGGTGTTCAGCAGCGAAGAAGAGACCGCCAAGTTCCTGGCCGACCCGGAGGGCGCGTTCGCCGCCAACGGGATCGAGGCGGAGACGCTCAACGAGCTCGACGTCGACCAGATCGTCAACGAGGCGGCGTTCGGCAGCAGCGAGGGATCCGGTGGGGGCGGCTTCGCCGGAGGTGGGGGCGGCGGGGGCGGCGGCTTCACCGGAGGGGGTAGCGGCGGGGGCGGGGGCTTCGCTGGCGGGGGGGCCGGTGGAGGCGCCGGAGGGGGCGGCGGCTTCACCGGAGGGGGCGGCGGCGCCGGTGGGGGCTTCGGCGCCGGCGCCGCCGCCAACGTACCGACCCCGGAGGTCGTGCAGCAGGTGACCCAGGTGACGCAGAACTTCACCAACCAGAACTTCATCGACAACTCGCAGACCTTCACCGACAACTCCACGGAGATTGACAACTCGGTGGACGTCGACGTGGACGGTCCGGTGCTGGGCGACATCGACGTCGACTCCGAGAACCTCAACCAGACCGGGGACGGCAACGTCGCCAACACCGGTGACGGGGACGTCAACGCGGCCACCGGCGACGGGGCGGTGGCGCAGCAGGGCGACGGCGACCAGGTCGCCGCGACCGGCGGGTCGGTAGCGGCCGGCGACGACGCGTTCGGCGTCACCGGCGACAACTCGTCGCTGGAGTTCGTCGACGGCGACAAGGTGATCGCCGACGATGGCGCGGTGGTCGGCACCGGCGGCGGCGACGTGCTCGGTGCGACCGGTGACGGCGCGTTCCTCGGCAACTCCGAGTCCGGCGACGTGGTCGGCAACACCGGCGACAACGCCGTCACCGCAGGCGACGACATCGACGGCGTGGTCAACACCGGGACCAACTCCGGCGTGATCGCCGATGGAGACGTCGACCGGACGGTGCTGGGCGACAACACCGGGATCGTCGCTGACGACGTCGACAAGGCCGTGGTCGGCGACAACAACCAGGCTGCCCAGTTCGACATCGACACCAGCGGGGCGGCCGGCGGCGACGCCAGCGGCACCGGTGGGGCCGGCGGCGTCGGTGGCGACGCCGACGCCGACGGGGGCAACGGCGGCGACGGCGGGACGGGTGCCGGCGTCGGTGCCGGCGTCGGTGTCGGGTTGCGAGGCAAGGGCGAAGGTAAGGGCGAGGGTGACGGCGAGGGCGGCGACGGCGGGGCCGGCGGGGCCGGCGGCACCGCGACCGGTGGCAGCGGTGCCGGTGGCGCCGGCACCGGCGGCAACGCCAGCGGCGGCGACGGCGGCGCGCTCGGGCCGATCAACATCAACTTCGGGGGCGGCAGCCAGCAGAACACCACCGACTCGAGGATCGAGGACTCGTCGCTGGCCTCCGGGGGCGACTCGGCCAGCACCCAGGACTCGTTCAACGACCAGTCCACCAACGACTCGTTCAACGACCAGTCGACCGACAACTCGGTGAACACCGACGACTCGTTCAACCAGGAGGACTCGTTCAACACGGAGGACTCGTTCAACACGGAGGACTCGTTCAACAACACCGCCGAGGCGGACACCACTGCGGACCCGACCCTCGGGGCGTGACCGGACAACCACGGAGCGGGCCGGACGTCGCACGGCGTCCGGCCCGGTGAGCGCCAACATGGCGTGGCAGGTCCGGCCGGGGCCTGCCACGCCATGTTGGCGCTCGCACGTTTCCCCGCTGACCACCGCCTGCCGACACCAACCTCGATCGAGGAGCGACGTTGACCGCGAAAACGACACCCCCTGACGCTGACGGCACGCTGCAACGGGCGACACAGATCGTCGATCTCGCGGTACGCGCCTGCGAGGCGTACGACCGCCCCGACCTCGGTGGTCGGCTGGCCACCATCCGGCACACCCTGTCCGACCCGGTGGTGCACGTCGTGGTCGTCGGCGAGTTCAAACAGGGCAAGAGCTCACTGGTCAACGCGCTGGTCGGGACGAAGATCTGCCCGGTCGACGACGACGTGGCCACCGTCCTGCCGACCTACCTCCGGCACGGACCGCAGCCGTCGGCGCAACTGCTGTTCAGCGACGACCCCGCCCGGCGGGAGCCGCTGCCCATCGATCAGGTGCAGGATGTGGTTCTGGAACGGGCCACCGGCGGCGCCACCCCACCCGGGATCGCCGGGGTGGAGGTCCGGCTGCCGCGCAACATCCTGTCGAACGGCCTCGTCATGGTCGACACCCCGGGAGTCGGCGGTCTGGGCTCGGTCCACGCCGCAGCCAGCCTGGCCGCCGCGTCAATGGCCGACGCGCTGCTGTTCGTCACCGACGCTGCCCAGGAGTTGACCCGCAGCGAGCTGGACTTCCTGCGGCAGGCCCACGAGGTGTGCCCGACGGTGGTGTGCGTGATCACCAAGACGGACTTCTATCCGCACTGGCGGAAGATCCGGGACCTGGACGAGGGCCACCTGCGCCGCGAGGTCGAAATGCCGATCATCCCGGTGTCGTCCGCGCTGCGGCTGCGGGCAGTCGCCGGCAACGACAAGGAACTCAACGCCGAGTCCGGGTTCCCGGACCTGGTCAAGTTCGTGACACAGCGGGTGGCCGGTGGCGCGGCGACCCGGGTCGCCACACAGGCCGCCGCGTCGGTCGTCGGCATCTGCGAGCAGATGGAGAACCAGTTCAAGGCCGAGCACGCCGCGCTCGCCGACCCGGAGGCCGCCGCCACGGTGGTGGCCGAGCTCAACGCGGTGAAGCAGCGGGTCGAGTCGCTCAAAGCGGCCGCAGCGAAGTGGCAGCAGACGCTGAGCGACGGGATCTCCGATCTCAACGCCGACGTCGACTACGACCTGCGCGGCCGGCTCCGGCGCATCCTCGAAGAGGCCGACGCCGCGATCGAGGAGATCGACCCCGCTGACGCCTGGGACGAGACCGAACGCTGGCTGCAGGCCAGGGTGTCCAACGAACTGCTGGCCAACTACATGATGCTGCGTGACCGGGCGATGAGCCTGAGTGACGACGTGGCTCTACACTTCCAGGAGGCCGCTGGCGAGGTGCTTCGCCACGTCGCGATCCCCGACCCGGTCCCGTTGGTCGGCACCGCACAGGTGGACCACAAGATCGAGCTGGCCAAGATGAAGCTTGGCAAGCAGGCGATGGTGGCGCTCAAGAGCGCCTACGGAGGCGCGCTCATGTTCGTCATGCTCGGCTCGTTGACCGGGATCGCGCTCGGCCCGATCGGTATCGGAATCGGGCTGGTGATGGGCCGCAAGGGCCTGCGCGAGGAGAAGAAGCGGCAACGCGTCAACCGGCAGAACCAGGCGAAGAACGCCGTCCGGCGGTACTGCGACGAGGTCAGTTTCGTGATGACCAAGGACTCCCGGGACACGCTGCGCCGGATTCAGCGCCAGCTCCGCGACCACTACAGCGCGCTGGCCGAGGAGTTGTCCCGGTCGAACGCCAAGGCGCTGGCCGCCGCGTCGGAGGCCGCTCAGCGGACCAAGGCCGAGCGGGAGAGCCGGCTCCGCGATCTGAACGCCGAGTTGGACCGGCTGCGTCAGCTACGCGAGCACGCCACCGCGATCGTCGGCGCCTGACGTCACATCGGACCGCAGGACATCGCCAGAGGGTCCACACCGGCTCGGCCCGGGTCGGCCACGCCGATCCGGTCAGCCGGCCCCGAGGTCGTCGATCTCTGCGACACCGTCCACCCCGGCGGTGCCCTCGGATATCGGCGGCAACGCCCACGGGTCACCGGACGGTAGCGGACCGTCCAGGAGATCCGCCGCGTCCGGTTGGCCGTCATGGCTGGCCGGTTCGGCGTCGTCCCCGGTCGGGCCGGCCGGGAATGGCTCGACCGTTGCCGGCTCACGATCGTCGACGGACGGGCCGTCGCCGCGGCCGAACGCCGCGTCCATCCCCGGTCCGGCCGCGAAACCCGGGTCGTCGAACCCGGCTGGGGTGTCGAACCCGGCTGGGGTGTCGAACCCCGGACCGTCCGGCGGCGCCGCGTCGAGCCCCAGGCCGTCCAGGTCCGGGCCGTCGAACGCCGGATCATCCGGCATGGCAGCGTCGAACGCCGGGGCCGGAGCCGTGGCGAGCAGGTCGAGCGGCGAGGCCAGCTCATCCGGTACGGTGCCGTCGCCGCCGACCTGGCTGTGCGCCGTGACGAACGGGGCCAGATGTTCGGCCACCTCAGCCGGGGCGGTGTCCGCGAAGCTGACCACGGCCTGCGCCAGCAACTCCGGGGGAAGGTCCGCGTAGCCGTTGGCATCGAGCACGGCAGCGACGTCGCTGTGGGCTGCGGCGTCGCCGGGCAGCCCAGCGAAGATCTCGTGCAGGGATCGCGCCGGTGCCATGTGACCACTGTAAGAAGAGCACCACCCGGACCGGCAAGGGGGACATCCCCGCCCCGCCCCCTAACCCTGCGACGGTCAGGACGTGACGTCCTTGCGGGTGAACCGCCAGAACGCCAACGACAGGAAGACCGTGGCGTACGTCAACGCCGACACGCAGCCGCGTACCACGTCGTCGGTCTGCATCGGGGTCGACAGCAGCCCCAGCCAGGCGGTGCTGAAATGGGTCGGCAGGAAGTCCCGCAGCACGCCCAGCGCGGTGATCTGGTCCAGGATGCTGGACAGGATCCACAGCAGCACCGCGCCGCCGACCGCGCCGAGCGCCGCGTCGGTCGACACCGACAGCAGGAACGCCAGCGACGCCACGATCAGCAGCACCACCGCCAGGTAACCGAGGATGCCGAGCAGCCGCAGCGTGCCCTCCCCGGCCGGGATCTCGGCAGCCACCGTCGAACGCAGCGGCGACCAGCCGTACCGCAGGGTGCCGACCAACAGCGCGGTCGCGGCGAGGACCAGAACCGACAACCCGGAGTACGCCAACGCGGCGACCAGCTTCACCGCCAGCAGCCGGGCCCGGGGCACCGGCACGGCCAGCAGATAGCGCAGGCTCCCCCAGCTCGCCTCGCTGGCCACCGTATCGCCACAGAACAACGCCACCGCCACCACCAGCAGAAACGTCGACGACACGAAGATGGTGAACAGGGCGAAGTTCAACCCGCCGGTGGTGGCCAGCTCGACCAGGCTGGCGAACTCGCCGCCGCCGTTGTCGTCGTCACCGTCGTCGAACTCGAAGGCGATCAGCACGATCAACGGCAGCAGCACCATGAAACCCAGCGTCAGCTGAGTGCGACGGCGGGCCGCCTGGCGGCGTACCTCGGCCCAGAACGGCAAGGTGGCGCGAGCCCGGTAGCCGGCGGCGGCGCCGGACTGATCGACCGGCCGGTCCGGCTGCCGCACGTCCGATGATCCGACGGTAGCCATCAGCGGTCCCCGCTTCCCCGTGAGTTCTCGCCGACCAGGGCGAGGAATGCATCCTCCAGCCGGCGGCGGGGCACCACCCGGTCCACCGCCACCCCGGCCCGGACCAGCTCCGCGACCACCTCGCTGCGCGGCGTACCGTCGACGTCGACGATCAGTCCGCCGTTGTCGGCGGCGACGGTACGCACCCCGGCCAGCCGCTTCAGCACCGCTTCGGCGGCGGCCACGTCCGAGACGTCGAACTGCACACTCGGCGAATCCCCGACGATGTCGTCGACCGGTCCGGCGGCCACGATCCGGCCCTTGTTGACCACCACCGCGTGGGTGCAGGTCTGCTCCACCTCGGCCAGCAGATGGCTGGAGACCAGCACCGCCCGCCCACCGGTGGCGTACCGCTTCAGCACCCGGCGCATCTCGGCGATCTGCGGCGGGTCCAGCCCGTCGGTCGGTTCGTCGAGCACCAGCAGCTCCGGCAGCCCGAGCATGGCCTGGGCGATGGCCAGCCGTTGGCGCATCCCATGGCTGTAGTTGCGGATCCTGCGGTGGACCGAATCCCCCAGCCCGGCAATCGCCAGGGCCTCGTCGAAGTGCGCGTCCGCCGCCGGGCGTCCGGTGGCCCGCCAGTACGCCCGGAGGTTGTCGATGCCGGACAGGTGCGGCAGGAACCCGGGCCCCTCGACGAGTGACCCGATCCGGGACAGCACCGGCGCGCCGGGCACCAGCCGGTGGCCGAAGACCAGGATCTCACCACGGGTCGGCTGGGTCAGCCCCATCAGCACCCGCAGGGTGGTGGTCTTGCCGGCACCGTTCGGCCCGAGCAGGCCGACGACCTGGCCGCGTTCGACGGTGAAGTCGACCCGCTCGACCGCGACGAACCCGTCGGCGTACTCCTTGCGCAGGTCCCGCACCACCAGCGGGGTCTGCGCGCGCGCGGCGTCGACGGTGTGGTCGGTGCGCCGCTGCCGCAGCCGCACCACGGCGAGGACCACGACCAGTCCGACGACGATCGCGGCGACCAGCCCGGCGAGCACCCAGCGCCACAGCGCTGCCGAGGTGGCAATCGGCTCACCGGCCACCTGCGGCAGGACGACCGGCGCGCGGTCGGTGCCCCCGGCCGCGGTGCCGTCGCCGACCGCGACCGTGTAGACGGTCGGCTCGACCGGGGTGGCGTACCCCTGGTCCGAGGTGGCGACCACGATCCGCAGCCGGTTGCCGGCCTCGAACCGGTGCACGATCGCCGGCAGGGTCACCTCGACCGGTTGCGCCTGCGCGATGTCCGCCGGCAGGCCGGTCAGCCGCACCGGCGCGACCAGCCCACCGGGCAGGCTCATCGCGCCGTCCGGGTCGACGTCGTACAGCTTGACGAACAGCACCGCCGCACCGGTCGGCGACGCGGCCCGGACGGTCACCGTCGGCGCGCCGACCACGTCGACCGGGTCGGCCAGCGGCGCCGAGTCGAAGTGGCTGTGCTGTCCGGGCAGTTCGCTGACCAGACCACCGGCCACGCCACCGAGCGCGCCGGCCAGCCCGCCGGCCATCGGCAGCGAGGAGACCGCCGCCGGGTTGCCGGCCGGTGGGTTGACGATCAACTGCGGCGGACCGTCGACGGTGACCGTCGTCGTTGCCGTGCCGGCGGTGCCGGGGTAGTCGGTGATCCGGTAGCCGGTGGCGACCAGTCCCCGGTCCATCGCGTCGAAGCCGGCGATCCGCGACCAGGTGAAGCTGCCGCCCGGGGCCTCGCCGTCCCCGGCGACGTGGTGGTCCAGCCACTGCGCGGTGAGGAACTTGACCCGGTCCTGGTCGGTCAGCGGACCGCTGCCACCGTCATGACCACCGGTGTACCAAGCGACCCGCACCGGGGTGCCGCTCGCGGCGATGCCCCGGGCGTTGGCGTCGGCCTGGGCCAGCGGGAACAGCGTGTCCGCCGTGCCCTGGATCAGCAGCGTCGGCGCGGTGATCCGGTCCAGCACCTGAGCCGGGCTGGACCGCTGCAGCAACGCCACCGCCGCTGGGTCCCCCCGGCCGGTGGTGGCGATCCGCAGGTACGCGGCGCACACGTCGGCGGCGAACCGCCCGCACTGCGGATCGGGCCCACCCGGATCCGCCGGCACCCCCGGCCCGCCGGCGGGTGCCCCGGCGCTGCCGAAGAACAGCCCGGCCCAGCCCTTCTTGAACACCCCGTCGACCGGGTCACCGCCGGTCGACTCCGGCAGGAACGCACCGGCCAGGTCGTTCCAGGTGATCATCGGCACGATCGCGTTGACCCGGTCGTCGGCGGCGGCCAGCAGCAGCGCCAACGCGCCGCCGTACGAGCCGCCCACCACCCCGACCTGCGGGTCCCCGGCAGCGTCGGTACGCACCTCCGGGCGCTGCGCCAGCCAGTCGAGCAGCCGGGCGGCGTCGCGCACCTCGTGGTCGGGGCTGTTCAGGTGGATCTGTCCGCCGCTGGCCCCGAACCCGCGCGCCGAGTACGCCAGTACCGCGTACCCGAGGGTGGCCAGCTCCTCGGCGTCGGCGGCCACCGACTGCTTGGACCCGCCGAAGCCGTGGGCGAGCAGCACCGCCGGCACCGGATTGGCCGCCGAGGCCGTCTCCGGCAGGTAGAACGTGGTGTCCAGGTCGACCGGCTGGTCACCGTCCGGGCCGGAGCGGACCGTGAGCCGCTGCTCGGTCACCGCGTACGGCACCGACTCGGGCCAGACCGCCCAGGTGACCACGCCGGCGACCAGGGCGAGCGCGAGCAGCCCGCCGGTCAGCCGCCGCTGGTACGACCCGGGCAGGACCCGACGCAGCCGCGTGGACAAGGGAGTCGGCATGTGCCACACGGTACGGCCACCGTCCGCCGGCCAGCTGTGAACCCTCTCAGCCGCAGCGGTGGATAGGCTCGGCGGGTGGCCGACCCCGAACTGACCTTGACCGCGAGCCTGCGGCCCGCCGCGCTGGACGCCCGCCGGGGCATCGTCCGACTGCACCCGGAGGTGCTGGCCGCGCTCGGCGTCACCGCCGGCACGCCGGTGCGGCTGACCGGGCGACGCAGCACCGCCGGGGTCGCGGCCCGCGCCGAGGCCGGCGCCAGCCGCGCCCTGCTGTACGCCGACGACCTGACCCTGGGCAACCTCGGTGTCCGTGACGGCGGTCAGGTGACCGTGGCCCCGGCACCGGAGGTCGCCGCCCGCCGGCTGACCCTGGACGGACCGGTCGAGATCGCCGCGGTGGTCAGCCCGGAGATGCTGCGGCTGGCCCTGCTCGGCAAGGTGGTCACCGCCGGTGACGACGTGTCGCTGCTGCCGCAGGACGTCTTCTCCGACTCGGCGCACCGCGGCCTGATGGAGGCGGCCAGACGCAGCCTCGCCAACGTCGTCGGGTACGCCTGGACCAGCACCCTGCTGACGGTCGCCGACGCTGAGCCGGCCAACCTGGCCCGGACCGGGGACCCGGTGCTGGTCACGATGGACACCGTGGTGGCCTGGCGGCACGGGCCGGCCACCCACGGGTCGTCCGGGGAGGAGGTCCGCCCGGCCGGGCCGGTGTCGCCGGCACCGGCACCGGACTTCGTCGACGAGCCGGCACCCAACCTGGATGACCTGCCCGGCCTGCGGGCCCAGGCACACGAGCTGACTGAGCTGCTCGACCTCGGCTTCCACCACCGGGAGGTGCTGGACCGGCTGGGCACCACCGTGTCGCTCGGCGTACTGCTCAGCGGGCCGGCCGGGTCCGGCAAGTCGGCGCTGGTGCGTGCGGTCGCCGCCGACCTGGACGCCCGGGTGGAGACGCTCTGGGCGCCGGAGCTCGCCGCGCTCACCAACGACGCCGCGGCACAGCGGCTGCGTCGGGCCGCCGAGTCGGTACGCCGCGGCGACGCCGCAGTGCTACTGATCGCCGACGTGGACGCGGTCGCGCCCCGCGACGAGCCGGGTCCGTTGTCGACCGTGTTCCGGCAGGTGCTGGCCGAGACGGTGGCCGCCGGGGCGGCGGTGGTCTGCACCACCAGCCACCCGGAGGCGCTGGATCCCGGGCTACGCGGCCCGGACCTGCTCACCGTGCAGGTCGCGGTGCCGCTGCCGGACGCCGCGATGCGTCGGGAACAGCTGGCCGTGCTGACCCGGGGCATGCCGTTGGAGGACGACGTCCGGCTCGACGACGTCGCCGGGCGTACCCCCGGGTTCGTCGCCGCCGACCTGGCCGCGCTGGCCCGCGAAGCCGGGGTACGGGCGGCGCTGCGGCAGAAGTCGGCGGAGGCGCCGATGGTGGCCGCTGCCGACTTCGAAGCCGCGCTGGAGGTGGTCCGGCCCACCTCGATGGCGACGTCCACTCTAGAGCTGGCGCGGGTGACACTGGACGACGTCGGCGACATGGCCCAGGTCAAGCAGATGCTGACCGAGTCGGTGCTCTGGCCGTTGACCTACCCGGACACCTTCGCCCGGTTGGGCGTGCAGCCGCCGCGCGGGGTGCTGCTCTACGGTCCGCCGGGCTGCGGCAAGACGTTCCTGGTGACCGCGCTGGCCGGCACCGGCAAGGCCAACGTGCTGTCGGTCAAGGGCGCCGAGCTGCTGTCGAAGTGGGTCGGGGAGAGCGAACGGGCGGTCCGCGAACTGTTTCGCCGGGCCCGCGAAGCAGCGCCGACCCTGGTGTTCCTGGACGAGGTGGACGCCCTGGCACCGATACGCGGGCAGGCGTCCGACGGCGGCACCACCGACCGGGTGGTCGCCGCGCTGCTCACCGAACTGGACGGGGTCGAGGCGCTGCGCAACGTCGTGGTGATCGGTGCGACGAACCGGCCGGACCTGGTCGACCCGGCCCTGCTACGGCCGGGCCGGTTGGAGCGGTTGGTGTACGTACCGCCGCCGGACGGTGCCGCGCGCACCGAGATCCTCAAGGCGGCGGCGAAGTCGGTGCCGCTCGCCGACGATGTGGAGCTGACCGAGCTCGCCGCGTCGTTGGACGGGTTCTCGGCGGCGGACTGCGCCGCGCTGGTCCGCGAGTCGGCGCTGGCCGCGATGCGGGAGTCATTGGAGGCATCATCGGTGACCGCCGCGCACGTCGCGGCGGCCCGGGACCGGATCCGGCCGTCGCTGGATCCGGCGCAGGTGGCCTGGCTGGCCGCGTACGCCGAACAGCAGTCCGCCCGGTAGGGGCACGTCGCGCCCTTGAAGTGCCGCTGCGCGCCAGACGCGCCGGCATACCCGGGTCAGCGCGCCCGGATCAGCCGGCCAGGTCAGTGGTGAACGCCTCGTCCAGCCAGAACCGGGCGTGCACCTGGCCCTGCTCGACCCCGATGATCGCGCCGCACCGCCGCAGCAGGTTGATCGCCGACCGGTTGGCCGGGGTGGTCCGGGCGATGACCAGGTGGGCACCGAGCCGGACCGCTTCGTCCAGCACCGCGCGTAGCGCGGCGGAGCCGACCCCCCGCCCACGGGCGGACCGGCCGAGCCAGATGCCGGTCTCCACGACGGAAGGGGTGTCGAGCCGGCTGAGCCGGATGCCGCCGACCACGTCCCCGCCGATGGTGACCGCGTAGACGATGGTGCCGGCGGGCCCGAACTGCCCGCCGCCGAAGTGGGACCGGTAGAACGTGCGAAAGGCGTCCCGGCGGGCGGCGGTCCAACCGGCCGGGCCGGGCACCGGCGGCATCACCTCACCCGGCTCGGCTTCGGCCACGGCGGCGGAGAGCAACGGCTCCAACAGGTCGTCGCTCATCGGGGTCAACCGCACGTCGTGCCGCACGGCGGTAGTCTCCCAGGCCGGTGCCGATTCCGCCTTACTCATTCCGCACCTCCCGTCTACCCAGCTACCGGCCCCTGGGACGGATACTTGCTCAGTTCCAGCGCTGCCGAAACGGCCTTCGGGACACCGGTCACCCGTCGACCGGCGGCCCCGGTCCAGCCCGCCAGCTGTTGTCCCAGCTCAGTACGCATCGACTGACCGGATCAGCCGGTATCGAAAAGGCAGAATATCGCCGTGGCGTCGTCGTGCCGCTTGTGACCGGTCGACGGATCCGGCTCGGCGGTCTCGGCGACCCGTACCTGGCGGATCAACTCGGCCGACCCGGCCTCGGCGAGCAGCTCCATCAGCTGCGGCCAGCTGTACAGCCCGAACCGTTCGACGGCCCGCGACGCCCCGTCACTGAGCAACGCCGCCCGGGTGATCCGGCCCGGTCCGGTCAGCGGCAGGGTGCCGCAGAGCGCCCGGTCGGCCGCAGCCGGGTCGGCGGCGGCCACCCAGTAGCCGTCCGGCTGGTTCATCCACTGCCGCTGCCACCGTACGGCCCGGTGGTAGCGGTGCCGCGGGTCGTCGGTGGCCGGCGGATCGTGCTGTCCGCGCAGCCTGGCCATGATTTCGGCCAACCGGTTGTCGGCCACCACGCCGACCTGCCCGGCGGCTTCGAACACCAGTGGACTGTCGCACAGCACCAGGTAGTCCAGGTGCCCACCGGAGCGGCGCAGCAGGCACACCGTGGCCGACGGGGTGCCCGGGTGGTCCACGTCGCAGGTGGCCGCGTGGTCGTCGCGGACCGCCCGGATGGCCTCGGCGAGCAACCCGGCCAGCGGCGCGGCCGGTGTAGCAGCGCTGGCCAACCCGAGCCGGGCGGCGAGCCGGCGCACGTACCAGGCCGGCCCGTGGCTGCAGCCGGTGTCGAAGCCGGCGGGAGCGGTGGCACCGTCCAGCACTCCGACCAGGTCGCCGTACTGCAGGATCTGGTCCTCGTTGTCCGATTGTCCGGGCGCGGCAACGGAACATGCGTCCACCCGCATGGTCGGCAGGCTGGTCGGCGGGACCGACGGCTGGCTTGTCACCGCCGGCACCGGAGTCGGTCGGGAATCACCCTGAGCATCTCTCACCAACTCTCGGAATCCAGTCCGTCACCGACGGTAGCTTGACCGGTAGGTGGGTGTCGAGGATCGCGGGCCGCGCGGCGCACGTGACAGCGGCGCCCGGGACACAGGGGGACCACAGATGTTGCGTCAACTGCACGAGAAGGGCCTGCGGGCCGAACACATGTACGTCGCCGGCATCGTCAGCATCGGGATATCGCTGACCAGTTGGGTGCTGTCCAAGCGGTTCGAGGCGGCGGGCGTCGACCGGGCTGACCGGTGGGGCATCTTCGTCGGCGAATGGGCACCGACGTTCATCGCGCTCGGCAACGGGCTCAAGATGTACGAGAAGTGACCGGCCGACACCGACTGGCCGGCCCTGGCCGGCCTGCCCCGGCGGCCCGGCTCAGCCGCGCCGGGCTCGCGACCGGGCGGCCCGAAGCCGGCGGAGCCGGGCCACCAGCACCGGTTCGACGGCCAGCGCGGCCGGGTTGTCCAGCAACTGGTTGAGCAGCTGGTAGTAGCGGGTGGCGGAGAGACCGAAGGTGTCCCGGATCGACTGTTCCTTGGCACCGGCGTGCTTCCACCACTGCCGTTCGAAATCGAGGATCCGCTGCTCACGCTCGGTCAGCCCGGTCGCGGCCGGGCCGGCGGCAGCCGTACCGCTGACGGTGTCGGCGCCGACCGGCACGGTGCCGGCGTCGGACCCGCCGACGTCGACCGGCTCGGTGCCGGCGTCGTCGTACCCGTCGGCGTCGAGCGGCTCGCTGCGTTGCCGGGGAACGCCGGCCGTCGTCCGGGGGACCGACCCGGCGCCCGGTCCGGTCCGGGGTTCGTCAGCAGCCGGCACCTCACCAGGGTAATCGCCCACCCGACGGGTACGCATCCGCCGGTTTGCGCCGTCGGGTGTGTCGGGCTCAGCTGACGTCGCGCCGACGCACCGTCCACGCCGCGACGACCGACACCAGCAGCACCACCGCCGCCATCAGCACACCGGTGTGCATCCAGGTCAGTTCCATGGTCGGCGGTACGCAGCCGGGCTGCCCGACGCAGGCCTGCCAGTTGGTCAGCTCGATCGACGAGTCCATCCAGGCGATCCAGTACACCGGCAGCAGCCATGCCTCGACGAAGGTCGCGTCGGTCACGTCGGCGAGGAAACTCAACGCGGACTGGCCCAGCACGAGTACGGCGAGGACGCCGCCGAGCGCCAACGCGGTGTGCCGGCCGATCGCGGCCAGCCCGAAGCCGACCGTGGCGGCCGCGACCACCAGCACCACCACCCGCAGCTCGGTCAACGCGATGGACCGCCAGGCGCCGGCGGTCATCTCGGCGGTCGAGCCGCGCCACACGGCGGTGGCCCAGAGCGCCGCCGTCCACAGCAGCACGGCGGGCACCGTCACCGCCAGTACGCCGGTCAGCAGCGCGGCCAGCTTGGTGAACAGGACACGGAGCCGGCGTGGCCGCCACAGCAGCAGGTTCATCATCCCGCCGGAGGTCCACTCGGCACCGATGAACGACGCCCCCGCCACGAAGAAGACCAGGGTCGACAGGGTGGCGAAGACGTACAGGGTGGCCGGAAACTCGCGGTGGAAGGTGAACGTCGCCGGCAGGTACGGCTCGGCCGGGTACATGTCCCGGGTCGGCGGCACGATGTCGGCACAGTTCGATGGGAAGCGGTTCGGGTCGGCGGCGCCGCTGGTCTGGCTGCGCTCGCATTCGGCCTGCCACTGCTCGGCCCATTCGACCCCGGCCCGGTACTCGGCCTCGGCGGTGCGCTCGGCTTCGGCGAACGCCGCCGGGCCGATCTTCTGGTTGCCGAGGAACGTCCCGACGGCGATCGCGACCAGCGCCAGCAGCACGGCGGCCACCAGGTAGCGGACGAAGCGTCGTTTGCCGAGGCGGCGCAGCTCGGCCCGGTACAGGTTCATCGCCCGGCTCCCGTCGGGTCGGCGGCGACCGTCTGCTCGGCGTCGGCGGCATGGCCGTCGTCGGCCGTCGGGGCGTCGTCGGCGGTCAGCTGGAGGAAGACACTTTCCAGGTCGGCGGTGACCGGGGTCAGTTCGCTGACGTACAGGCCGGCGGCGGCGAGGGTACGGGTCACCCGGGCCGGCTGGTCGACCCCGTGCACCACCAGGTGGTCGGCGTGCCGGGTGACGGTGACCGGCGGGCCGTCGGCGGCGGTGAGGGCCGTCTCGGCGGCCGGCAGGTCGGCGGCGGCTTCCAGGCGTACCCGCAGACCGCCGGCGGAGTGCGCGGCCAGCACCTCGGCGACCGGGCCGGCGGTGACCCGGCGGCCCCGCGAAATGATCGTCACCGAGTCGCAGATCACCTGGATTTCGCCGAGGATGTGGCTGGACAGCACCACGGTGGTGCCGGCGGCGACCAGGTCACGCATCAGGGTGCGCATCTCCCGGATGCCGGCCGGGTCGAGGCCGTTGGCCGGCTCGTCGAGGATCAGCAGCGCCGGTTCCTTCAGCAGCGCCGATGCGACGGCCAGCCGTTGACGCATGCCGAGCGAGTAGGTGCGGACCCGCTCGCCGGCCCGGTCGGCGAGGCCGACAAGGTCCAGCACCGCCGGCACCCGCTGCGGAGCAAGACCGCCCGCTTGGGCGAGCAGCGACAGGGTGTCCCGGGCGGTGAAGTGTGGGAAGAACTGTGGACTTTCCACGATGGCACCGACCCGGCCGATCACCGCCGGCAGCTGCTGCGGGACCGGCTGGCCGAGGATCGCCATCCGGCCGCCGTTCGGCGCGACCAGACCGAGCAGGGTACGCAGTGTGGTGGTCTTGCCGGATCCGTTCGGGCCGAGGAAGCCGTGCACCTGGCCGGCCTCGACCCGCATGTCGAAGCCGTCGACGGCATGCCGGACCCCACGTCGACGGCTGCGGTAGGTCTTACGCAGCCCGGAGATTTTCAGTACGGCCGTCATCCGCCACCTCCGCCGCGTACCCGACGTCAGAACAAGGACACACCATACGGGACAGACGGCTCAGGCGGTGACCACCGTCACGCCGAGTTCGCGGAAGACGGCGACCGTGCCGGGCTCGGCGCCGGAGTCGGTGATCAGGGTCTCCACCCGGTCGATCGGGCAGATCCGGGCGAAGGCGTGCCCGCCCAGCTTCGACCCGTCGGCGATGATCACCACCCGCTTGGCGCGGGCCACCATCAGCGCGTTCATCGACGCTTCGCCCTCGTGGTGGGCGGCGGCGCCGAGCTGCGGGTCGATCGCGTCGACGCCGAGCAGCGCGACGTCCAGGGTGACCTCCCGCAGCAGCGCGCCGCCGAGCGGCCCGACCAGCTCGAACGACTGCGGGCGGACCACCCCGCCGGCGACGACGATCTTCATCCGGGAGCGGACCAGCAGCTCGTTGGCGATGTTCAGCGCGTTGGTGACCACGGTCAGCTGGGCGCCGTCCGCGCTGGTGTTCAGATCCGGGCGTACGGCGAGCGCGCGGGCCACCTCGGTGGTGGTGGTGCCGCCGTTGAGCCCGACGACCATGCCGGGTTCGACGAGTGCGGCGGCGGCCGTGCCGATGCGCTGCTTCTCCGCCGAGTGCTTGGCGGTCTTGTAACGCAGCGGCAGGTCGTAGGAGACGCCGTTGGCGACCGCGCCGCCCCGGGTACGGGTGATCATCTGTTGCTGGGCGAGCTGGTCGAAGTCGCGGCGGATGGTGGCCTGGGAGACGTCGAGGCGGGTGGCGGCGTCCTCGACGGTGATCCGGCCGCTGTCGGTGAGCAGTTCCAGCAGAGCGTTCCACCGTGCGTACCGATCCATGCCGCCCCTTCCCACGCCTCGCTGCTACCGCGCCTCGCTGCTTACCACGTCCAGCTGCGCAGATGGTGACCAGTTTGCTGCACACTAGTGCGCGAAACGCCCGGTAGCAAAACCTCCGTCTGCGCGATCGGGCATCACCCCAGCCCGGTTGTTGCCACCCGGTCACGAGAACGCGCACAATGACGCGCGAAAAGGTGCCAGTTCGAGCCCGAACGAGCACCGCTGCTTGTCGTCAGCGAGGAGTGTCGCGATGAGCTACGTCGACGCCGAGATCGCCAGCCAGCCGGAGTGCTGGCGCCGGGCGGCCGCACAGGCCGCCGACACCCCCGCACCGGCGCTGCCCAGCCCCGGCGAGCGGGTCGCCGTGGTCGGCTGCGGCACCTCCTGGTTCATGGCGATGGCGTACGCCGGGCTGCGGGAACGCGCCGGCCACGGTGAAACCGACGCCTTCCAGGCCTCCGAGTTCCCCACCGGCCGGCACTACGACCGGATCATCGCGATCAGCCGCTCCGGCACCACCACCGAGATCACCGACCTGCTCGCCGCCGTCGACGACCCGCAGCGCACCACGGTGCTCGTCGGCGACCCCGGCTCCCCCGCCGCTCAGCTCGCCGGCCACGTCGTCGCCCTGCCGTACGCCGACGAACGGTCTGTGGTGCAGACCCGCTTCGCCACCAGCGTGCTGGCGCTGCTGCGGGCCCACCTCGGCGCGGACGTCGCGGCGATCGCCGCCGACGCCGAGGTCGCCGTCCGGGCCCGGCTGCCGATCGACCCGGCGCTGATCGACCAGGCCACCTTCCTCGGCCGGGGCTGGACCGTCGGCCTGGCCCACGAGGCGGCGCTGAAGTGCCGCGAGGCCGCCATCTTCTGGTCCGAGGCGTACCCGGCGATGGACTACCGGCACGGGCCGATCGCGATTGCCGGGCCGGGCCGGATGGTGTGGGCGTTCGGCGAGATCCCCGACCACCTGGCCGACGACGTGGCGGCGACCGGCGCGGCGTTCGTGCACAGCCGGACCAACGGCGTGTACGCCGTCCTCGACCGGTGGGCCGCCGGCCGCCGCCCGCTCGACCCGATGGCCGACCTGATCCTCGCCCAGCGGTTCGCGGTGGCCCTCGCTGCCAGCCGGGGCCTCGACCCGGACAACCCGCGCCACCTGACCCGGTCGGTCGTGCTGACGTGACCCTGGCCGGCGGAGTCGACCCGACACCGCCGGGGCCGTCCGACGAGGTCGTCATCGCGTTGGACGTCGGCGGCACCGGCATCAAGAGCGCCCTGGTCGGGCTGACCGACCGGGCGGTACGGCACACCGAGCGGCGCCCGACCGCGGCGGCCCGGGGGCCGGCCGCCGTCGTCGACACCATCTGCGACCTCGCCGGGCAGCTCGCCGACACCGCCCGCGCCGACGGGCTCACCCCGGTCGCGGTCGGCGTCGCCGTACCCGGGGTCGTCGACGAGTCGGCCGGCGTCGCGGTCTGGTCGGCCAACGTCGGCTTCCGCGACGTACCGCTGCGTGACCTGGTGGCCGCCCGGGTCGGGCTGCCGACGGCGCTCGGCCACGACGTACGGGCCGGCGGGGTCGCCGAGGCCCGGATCGGCGCCGGCCAGGGCAGCCGGCACGTGCTGTTCGTGGCGATCGGCACCGGCATCGCCGCCGCCGCCGTCGTCGACGGCACCGGCTACCCCGGCGCGCACGGCGCGGCCGGCGAACTCGGCCACGTGGTGGTCCGCCCCGACGGGCCGGCCTGCGGCTGCCGGCAGACCGGCTGCCTGGAGGCGGTCGCGTCGGCGGCGGCGATCACCCGCCGGTACGCCGACCGGGCCGGCCGCCGCACCGGCGGCGCCGCCGAAGTGGCCCGGCTGGCCGCCGCCGGCGACCCGACCGCCGGCCGGATCTGGGCCGACGCGGTCGACGCGCTCGCCGACGGCCTGCTGATCGGGCAGGCGATGTTCGACCCCGAGCTGGTGGTGCTGGGCGGTGGGCTGGCCGAGGCCGGCGACCAGCTGCTCGCCCCGCTGGACGCCGCCGTGCGCCGCCGGGCCACCTTCCACCGGCTGCCCCGGCTGGTCCAGGCCGCGCTCGGCGACGAGGCCGGCTGCCTCGGTGCCGCGCTGCTCGCGTCGGACCTGGTCGAGCGGGCCGCCCGATGAGGGTCGAGGGCCGGCTGGTCACCCCCGACGGGGTACGCGAGCACGGCCGCCTGACCATCGACGGCGACACGATCACCGAGGTGGCGACGACCGGCGGCGGCCGGGCCGGGGTACACGCGTCGGCGTCGGGCTGGACCGTGCCGGGCTTCGTCGACATCCACAACCACGGCGGCGGCGGACACACCTTCACCACCGGCGACCCCGACTCGGCCCGCCGGGCCGCCGCCTTCCACCTGGCCCACGGCACCACAAGCCTGCTGGCCAGCCTGGTCAGCTCGCCGGTCGAGCTGATGCGCGACGCCGTCACCCGGTACGCCCCGCTGGTCGCCGACGGCACCCTCGCCGGGCTGCACTTCGAAGGCCCCTACCTGTCGGTCGTACGGTGCGGGGCGCAGAACCCGGCGTACCTGCGCGACCCGGAGCCGGACGAACTGGCCGGGCTGCTCGACCTCGGCGACGGCGTGATCCGGATGGTCACCGTGGCCCCGGAGCGGGCCGGTGCGCTGGCCGCGATCGCCCGGCTGGTCGACGCCGGGGTGGTCGCCGCGATCGGCCACACCGACGCCGGCTACGACCAGACCCGGGCGGCGATCGACGCCGGAGCCACCGCCGGTACGCACCTGTTCAACGGCATGCGGCCACCGCACCACCGCGAACCCGGCCCGGTGTTCGCCCTGCTCGGCGACGACCGGGTCACCTGTGAACTGATCGCCGACGGGGTGCACCTGCACGACGGCACCCTCACCTTCGCCACGTCGGTCGGCGGCCCCGGTCGGACCGCACTGGTCACCGACGCGATGGCCGCCGCCGGCATGCCCGACGGCGCGTACGAACTCGGCGGGCAGGCGGTGACGGTGTCCGGCTCCGTCGCCCGGTTGGCCCGCGACGGGTCGATCGCCGGCAGCACGCTGACCATGGACGCGGCGCTGCGCCGGGCGGTCGCCGCCGGCATCGACATCGTCGACGCCGTACGGATGGCAGCCACCACCCCGGCGGCGACGATCGGCCTGGCCGGCACGGTCGGCGCGATCGCCCCCGGGCACCGGGCCGACCTGGTCGAGCTCGACGACAACCTGCGGGTACGCCGAGTGATGCGCGCCGGCGTCTGGCAGTGAGCCACGGTCACCGGCTGGTCAGAATGCTGGTGGGCGGCAGTCGATAGCCGATTTGCTGGCCGTAGGTCATCAGGGGGCGCAGGGTCGGCAGCAGGGTGGTGGTCTCCGAACGCCAGTGGTGTCCCCGGTTACCGTCGAGTCGGCGGTGCCGGGCGGATGTCGTCTGCCGCAGCCGTAGGGCGCGCAGTCGCTGGGACGCCGTGGACCGGCCGGAGCGCAAGTCGAGCCAGCGCAGCCACCAGTCACGCAGTACGTCGATGATCAATTTTGTTCTCCCTGGTCAACAGTCACGTCGCGGTGCGTTTGGGAAATCGGTAAAGTCCGTGGCGCTGGACGAAGATCTCCCGCCGATCGATGGCGTTGCCGTGGCGATCCATCACGTAGCCGGTGAGCCAGATCCAGCCGTCGTACGTCCACTTCCGATCCACCGCGATCACCCGGAATCGGATGCCGCGGTCGTCGGCGAACTGGACGCTCGCCTCCCGCCCGATCAGCAGCACATCTCCTGGGCTCGGTTCCGGGGTCCGGAGCAGCCGGTTGTTCACCGGGTCACCCGTCGCCACATGGCCTTTCCACGCCGTCGGCGCCTCGCTCCCTCGGCCAGGTGGCGCATCCGCAGCTGGGGCACCATCTGGACTTCACTCGGAACGACCACAGCCCCGCGCAGAAGCCGAGCAGCGCCGCCCCGACGAACGCGCCGACGCCTAGCATCGAGACTTCCAGATGGGTTGAATTGGCGTGAGGATCATGACCACCTCGTCTTCTCGTAGGTGTCGATCCACTCAGGTTCGCGCCAAGGACCGAGTGAGTACGGACCTCCTGTCCAACGCGCAACCCTTGCGGACGACTGCTCGCTGACGAGGTCCACTCTCGCCGGAGGGGAAGCCACAGCGTCACAACGCACTTTGCACGTCTAGGGACGTCCTGGTTAGGATAAAGTCGTCCCTCGAAGGGTTGCGAAGGGGTAGTCATGGCGAACGACCGTCTACGGGAAGCCGTCCTGAACGCCGGCCTGACACCGCTGAGTTTGGCTGAACGTGTCGGAGTCAGCCCCAAGACGGCCGAGCGGTGGATAACGCTCAACCGTGTCCCCTACCCACGACACCGACACGCCATCGCCGGCCTGCTGAAAGAGCGTGAGTCGTACCTCTGGCCCAACGCCGCATCACCCGAGCGCGTCGCACGGGTGGCGGAATCCGAGGTCGTGCACGTCTACTCCCGCCGGTCCGCCGTGCCGTACGACCTGTGGCGGCGACTGATCGAGCAGTCCAGCGAACGAATCGGCATTCTCGTCTACGCCGGCCTGTTCCTACCGGAACTGGTGCCTACCCTGATCCGAGACCTTCAAGAAAGGGCGCTAGCCGGTGTCGACGTCCGACTACTCCTCGGCAACCCGGAGTCGGAGGCCGTGGCCCAGCGAGGAGCCGAGGAGGGGATCGGCGACGCAATAGCGGGCAAGGTGCGCAACGTGATGGCCTTCTACAATCAGCTCCAGGACGTGCCAGGTGTACATGCCCGGTTCCACAGCACGACTCTCTACAACTCGATTTACCGGTTTGACAACGAGATGCTTGTCAACACGCACGCCTACGGGTTCCCCGCCGCACATGCCCCGGTCTTCCATCTCCGGCGGCTCTCCGGGGGCGATCTGTTCGACACCTACGCTGACAGCTTCGACCGCGTCTGGTCCAGCGCCGCACCGATCTGGCCCCCGCCCGTGGCAGGCTAGGAGCCGTGGCCAGGACCGAGCACTTCAACAACCCGGACGCCCCTCGACCGAACTCGATCGTTGTCGCTGTGACCGCCTTCGTCCTCGACGCGGACAACCGCGTTCTCCTGGTACGACGCACAGACAACGACCTGTGGGCGCTACCGGGCGGGGCGCAGGACTTCGGCGAGTACATCGCCGAGACAGCCGTGCGTGAGACCAAGGAGGAAGCCGGGGTTGACATCGAGGTGACCGAGATCGTCGGCCTCTACACCAACCCGAACCATGTCATCGAGTACAGCGATGGCGAGGTACGGCAGCAGTTCTCCATCTGCTTCCGCGCCCGGTACCTGTCTGGCGAACCCACCACAAGCGACGAGTCGTCCGAAGTCCGATGGGTCGCCAAGGATGAGCTGAGCACGCTGACGATCCATCCGTCCATGCGGCTGCGCATCGATCACGGCTACGAGGGGCGTTCGAAGCCGTACATCGGTTAGGACACCGCGAGCCGACCCGTGGTGCGCTCGACGGCTTCCAGCAGTGTCGGTCTGGCCCGTACCCAGAATCTGGTGACCAGGTGATCCGGGCCATAGCGTTGCTCGATCTCCGCCAGCCGGTCCGCAACGGCGACGTCGTGTCCGTCCGGGCCGGTCGTCATGTCCGCGTACCAGAGGGCATCAGCCGTGAGCGACTGTTCCTGCGGGAACTCAGCGGCCAACTCGTCCCGAAGGCCACGTTCCTCCGCCTCGAACAACGCGCACGAGTGATGAGCCACCAGAGCGGCCACGCGATCGGACACCCCGACACGACGCAGCCACCGCCCGCCATCGAGAGCGTGCAGGCCGGTATCCGCCACGCCAGGGGCGTACCCGACATCGTGCAGCCACGCGGCAGCGACGAGAACCTCAGCGTCCGTCGGGTCCAGGACATGACTGACCTCGCCGGCCTTCCCGGCAACGGCCTGCACATGACGCCAGCGCCGAGGTAGAGCAGCAGCTAACTGTTCCTCGGCAAGCTCAGCCGCTCGCGCCACCAGTCCCGACATACCCGAGAGCGTACGGCGGCCCTAGAAGTCCCGACCGGCTTACGGCGGTCGGTTACGCGCCCGGTGCCGGCCGCCCGCCCGCCGCCGACTGCCGATGTTCAGCACGTGTGGTGTTGGGCCGGCCACCAGCCGGGGCGCGGAGTGGCCGAGCGCACGCCGCGCCGATCGCACGGGAGCCGGGCGCGTGCGGGGTTGCGGTCGCTGCGCCTCCGGCGGGGGCGCTCCGGCTTCAGGAATGGACGGGCCGCCGTCGGCTCGCGGTCCGTGGGTGGTGACGGTGGGGAGCCATTCCGCCCGCCGTCGACCCGGGCGAGCCGAGCAGACCACTGACCGACCCGCCAGCGTCCGTACGCACGTCAAGGCCGTCTTGACGTGGCGGGCCGGGCGGGCGGCCCGCTCCACGGTGTGCGGGGTCGACGGCAGACGGGATGGGGGGTGGATGCCCCCTATCGCTTCTCGCATTGCAGAGAGGGAGGCCCCGAGATGGTGATCTTGGCTCGTCCTCCGCAGCGAGCTACCCGGAGACCGGTGTGCCAAGTCCGACCTGCACGTGACTGACCTCGCCGGCCTTCCTGGCAACGGCCTGTACATGACGCAGGCTCAGCCGCTCGCGCCACCAGCCCCGACATATTCGAAGCGTACGGCGTCCCTAGACGGGCTAAGGTGCGGGTCAGGGGCCAGGTGAGGCGTGCAGCCCGCAACTCGACGCGGCACCGAACAGCGAGGGCTTACTGGTTAGAAGAGCCCGGCCTGGCGGTCCAGGCCGCCGGGCAGCGCCGGCAGCCGTACGGTGTCCCACGGCACCCGCTGCAGCAGGCGCAGCAGCAGCCAGCCGAGCAGCAGCCCGGCGACCGAGTCGGTCAACCAGTGGTAGCCGAGGTAGACCGTGCTGCAGAACAGGACCGCCGCCGGCAGCAAGCGCAGCGCCAGGTAGCCGGGAAACGGCCGCCGGGCCGGGACCTGCCGGCCGTACGACCGCAGCAGACCGGTGATCAGCAGGGCGATCACCGCGTACCAGACGATAGCGTTGGTGACGTGCCCGGACGGGTACGCCGTCGCCGGGGTCGCCTCGGTGAACAGCCGCTCCGGGAACGGGTCGTCGAAGTTGTGCGGGTAGCCCCGGGGCAGCAGCACCTTCATCGCGCCGACGCTGAGGTAGGTCGCCACCACCGCGCCGAGCGCCGGCAGCAGCGGGCGCACCGAGCGGACCCGCCGGGCCAGCCAGAGCGCCAGCACGGTCGAGACCGGGATCAGCAGCCAGCCGCCCTGGCCGAAGAAGTTGAGCACCCGGGCAGCCCAGTAGGCCACCGGCGGCCGGTGCGCGTCGACCCAGTCCCGTACCGCCAGGTCGGTGTCGAGAAACACACCGGCGGCGAGCGCCCCGGTCAGCCCGGCCAGCGCGGCCAGCAGCACCGCGTCGAGCCACCAGCCGGCCGGCGTCGGCCCGGGCCGGCGCGGCGCGGCGGGCAGCGGCGCGGACGGGCGGGTGGCGGTCGGCTCGGGCACGCCGGCCAGGTTACCGAACCGACGCGGTGACGATGTCGTGTCGCTACGGCGACAGCTTGACGGCGGGACCACCACAAAAACCCTGAATATGGATCAAATCAACAGTGTTAGCCGAGCCACGGCAGGGGGCATCGCGGCGTCGTACCCGTCATGCTTGATCCCGTGCGGATCACCTCGGCCCTTGTGGACCCGGCGCTGCTCGACCTGCCCTGGTCGACACCGCTGGAGCAGTGGCCTGCCGACCACCTGGTGGCACTGCCGCAGGGCATCTCCCGGCACGTCGTCCGGTTCGTCAAACTCGCCGGCACCGTCTACGCCGTGAAGGAGACCGGCGAACGGGTCGCCGAACGCGAGTACGACCTGCTGCGCGCCCTGGAGCGGATCGACTTCCCGTCGGTCGAGGCGGTGGCGATCGTCGCCGACCGCACCGACGCCGACGGCGAGCCGCTCGACCCGGTGCTGATCACCCGGCACCTGCAGTTCTCGCTGCCGTACCGGGCGCTGTTCTCCAACCAGCTGCGCCCGGAGACCCTGGCCCGACTGCTCGACGCGCTCGCCGCGCTGATCGTCCGGATGCACCTGACCGGCTTTTTCTGGGGTGACTGCTCGCTGTCCAACACGTTGTTCCGCCGCGACGCCGGCGCGTTCGCCGCGTATCTGGTCGACGCCGAGACCGGGGCGCTGCGGCCGGGCCTGTCCAACGGGCAACGCGGCGAGGACCTGGAGATCGCCCGGGTCAACATCTTCGGCGAGGCCCTCGACCTGCAGGCCGCCGGCCTGCTGCACGAGTCGATCGACCCGGAGACCGTCGCCGACGAGGTGGTCACCCGCTACGAACGGCTGTGGCACGAGATCACCTACGAGCAGCACATCGAACGGGAGTCCCGGCACGACATCGAACGGCGGATCCGCCGGCTCAACGAACTCGGCTTCGACGTCGCCGAGGTGGCGATGTCGGTCGTCGACCGCGGCTCCTACCTGGTCCGGCCGAAGGTGGTCGACGCCGGCTACCACAGCCGACGGCTGCTGCGGCTGACCGGCCTGGACGCAGAAGAGAACCAGGCCCGCCGGCTGCTCAACGACCTCGACGCGCACCGGGCGGAGAGCGACCTGACCGACGAGCAGCAGGCCGCGCACCGCTGGCTGACCGAGGTCTTCGAGCCGGTGGTCCGCGCCGTCCCGGCCCACCTGCGCCGCAAGGTCGAGCCGTCGGAGCTGTTCGCCCAGGTCATCGAACACCGGTGGCGGCTGTCCGAGGAGGCCGGCCGGGACGTGGGGCTGGCCCCGGCGGTCCAGTCGTTCCTGGCCGACGTGCTGGTGCACTACCCGGATGAGCAGGCGGTGCTCGGCACCGAGGTGCCGGCCGCCTGACCGACCCGGCCCTGATCAAGGGCCTGCCCGGCCCGGGTCAGGGTGCCGGCTCGGCGTCGTCGACCGCTTCGGTGGCCTGCTTGAGCAGCCAGCTCAGCCCGGACCGGCGGGCCACCACGGTGATCCGGTCCCGGGCCCGCAGCCGGAATCCCGACGCCGGCAGCCACACCGGTCCGGGTTCGCCGAACTGCGCGAACGCGATCACCCGTACGCCCGGATTGTCGCCGGCAGCGGCGAGTGACCCGCCGTCCAGCGCCGACCCGGCGGCGACGATCACCTCGGCGACCAGCAGCACGTGCCGGCCGACCGGGATGGTCGCGATCACCTCGCGGTCCATCAGCGCGGCGGCGAACGCCGGTGCCGCCAGGTACGACACGCTGCGGGATATGCCGATGTTGAAGGTGCGCTGGATCCGGCTGGCGAAATCGCCGTCGAACAGCCGCAGCACGACGTGCACGTCGCTGTGGATCTCCCGGGCGTACAGCGCCGCCTGCAGGTTCGTCACGTCGTCGGTGGAGACGATCACCAGCGCACGGCAGGTCGCCACCGAGGCGGCGCGCAGCGTCTCCTCCTGGGAGCCGTCGCCGACGATCAACGGAATGTCCAGCTCCCGCGCGACCGAGACGCCCCGCGCGTCCGGGTCCTTGTCGACCCCGACCACCTCGACGCCGAGGTCGTGCAACTGCCACATCACCCGGGTGCCGACATTACCGAGCCCGACGACCACCACGTGCCCGGCCCGCTCCGGCCGGGTCTGCCGGTCGGCGATCGCCAGTCGGGCGTTCACCAGACCGTCCACCACGGCGGCGGTGAGCAGCGGGATCAACGCCAGCCCGGCCAGGCTGAGCACCACCTGCATCACCTGTACGGCGGCCGACTTGCCCAGGTCCGGATCGGCGCCGCTGAGCGTCATCACCACGGTCAGGTAGACCGCCTCGGCGACGCTCACCCCCTCGGCACGTGACAGCAGCATGCCGAAGACCACCACCACCGCCAGTACGCCGAGCGTGGCCATCCCGATCTTGCGGGTGGCGAAGGACCGCAACGCCCGGACCGGGTCCCGCCACAGCCGGGCGCGCTGGCGGGCCCGGACGATCCGACGGGCCGCCCGGGCCGGCGTCAGCTGGCTGCCGGCCGCCTCGGCCAGCACCAGATCGGCGGTGTGCTGGTCGGCCGGCAGCACCCGAGGGCTGCCGGCGTCGCTCAGGTCGGCCAGCCCGCAGATGACGTGCTCGGGGCGGACCTCGTCGCGCTGCGCCACATGCAGCGTCCGGCCGCCATGGCGGAAGTGGGTCGGCGACACCACCCCGAGGGCTGCCGCGACAAACGCAGGTGCCGCCATCGACGCGTCGGACAGCACCTCGCAGTCGGCGAACAGCCGCTTCACCCGGCTACCCAGCCGGGTGTTGAACATCCGCATCACCACCCGCAGGTCTGGCTCGACCTCCTGGGCGCACAGCGCGGCGTTGATGTTGCCGACGTCGTCCTGGTTGAGCAGCGCCAGGCCGCGCGCGCCGGCCAGCCCGGCGCTGCGGAACGTCTGCTCGGTGAGCCGGTCGGCCCGCAGCAGCCGGATCCCTTTGATCGACCGCATGTCCGGGCCGTCCGGCCGGGGCCGGGTCGGCACGATGACCGTCACCGTGGCGGCCGCCGCCACCAGCTCGCCGACCAGCCGGTAGGCCAGCGGGTCGTGCCCGCAGACGACGTAGTGCGGCCGGTTGTCGCCGTTGCTGCGCAGCCGACCGCCGACGGCGCGGCGGGCGCGGTCACGCCACGGGTCGACAGCCATGGTCCGGATGGTAGCCACCGACGGCACGCGCGGGGTGACCCCAAAGTCGCCTCCCCGCCCGACCGGACCGGCACACTGGACCCCGACACCGGACCCATCACCGCGGGCGGGAGGACGAACTCTTGGGACTGTCCCGAACGGTCGGCCGGCTCTTCGGCGTACGGTCCGAGCTGGTCCGGGCGGATCCGGCCGGCACCGACCGGGTGGCCGCCGGCACCGACGCGCTGGTCGTCGGCGGCGGCATCGCCGGCATGTGCGCGGCGATCGTCCTCGCCGAACGCGGCGTACGGGTCACCGTACTGGAAGGCGCCGCCCAGCTCGGCGGACGGCTGGCCGCCTGGCCGGAGACGCTGACCGACGGTACGGTCCAGCCGGTCGACCACGGTTTTCACGCGTTCTTCCGCCAGTACTACAACTGGCGGGCGATCCTGCGCCGGGCCGACCCGACGCTTGGCATGCTGCGGCCGGTCGACGGCTATCCGGTGTGGTCGGCGCAGTGGCCGCCGGAGGAGTTCGGCCGGCTGCCGACCACACCGCCGCTGAACCTGCTGGCGCTGTTGCTGCGCAGCCCGAGCCTGCGGCTGCGCGAACTGCGCGAGATGGACCGTCGGGCGGCAATGCCGCTGCTGGCCTACCATCCGGATCGGACGTACGCCGAGCTCGACCAGCGGAGCGCCGCCGAGGTGCTGGACTCGCTGCGGCTGCCGGACCGGGCCCGCGCCATGCTGTTCGAGGTCTTCTCCCACTCGTTCTTCAACCACGAGCGGGAGTTGTCGGCGGCCGAGCTGGTGACCAACTTCCACTTCTACTTCCTGGGTAATCCGGAAGGGCTCGGCTTCGACGCGCCGGAGCAGGACTACGACGCCGCGATCTGGCAGCCGCTGCACGAACATCTGCGCCGGCACGGCGGCCGGGTGGTCACCGGCGACGCGGTACACACCGTCATCCCCCGGCGGGCCAACGGTTGGCAGGTGCGGTGCGCCTCCGGAGCCGCGCACACCGCCCGGTACGTGGTGCTGGCCGTCGACCCGCCGGCGCTGCGCACGCTGCTGGCCGGCTCGCCACGGCTGGCCGAGGCCGCGCCGACGCTGGCCGAGCGGGTCGGCACGCTGGTCGACGCTCCGCCGTACGCGGTGGCCCGGCTCTGGTTGGGTGGCGACGTCGCACCCGACCGGCCGGTGTTCAGCGGGGTCTCCCGCCAGCCGACCCTGGACTCGGTCACCCTCTACCACCGGCTGGAGCGTCAGGCGCGGCAGTGGGCGCAGCGCAGCCGGGGCGCGGTGCTCGAACTCCACGCGTACGCCTGCCCGGAGCAGGTGCCGGCGGAGGTGCTGGCCGACCGGATGCGCGCCGAGTTGGCGTCGCTGTGGCCGGAGGTGGCCGACCTGCCGGTGCTGGAGTCACGGGCGCGGGTCGAGGCGCAGGCCCCGGCGTTTCCGCCCGGGGCGGCGGCGGGGCGGCCCGGTGTGGTCACCGACGCGGACGGGTTGTTCCTGGCCGGCGACGGGATCGACACTGATCTGCCGAGCGCTCTGATGGAACGGGCAGCGGTGACCGGGATCCTGGCCGCGAACCACATCCTGCGTCGGGAGGGCGCGGCCACCGAGCCGCTGCGGACAATCCGGCGGTACGGGCTGTTGGCGCGGGCGCCGCACTCGTCGGCCCCGCCCGGCGTCGACCCGCCGCAGTAGTAGTGCGGCGGGTCGACGACGTCAGGCAGTGCTCCGTCAGCTGGTCTGCTCGACCGCGTCGCGGATCTCGACGAGCGAGCCGGCGGCTTCCTCGCCGGTGCTGAAGTAGAACACGTACATCACCAGCGCGCCGCGGCTCGCCCAGACGCAGACCCCGCCGGGGATGCCTTCCAGGTCGGCGTCGCCGCACCGCGCCGACCCGCCCTTCGGACCGGCGTCGACATCGGTGACGTTGGTCATCCCGAGGCCCGTCGCGTCGCCTTCGGTGGCGTCGGCCAGCTCCTGGTCCGGGTCGGCCATCACGCCGGAGACGCCGGCGATCATCACCAGGTTCTCCTGCTCGATGTCGCCGTAGAAGGCGCCGATGCTGCTGGTCGACTCGGGCACGTCGGCGGCCAGCCCAGTGGCCACCTCCTCGGCGAGACCCTGGAAGGTCGGGTCGGTGTTCAGCTCGCGGCCGGCCAGGGTGTCCGGGGTGACCAGCCGGGTCTGGGTCGCTTCGATGACCTCACCGACGGTGTCCCGGACGAGGAAGAAGGTCACGGCCGCGCCGCCGAGGCAGAGCACCAGCACGGCGGCGAGGGCGATCAGGATGATCCGGCCCGCCTTGGACTTCTTGGGCGGCGGGGCCATCGGAACGCCAGGCTGGCCGGCGTAGGCCGGCCCGGGAGCGGCTCCAGCCGGCGGCACCGGCTGCCCGGCGGGCGCGCCCGGGTACTGCGGCTGAGAGGGGTCAGACATGTTCTACCTACTTCTGATGAGGGCCCCGTGACTCCTGACCGGCAGGCGGCTCGGAGCTTTCCTGGCAACCCGCTGTACGCGGGGCCGGCCGATCGTAGCGGTGGGCGGCGACAACTGAGTCGCCCGACAGGAACCGACGGGGTGGAATCACCACCGAACCGTTACCCGGGGCAGGAGCCACGCCACGACAGCCAGCACCAACCCTCAGCCACCAACTGCAGTCGTTACCGATACGCAACGTCATCTTCTGTGGTCGGGCACCGGTTGAGCCTGATGCCAGAGGTGAATCAGGATGCGCTTGTGGCATCAGGTCCACAGGAGCACCTTGGGTCGGCGGCGACGCCGCTGTTGCCGTCGCTGGAGCCTTGAGCCAGCGCGGTAACGATCCATGATCGCATCAGCCACGAGGGCATGTCACACATCGGCCGAGGACGCCCCCCGAAACACGCCACCGGCACATGCAGCTCGCTTCGTTCACCTCCAGGAATTGATCTCAGGGCAAGACTTCAAGACCTTCTCTACTGGATGACAGATAGCGAAGTACTGGAAGAAGTAGATCCGGTTGTAGCAGCAGCAGTCGCCCACTATCAGTTTGAAACACTACATCCTTTTCATGACGAAACGGCAGAACCGGGCGATTCCTCATCGTTGCACACCTGCTGAAACAGGGGGTTCTACTTGAACCCACACTCACCGCCTCCCCTTGGTTCGAGGCTAGGCGAACCGAATACTACGACCACCTTCTTGCAGTCAGCACAAATGGCGACTGGGGTTGCCCATGTAAACGCAGGCGGCCTTGAGTCTTCCGCCAACATCACTCACAAAAAATGCTCAAACTCGTCGAAGCCCGTGAACACATGAAGGAGGCGATCAGAAATTCGACACTCAGAGCGGACACTGCCCACGCGCTCGTCAATTTCGCGATCGCGCATATCGCATTCACGGTCAGATTGACACAAAAAGAACTTGGAATATATTACGGCCGCGCAAACGTATTGGTACAACAACTGGTTGACCTCGGCATGTTGGCCCCACTAGCATCAATCAAGCCACACGACTCGTCGGTTCTATGCACCAGACGCATTCTCGGTACTTGTGGACTTGAAAAATATCGTTGGGTTGGCCTGTTGACCTTCGCTGGCAGGTGGCCTCGAGGGGTCAGCGGTACAGCACACCTGCACGCGCCGTGCGCGCAACCGCCCCGGCAGGCACGCACAGGGTCTGCTCAAGTCTGCCGAGGGTGACCGGCTGCACCTGCGGTACGAGCCCAGCGCCGCTGTCACGGCGACCCGCCGTGCGTCGCACGGCGGGACCTGCGCGGCAGTGCTGGAGCCCCCGGCCGGGCTCGAACCGGCGACATCTCGCTTACAAGGCGAGTGCTCTGGCCAACTGAGCTACAGGGGCAGCGTTCGTTCAGCGTCAGCATAGCCACTGACGTGGCGATACCGCCGCATCGGCCGGTCTGTCCGATCGATCTCTCCCGTTCTGCGTACGGTGTCCGTCGCTGCGGCGGTCGCCGTGGACCGCCGGCCAAGGGTGACGAACAGTGGCATACCCCACGTCGATGTCCGTTTTGGCCAGTTATCGGAGGTAGTTGCGGGCCGTCCCGGTCTTGGCAGCCAGGCAAATCCCGTTTACCGTGGCGTGACACGCGCAACACGTCGCCCCGGCGGCTACGGGTACGCGTGGGCCGGCGCTCGGAGCGTCGGTCGCTCCTTCACTCGGATCGTCCGGCACGTTCCTGCCGGTGAAAGGAAGCACTGACCATGGCTACGGTCACCTACGACCAGGCGTCCCGCATCTACGCGGGCACCGAGCGACCCGCTGTCAACAAGCTCGACCTCGAGATCGGCGACGGCGAATTCCTCGTACTGGTCGGCCCCTCCGGTTGCGGTAAGTCCACCAGCCTGCGGATGCTCGCCGGCCTGGAGGACGTCGACGAGGGCCGCATCCTCATCGACGACCGCGACGTCACCCACCTGCCGCCCAAGGCCCGCGACATCGCAATGGTCTTCCAGAACTACGCGCTCTACCCGCACATGACGGTGTACGAGAACATGGCCTTCGCGCTGAAGCTGCGCCGGACCTCGAAGTCGGAGATCGACCGCCGGGTCAAGGAAGCCGCCGCACTGCTGCAGCTGGAGGAGTACCTCAACCGCAAGCCGAAGGCGCTCTCCGGTGGTCAGCGCCAGCGGGTCGCGATGGGTCGGGCGATCGTCCGGGAGCCGCAGGTCTTCCTGATGGACGAGCCGCTGTCGAACCTCGACGCGAAGCTGCGGGTGCAGACCCGTACCCAGATCGCCTCGCTGCAGGCCAAGCTGGGGGTCACCACCGTCTACGTCACCCACGACCAGGTCGAGGCGATGACGATGGGCCACCGGGTGGCGGTGCTGCTCGACGGCGTACTGCAGCAGGTCGACACCCCGCGGAACCTGTACGACGTACCGGCGAACGTCTTCGTCGCCGGCTTCATGGGCTCGCCCGCCATGAACATCAAGACCGTCCCGCTGACCGAGCAGGGTGCCGTCTTCGCCGACCTGGTCGTCGAGCTGAGCCGCGAGCAGGTCGAGGCGGCCAAGGCCAACGGCGGCGGCAACAAGGTCACCGTCGGGTTCCGTCCCGAGGACTGCGACCTGGTCGGCGCCTCCGAGGGCGGCATGCCGATGTCGGTCGAGTTGGTCGAGGACCTCGGCTCGGACGCCAACGTCTACGGCTACGCGACGCTCGACGGCAGTTCGGAGCGGTTCGTGGTGCGGACCGACCGCCGGCACATGCCGCGGATGAACGACACCGTCTTCGTCCGACCCCGGCCGGGCCAGCACCACGCCTTCCACGCCGCCAACGGCCAGCGGCTCTGACCACCGCCGCCCCGGCTGGGAGTCACGACGTTTGATTCGTCGCGTGCGGCCGGTCTTCCCAGCTGGGAAGACCGGCCGCACACTTTCCGGTGGACGGTCCTGGTCAGTGGACGAAGCCGGTCACGGTGTCACCACCCGTCCCCCGAAGGTGACCACGAGACGACCGTCCGAGGCGAACGACCAGCCCAACGAGCCCGAGTATGCCGAGCACCGGGGGCCGTTCGAGCCGGACCAGAACTGGTTCGAGCTGTCTGAGTTGCCGATGATCCGGTCGTTCGAGCCGCTGTCGCACGACGTGTTCCCACGGAACACCGAGCTACCACCGTCGAAGTTGAAGTTGCGCTCCTCGCTACCGATGCTGACGTTGTTCGACACCGTCATCGTGCCGAGGTTCCGGTTGTACGTGAACCCGTGCTTGCCGTTGCGGTACGCGATGTTGCTCCGGATGGTGTGATTGACGCCGATGTCCTCGCCGCCGAGCTTGTAGCCGTTGCGGTCGCCGTCGCCGGCCTGACCACCGTTGCTGAGCGTGCCGTTGTCGTACGCCAGGGAGTGCTCGATCGTCACCGCGCCGATCGGTCCGGTGTCACTCTTGGTGTAAAGGTCGTACCCGTCGTCGATGTTGTTGTGCGCCACGGTGTAGCGGAAGACGTTGCCGGGACCGACGGTGAGCTTCGGGGCGAATCCGTCGGCGTCCTCACCGTCAGAGTCGACATTGTCGTGCGACACCGAGCTCAACACCAGGTTGTTTGACGGCCACTGGTCGCGCGGTGCTCCGGCGATGAGCCGCGACAACTGCAGGCCGGTGTCCCGGTTGTGCCGGGTCACCACCCGTTCGATGATGTTGTGGTTGCCAGCGAGCAGGATCCCGTTGTCGCCGGCCCGTTCGACGATGATGCCGTATACGTGCCAGTAGGACCCGCCGATCGCCAGCCCACGGTTGGCCGAATCCTCACTCTGTGCCGAGAAGTTCAGGATCGGCGTCTCGCCCGGGTAGGCGTACAGATTCTTACGGGCACTGGGCGTACCGCTGTTGCCCTGACCGATGGTGGTGGTCTGCGAGTATCGGTAGGTGCCGCCACGCAGGTAGATCGTGCCGCCGGGGGCGACCCGGGTGATCGCCGAGGTGAGCGTCGTCGGGTCGGACACCGTCCCGGACGCGCTGTCGCTACCGTTCGGCGCAACGTACAGGGTGTCACCGGACGGCGGCGGGCTGGTCGGCGGCGCGGTCGTGGGCGGCGCGGTGGTCGGCGGCGGGCTGGTCGGCGGCGCGGTGGTCGGCGCGGGGGTCGTGGGTTCCGGTACGGAGCCGAGAGTGTCCACCCTGACGTCGTCGTAGCTGGCCCCGGCGTAGCCGGTGACCAGGGCTATCCGGCCGGAGTCGTATGAGTCGTCGCTGCCGGAGCCGATCTGGCTGCCGTCGACGTAGCCGCGGACGGTGCTGCCACTCGACTCGATCCGCAGGGTGTACCAGGTGCCGGTGGCCACGCTCAGTGCCGCCGAGCCGAGCACAGTGATCTGGCTGCCGTTGACCACCTGCAGCTCGGCGCGATTGTTGCTGGTCAGCGCCAACCGGTACATCCTGGTGTTGCTGGTGACCCGGGAGGCGATGCCGACGAATCGGTCGGATCCGTTGAACGACAACGGCTTGACTCTGGCCTGCAGTTGGTAGTCGGTCCAACTGGTGCTGCCGGCGAAGAACCGGGCCAGGTTGCTGCCGGTGTTGTCCTGCCGTAGCACCTGGCTGCCGTCGGAGACGACCTCCCAACTGCCGCCCGACTTGGACCAGCCGCTGGTGCCGCCGCTTTCGAAGTCGGCCTGGAACAACGTCGCGGCGTGAGCGTTGCCGCTGGTCGCCGCGAGGACCAGCGTCGCGGTGACCGCGCTCGCGCCCAGCGTGGCCAACAGCCCACGACGGCGTCCGCTCGTTCTGCTCTGCACGTGCGCTCCTTCGGTTGGCACCACGCCGGTGGCGGTGCGGATAAAGGGGTGGGCCGGCGGGCGTCTCGCCGGCCCACCCCGCTTGTGACCCGGCCAGGCTGGTCAGTCAGACCGGCAGCCTGCCGACAGGTCAGACCGGGAGCTTGCCGGCGCCTGCGGTAAGCCGGGTGTAGATCGGGACGACGGCGGCGGGCAGCACTGGCCCGTGCCGCAGGGTCGGGGTCCAGCCAGCGTCGTCGCCCAGGTCCGGGTCGTTCGCCGCGTTGTACGCGTCGAGCAGGCTGGCCGGGCGCAGCGGCCGGTGACCCTGCCCGACCCAGCTGCCCTTCTCGGTCAGCACGGTGCCGCCCCAGTCGTGCAGCAGGTCGGCGGTGTCGATCCCGGAGCCCAGCCGGAACGAGTTGTTCTCCAGGTACGGTGCGCCCTGTACGCCTACTCCGACGGCGTACTCGAAATCGTCGCCGAACAGGTCGTAGTGGTTGTTGTAGACGTCGATCTGACCGAACCGGATCCGGGGCAGCCGTTGCAGGCTGCCATCGAAGACGTTGTGGTGCAGGGTGACGTTGAGCCGGCCGACGTCCGGGCCGACAGTGTTCGACGAGCCGATCAGCATGACCTTGTCCCGGCCGTCGAACCGGTTGTAGGAGACGGTCACCAGGCTGGCTGTGTGGGTGATGTCGAGCGCTCCGTCGTGCACCTGCAGCGGCCGGCCAAAGTGGATCGGTTGGGCGCTGTCCGGGTTGTCGCCGTCGGTGAAGGTGTTGTGGTCGACCCAGACATTCTCTGAGCGACGCACCGACATCAGGTCGAACTGGGAGTTCCAGTTGCCGGCGTCGCCGTCATCCGGCGACCAGGCGGGAAAGCAGTCGTACGCGTCGTCGAAGACGATGTTGCGGACGATGACGTTCCGGACGCTGTCCACCATCAGGGTCAGGTTTTCCAGCCGGGCTCCGCGCAGCCCGATGATGGTGGTGTTGGCTCCGACGTTGATCTGGGTGTACCGGGTCTGGTTGGTGACCGACCGTCGACGGGCGTCCTCGAGCGGGCCACTCGGGTCGTTCTCGTATCCCCAGACGGCCGGGTCGTAGGTGACCAGGAACTCGTCGAAGTCGTACTCGGGGTCGGCGAGGTCAGCGCAGGTCAGCAGGTTGCCGTCCGGCCCTTCGAAGCCGTTGACCGTGCCCTTGATGTAGATGATCTTCGGGGTGTCGTTGTTCCGGTTGGTGGCGTTGTCGCCGCCGAGGGCGTCGATCAACTCGGCTCGGCTGTCGACCACGTGGACGTTGTCCTGGCTGGCCGCCGATCCTCCGGTGGTGCCGGCACCGGCGGCCGCCCAACCGTCGTTCGGTGGCAACGCCTGGCGGCCCAGCGACCGGGCCGTCCAGGACAGCCGGTCGGAACCGGTGTCCCGGCCGGCGGCGGCCGGGGCCGGCAGCACCGCCACGATCGCGATTCCGGCAACAGCGGCAGTCAATCTCCTCAGTCGCATTACCACACTCCGCAAACTATTGTCTGGACTCGATCACGTAACACTGACGCAATCTTCCTGAACCCAAACGATAAGTTTCATCACGAAATGTGTCAATGCAAGTTGTTTGCAGATTGTTTGCATTGCATTCGGGCGAGACCTATTTACCCGACATCAATTTGCCGAGAGGACGACTAATCTGTCCGACTTCGCGACACCGGCGGCGGCCGCCAGTTTGCAGTACGTTCTCCGCCGACCCGGTCAGCGGCCCACCACCCCCTGCGCCAGCCGGGCCCGGTGTGGCCGGACCGCCCACGGCACCTCCTGCTCGGAGAAGAGCGCCAACTCGGCCGCACCGCGCCGGACGACCGCGTTCACGCCCTCGATCGTCAGCACCCGGTCCGTTCCAGCCGCCCCGGTCGCGACCGTTCGGTCGGGACCGATCAGACACGGCTCCGGAGCGGCCTGAACCACCTCCAGCAACGCGGTGAACGCCTCGGTCCGGCTCAGCGGGGCGATCAGCGGTACACCGGACGGATCCCTGCGGTGCGCCAGCAGGTTCTCCAGCAGCCCGGTCCGCCCCGGCACCGGCCGCATCGCCTGCTCGCCGGGCAGCCGCAGCCGGTCCGTCGGATACTCGAGCACCGCAGTGCCGGCGGTACCGTGCACCAGCACCTCACCCGGAATGAACTTCTCCCCGGCCAAGGTCACCGCGACCACGATCGACAACCCCGAACTCAGGGTGATCCGCATCGACGCGGTGTCGTCCACCTCAATCGGACGCACCCGGTAGCGCTCCAGCTCGACCAGCACCGGCGGGCTGGGATCCACCGCTGCCGCCACCGCCAGGCACTGCATGGTGGCGTGTGCCAACGGGTTGGCCAGCGCACCGTCCAACGACGGGCGGCCGTCGACCGTACGCCGCCCGGCCCACGGCGACCGCCGGTAGTACGCGTCATCGCGCTGCCAGGACGCGACCGTCGAGATCCCGGTGACCGAGCCGAGCCGACCGCCGGTGGCCGTTGCAATCAGCTCAGCCAGCGCCGCCGATCCGAGCGCCTGGAAACCGACCTGACAGGCCCGGCCGTGCCGGGCCAGGGCAGCGGTCAGCCGCCGGTGCTCGTCCAGCGACAGCACCGGCGGCTTCTCCAGCAGCAGGTCCGCGCCGGCGGTCAGGGCGTCCAGGGCGATCGGCAGATGAGTGTGCGGCGGCGTACAGATCACCACCACGTCCGGCCGGGTGTCCGCCAGAATCCGCCGGTGGTCGGTGTCGACCTGCACCCCGTCCGGGACCGGGGCGTAGGGTGCCGGCTCGACCGGCCGTACGTCAACCAGGCCGACCAGGCGCAGTTCACCAGCGGCGTGCAGCGGGGCGATCTGCCGCCGGTGCCACATGCCATGCCCGTTGGCGCCGATCAGGGCCACCCGGGGCGGGTTGCTCGTCACGTCGGGAACCTCCACCTGTCGACGGCCGCCGTCAGCCGACCGCGCCGGTCAGCGCGCCGACCACCCCATGCTGGTCCAGCGTGGTCAGCCAGGTCGTGATCATTTCCTGGACCTCCGGGTCGGCCGCCAGCTCCGCCGGGAACACCTCGGTGAGCCCGAGCAGCGTGGCGACCACGCCCGCCGGGGTGGCACCGGATTCAGCCAGCGCCGCCCGGATCCGCCCGGCAAGTGGATCGTCCAGCGGCAGCTCGGCCCCATCGTCGGCCCGCCCCTGCACGAACCGCATCCAGGCGGCGACCACCAGCGCAGACCAGTACGGCCGGTCCCCTGTCGCACGCCGCTCGGCGATGGTGTGCAGCACCCGCTGCGGCAGTTTCTGCGAGCCGTCCATCGCCACCTGGATGGTGCGGTGCCGGATCGCCGGGTTGGCGAACCGCTCCAGCACCGACTCGCCGTAACCGACAACCGAAACCCCGTCCGGCGGGGTGAAGCTGGTCGCCACGTCCTCGGCGATCAGCCGGCGCAGCACCTCGGGCAGGCCGGGGATACCGACCAGTGCCTCGGCGATGGTGTCGTACCCGGCCAGCGCCCCGAGGTAGGCGATGGCCGAGTGCACCCCGTTGAGCCCGCGCAGCTTGAGCCGCTCCCACGGGCCGGCGTCGCCGGTCAGCACCGCCCCGGCGGTCTGCCAGGCCGGCCGGCCGCCGGGGAAGTCGTCCTCGACCACCCACTGCGAGTACGGCTCCCCGGCGATCGCCGCCAGGTCGCTGACGCCGAGCGCGGACCGGGCAGTGGCCAGGGTCTGCGCAGTGGCGGCCGGCACGATCCGGTCGACCATGGTGCCGGGGAAGGTGACGTTGGCGTGCACCCAGTCGGCGCTTTCGTCGGGCACCTTCGCGTACGCCAGAGCCTCGCTGACCAGACCACGCAGCCGGCGCCCGTTCGACGGCAGATTGTCGCAGCTGACCAGGGCGAGCGGGCCGGCGTCGGCGGCGGCGCGGGCCGCCAGCCCGCGCAGCAGCAGGCCCGGAACGGTCACCGGCGGCCGGTCGGTGGTCAGGTCGGCGGCGACCGCCTCGTCCGGCCGCAGCCGCCCGGTGACCGGATCCAACTGGTACGCCTTCTCGGTCACGGTCAGCGTGACCACCCGGATCGCCGGGTCGGCCAGCAGCGCCACCACCGCCGCCGGGTCGCTGGCGGCGTGCCGGACCCCGGCGAGCCCGCCGACCACCCGGGTCCGGGCCGCGGCGGTGGACAGCGTGGTGACGCTGAACAGGCAATCCTGGTCGGTGAGCCGACGCACCACGTCGATGTTGCGTGGCGCGACACCGACGATGCCCCAGTCACCGCCGGCGGCGGCGACCGCCTGCTCGGTGTAGACCGCCTGGTGGGCCCGGTGGAAGGCACCGAGGCCCAGGTGGACGATACCGGCGTCGACGTCGCCGGGGCGTACCAGCGGTCGGCTGTCCGCGGGCACCCGGCCCAGGGTGCCCATACTGAGCAACGGGATGTCGTTGTTCACCGCCACACCGGCCCGTCCGGGAAGGAGAACTCGGCGATCGACGCCGGTTTCATGGTGGCGCTGTAGCCGGGCTGCTCGGGCACCAGGTAGCGGCCGCCCCGGGTGCGGACCGGGTCGACGAAGTGTTCGTGCAGGTGGTCGACGTACTCGACCATCCGGCCGTCCAGCGAGGTGCCGACCCGCAGGTAGTCGAAGATCGCCAGGTGCTGCACGTACTCGCACAGTCCGACGCCGCCGGCGTGCGGGCAGATCGGCACACCGAACTTGGCGGCCATCAGGATCACCGACAGCACCTCGTTGACCCCGGCGATCCGGCAGGAGTCGATCTGGCAGACCCGGATCGCCTCGGCCTGCATCAACTGCTTGAAGATCACCCGGTTGGCGGCGACCTCGCCGGTGGCGACCCGGCACCGGCCGTCGGACAGTTCGGTGACGGCGGCGGCGATCCGGGCGTGGCCGAGCACGTCGTCGGCGTGCGTCGGCTCCTCGATCCAGTACGGGTCGACCTCGACCAGCCGGGCCATGTTGGCGATCGCCTCGTCGACGTCCCACACCTGGTTGGCGTCCATCATCAGCAACGCGTCCGAACCGATCTCGGCACGGATGATCCGGGCCCGGCGCATGTCGTCGTCGATCGGGCCGCCGACCTTCATCTTCATCGCCCGCCAACCCTCGGCGTACGCCGCCCGGGTCAACGCCCGGACCTTGTCGTCGGGGTAGCCGAGCCAGCCGACCGATGTGGTGTACGACGGAAAGCCGTCACGTTCCAGCTCGGCAAGCCGGTCGGCCTGCCCGGCCAGCCCCTTGTCCAGGATCGCGGCGGCCTCGTCCGGCGTGATCGCGTCACTGATGTGGTGGAAGTCGACATTGGCGACCAGTTCGTCGGTGGGCATCTCGGCGAGCAGCCGCCACAGCGGCTTGCCCTCCAGCTTGGCCCGCAGATCCCAGACGGCGTTGACCAGCGCGCCGCACGCCATGTGAATGACGCCCTTCTCCGGGCCGAGCCAGCGCAGCTGCACGTCGGCGGTGAGTGACCGCCAGAAGGCGACCGGTTCGGCGACGATCTCGGCGACGGTCCGGCCGGTGACGTGGTGGGCGAGGGCGCGTACGGCCGCGCAGGTGATCTCGTTGCCGCGGCCGTTGGTGAAGGTGAAGCCGGCCCCGAAGACCCCGTCCGGCGAGTCGGTGCGCAGCTCGACGTAGCTGGCCGAGTAGTCGCCCCGGTTGATCGCGTCCGAGCCGTCGCCGGCCGCGGCGGTCGGAAACCGTACGTCGTGCACGTCGACGCCGGTGATGGTCACATTCATGGCAGCTTTTCCCCGATCTTGAAGACCCGCTTGGGCAGCCGGTACGCCAGGTCGACGATGGTCTCGGCCGCCTCATCGAGGCCGAGCCGGTGTTCGGCGACGAGCCGGGCCAGGAAGGCGGCATCGACCCGACGGGCCACGTCGTGCCGGGCCGGGATGGAGCAGAACGCCCGGGTGTCGTCGACGAAACCGGCGGTGTTGTAGAACCCGGCGGTCTCGGTGACCGCCTCCCGGAACCGGCGCAGCACCTCCGGCGAGTCCAGGAACCACCAGGGCGCGCCGAGGTAGAGGGCGGCGTACCCGCCGGCGAGCGGGGCCAGCTCGCGGGTGAAGGTGTACTCGTCGAGGGTGTAGACGACGATTCGTAGCCGTGGGTCGTTGCCGTACGCGTCGAGCAGCGCGGTCAGCGCGTGCAGGTACTCGGTGGCCTGCGGGATGTCGCCGCCGACGTCGCGGCCGTGGGTGGCGTACAGCCACTTGTTGTGGTTGCGCACCGAGCCGGGGTGCAGCTGCATCACCAGTCCATCCTCGATGGACATCTGGGCGAACTCGACCAGCATGTGCGCCCGGAACGCCTCGGCGTCCTGCGCCGTCGCCTCGCCGCGCAGCCCTCGGTCGTACAGCTCGGCGGCCTCCCGCTGGTCCAGCCGCAGGGTCAGCGCGGTCGGGTGGCCGTGGTCGGAGCTGGTCGCCCCAGCCGCGATGAACGCCTGCCGACGGGCCCGCAGAGCCGCCAGATAGCCGCCGTATGTGCCGGTGTCGGAGCCGGTGATCGCGCCCAGCGCGGCGACGTTGTCCGCCCAGCCGTCGAACTCGAAGTCGACAACGTTGTCCGGCCGGAACGTGGTGATCACCCGACCGCCGGGCCCGCCCCAGCCGTCGGCGGCGAGCTTGGCGTGCCGGGCCAGGTCGTCCAGCGGCGACTCGGTGGTGGCCAGCACCTCGATGTTGAACCGTTCGAACAGGGCCCGGGGCCGGTACGCCGGTTCGGCCAGCTTCGCCGCGATCGCGTCGTAGACGTCGTCGGCGGTGTCCGGGCCGAGTACGGCGTCCACCTCGAACACTTCGGCGAACGTCTTCTCCAGCCACAGCCGCGACGGGGTGCCCCGGAACAGGTGCCAGTTGGCGGCGAGCCGGCGCCAGATGGTCCGGCCGTCGGTCTCGGTGGCGTAGTCGCCGTCGCCGGCCGGCGGCCGGGCCCGGATCCCCGGCCGGGTCGGTACGCCGAGCTCGCCGGGTGGGATGCCCTGGCTGAGCAGCATCCGCGTGACGTAGTGGTCCGGCACGACGAGCAGCCGCGCCGGGTCGGGGAACGGCTCATCGTCGGCGAGCAGCGCCGGGTCGACATGGCCGTGCGGCGAGATGACCGGCAGGTCCCGGGCGTGCGCGTACAGCTCGCGGGCGATGGACCGCTGGGCGGGTTCGGCTGGGAACAGCTGGTCCGACCGGTCGGGTTGCGGGGACACGGAAGCAGGCTCCTCGGGGTACGAAATCAGGGGTCGTCGCTGTGCGGTGGGGCGGTGCCGGCCGGTACGCCGTGGCCAGACCCGCCGGTCAGTCGACGGTGAGCAGGTCTGACACCCGGACCGGCTGGCCGGTCTCGAAGGACCGGTTGGCGGCCAGCCCGGTCAGCAGCGCGAGCGCACCGTCGCGGGCGGTGGCGGCCCGGCCCATCGGGTCGGTCTCGCCGCCGAACAGCACAGCGGTCATCTTGGCGTCCGCGCCGCCGTGCCCGGACCGGGTGTAGCCGGCGACGGGCACCTGCCGGGGCTGCTCCCAGAACGGTCGGACGGTCAGCTTGGCCCAGCCCTCCTCGACCGCGGCCTGGACGCCGTGCAGCGCGGCGCCCTTGAGTTCGCCGGCGGCGTACGGACTGACGAAGTCGCTCTCCACCACCTCCAACTCGAGCCGACCCCTGCTGCCATTGAACATCACCCGGTAGCCCTCCCAGGGGGCGTACGCGGTGAGGTGGTACGTCATCGTGGCCCCGGTGGAGTAGCTGGCCAGCACCGACATGTCGTCCTCGATGGTCACCCCGGGGGCGAAGACGTTCTGGTCGCGGCGGTAGCCGTCCTCGGCCTCGGCCTCCAGGTAAAGCGCGCGCAGCCGGGGGTGCGCGGCCATCTGCAGGGCGAACGGGTCACCGGCGGCGGCAACCTCGCCGTGCGCCCGGTCGTAGTCGCGGGCGTAGCCGTGCCGGCGGCCGGACTCGCCGTAGAAGAACAGCCGGCCGGCCGCATAGACCTGCACCGGGACCGCGTCCAGCCACCAGTTGACCAGGTCGAAGTGGTGGCTGGCCTTGTGCACCATCAGGCCGCCGGAGTTGGCCTTGTCGCGGTGCCAGCGGCGGAAATAGTCGGCGCCGTGGCGTACGTCGAGCAGCCATTCGAAGTGCACCGAGCCGATCTCGCCGATCTCGCCGTCGGCGAGCACCTGCCGGACCCGTTCGTGCAGCGGGTTGTACCGGTAGTTGAAGGCGACCCGGACGGTGCGACCGGTCCGGCCCACCGCGTCGAGGATCCGCTGGCAACGCGGCACGTCGACAGTCATCGGCTTCTCGGTGATCACGTCGCAGCCGGCGTCCAGGGCGGCGACGATGTACTCGTCGTGCACCCGGTCTACGGTGGTGACCAGGACGACGTCCACCCGTTCCTTGCTCAGCATGGTGACGAAGTCACTGGCCGGGTAGGTGGGTACGGCGTCGCGGCCGAGTTCCTCGAGCCAGGAGTTGTGCGCGTCCATCCGGGCCTGGTTGCTGTCGGCGAAGGCGACGAGTTCGGTGCTGTCCCGGTAGTCGAGGACCAGGGACCGGACGAACATCTCGGCGCGGGCGCCGGCGCCGACGAGCGCGTAGCGCAGCCGCCGATCGGGTTCTGGGGACATCCTGCTCCGCCTCCGGGTTTGGCTGCAAAGGTTTGCAGCAGAAGTTGCCACGGGACGGACACCTTCGTCAATGCCCAGGGATCATCTGGCCCGTTTTATGTCAGTACGCGAGGGTCTGATCACCCAGTACGACCACGGTCGCAACAAACTCGCAATCGAAGACCGTTGACACCTGAGCAACCGTTTGCATTAATTGGCGAACCGACGTGACCCCAGCCACACCGGTCGCCGCCCCGCCAGGGGTGACGGCCGCATCGACGAAGGACGACGCGTGCCAGCCACCATTCGAGACGTCGCACGGGCCTGCGGAGTGCACATCTCCACCGTGTCCCGCACGTTCTCGGCGCCGCACCTGGTCAACCCGGAGACCCGCAGCCGGGTGCTGGCCTGCGCGGAGCATCTCGGCTACCGCCCTAACCGGGCGGCCCGCGCGTTGATCACCGGCCGGACCCACAACATCGGCCTGATCGTCGCCGACATCGCCAACCCGTTCTTCCCGCCGCTGATCAAGGCGGCGGAGAGCCAGGCCCGGCACCGCGACTACCACATCTTCGTCACCGACACGAACGAGGATCCGGCGGTCGAGGAGGAGCTGGTCCACGCCCTCGCCAAGCAGGTCGACGGGGTGCTGCTGTGCAGCCCTCGGATGAGCAACAGTCTGATCGAGCAGCTCAGCCGGGACGTGCCGCTGGTGGTGATCAACCGGCAGGTGACCGGCCTGCCGAATGTGGTGATCGACGTCGGCCAGGGTGCCCGGCTCGCCGTCGAGCACCTGATCGGCCTCGGCCACCGGCGGATCGCGCTGCTCGGCGGGCCGCGCGGATCGTGGACCAATCGGGAGATCCGGCGGACCGCCACCTCGGCGGCCCGTTCGGCGGACGTCACGTTGACCGTGATCGGCCCCAACCCGCCCACCGAGGGCGGCGGCATCGCCGCGGCGGAACAGGTCCGCCGGGCAGAGGTGACCGCTGTGCTCGCCTACAACGACCTGATGGCGATCGGCCTGATCGAAGGGCTCGACGCACAAGGGGTCGTGGTGCCCCGAGACATCAGCGTGGTCGGCATCGACGACATCGCGCTGAGCCGGCTCACCCGACCCAAATTGACGACGGTGGCCACGCCGAATGCGGCCGCCGGTCGGGCGGCCGTCGACATGCTGCTTCAGCATGGCGACGACCGTCGCACCACCGCCCAGGTAACGCTCCAGACCGAGTTGGTCATCCGCGACTCGACGGGCCCGGGGCCGCACCGTCATGCGGACCCGGGCGGCGCGGCTACCGCCGCGCCAGCCGATGTCGCCTCCTAACCCCAAGGAGTGAGCGCAATGCACCCCGCAACATCACCGACGGCGAACATGCCTGCCCAGCGTGCTCACCGTACCCCCTTCGGCCGGCGCCGCCTGCTGCGCGGTATCGCCGCCACCGCTGTCGTGCCGCTGGTCCTCGGCGCCGCCGCCTGCGGAGACGACGGCGGCTCGTCCGACCCGGACGCGCCGGTCACCATCGAGTTCTTCTGGTGGGGCGGCGAGTCCCGTGCCGAGCTCACCGAGCAGGCCCTCGACCTGTACGAGGAGAAGAACCCAAACGTCACCATCAACCCGACCTGGCAGGCGTTCACCGGCTACTACGACAAGCTGGCGACCATCTCGGCCGGCGGCAACGCGCCGGACATCTTCCAGATCGACGACAACGGCCTCGCCGAGTACGCCGGACGCAACGTCACCCTGGATCTCACCCCGTTCGTGGAATCCGGGGCCATCGACCTGAGCAACCACCCGGAGAGCCTGACCCAGTACGGGCAGATCGACGGCAAACAGGTCGCGGTCGCCGCCGGCGAGAACACCCCGGCCCTGGTGTACGACAAAACCAAGATCACTGAGCTAGGCCTGCCGGAGCCGGAAACCGGCTGGACCTACGACGAGTTCATCGCCTGGGGCGTTCAGGTGACCGAAGCGGCCGGCGACGGCTACTGGGGCGCGATGGATCCGAGCTCCGACTACAAGGCGCTCTGGCTGTGGCTCCGCTCGCAGGGCAAGGAGTTCTACGACGGGTCGCAGCTCGCTTTCACCGAGGCCGACCTCACCGAGTGGTTCCAGTTCTGGCTGGACGCCCGGGAGGCCGGGGCCACCCCACCGGCCGACGTGGTACACGAGGCCGTCGGCGGCGGCGTCTCCGACCAGCTGGTGGTGACCGGCAGGGGCGCCACCTCATTCATGTGGTCGAACCAGCTCTCCGAGCTGGGCAAGTCGACCGAGAGCGAACTCGGCATGGTGGCCTACCCCGGCGACCCGAAGGGCCAGTGGGCGCGGGCATCGCTGTACTGGGCCGGGTCGCGCTCCACCGAGCATCCGGAGGTCGTCGCCGACGTCATCGACTTCCTGGCCAACGACCCGGAGGCGGCGCAGATCCTCGGCGTCGACCGGGGCCTGCCATCCAACATCGACAACCGGGAGACGGTCCAGGCGGGTCTCGACGACCCGTACATGACCGCGACGGTCGAGTTCGAGAACGCGCTGATCCCGCAGATGGGACCGGCACCGGCACCGCCGCCGCAGGGCCACGGACCGCTGCGGTCCACCCTGACCACGGTCGCCGAGAGCGTCACCTACGGCCAGGCCAGCCCGGCCGACGCCGCGGCGGAGTTCTTCCGACAGGCTGAAGCCACCCTCAAGTAGGTCCGGGCCGGACTTGCGCGGTCGTGGTGCCCCCGGCGGACGCCGTGGGCACCACGACCGCAATCCGGGCCGTGGGCACCACGACCCGTGATCCGAGAAAGGAGCCAGATCGTGGCCCTGACCACGAAACCCGTCCCGGCCACGAGTACCAACACTGCCCCGGCGGACACGAACAAGCGGCGGGGCAGCGCCAAGGGCGGCAGCCGGCGGCACGGCGAAGGGCTGGCCGGGTACGTCTTCCTCTCCCCTTGGCTGCTGGGGCTGATGGCGATCACCGCCTTCCCCATGCTCTTCTCGCTCTACCTCAGTTTCACCAACTACGACATCCTGTCGTCCTGGGAGTTCGTCGAGTGGGTGGGCTTTGAGAACTACTGGGACCTGTTCGTCAACGACCAGACGTTCCGCCACTCAGTGCAGGTCACGCTGATCTTCGCGTTCGTCGCCGTACCGCTGAAGTTGGCCGCAGCCCTCGGCGTCGCGCTGCTGCTCAACCGGGAGTCCCGCGGGGTGGGGCTGTTCCGCAGCCTGTTCTACCTGCCGTCGCTGCTCGGCGGCAGCGTGGCGCTGGCGTTGATCTGGCGGGCGATGTTCAGCGGCGACGGCGCGTTCAACGACTTCCTCGGGCTGTTCGGCATCCCCGGACAGCCGTGGGTCAACGACCCGGACTGGGCGTTGGAGACCCTGATGGTGCTGGCCATCTGGCAGTTCGGCGCGCCGATGGTGATCTTCCTGGCCGGGCTCAAGCAGGTGCCGACCGAGCTGTACGAGGCGGCCTCGGTCGACGGCGCCGGCAAGATCCGGCAGTTCTTCAACGTGACACTGCCGATGCTCTCCCCGGTGATCTTCTTCAACCTGGTGCTGGAGACGATCAACGGGTTCCAGGGCTTCACCGCCGCGTTCGTGATCAGCAACGGCACCGGCGGCCCAGTCGACTCGACCATGCTCTACACGCTGTACCTCTACACCAAGGGCTTCACCGAGTTCCAGATGGGATACGCGTCCGCGCTGGCCTGGGTCTTCCTGATCGCGATCGGCCTGATCACGGTGCTGTTCTTCAGCACCGGCCGGTTCTGGGTGCACTACTCGGACGGAGACAACGACTGATGGCTACCGAAGCTGCTCCGATGTCGACGGCGGACGGCGGCAGCGCCGCACGCCGCCGGGCCGCCGGCGGCACCGCCCGAGGCGTCGCCCGGGTGGCGGTGCTGGTCGCCATCCTGGTCGTGGTCCTCTACCCGCTGATCTGGGTGCTGGGCTCGTCACTCAAGTCACCGACCGAGGTGGCCAGCAACCTGTCGGTCATCCCGCAGGACCCGACCTGGGCGAACTACCCGGACGGCTGGAACTACCTGAGCAACATCTCGTTCGGCCGGTTCTTCTGGAACAGCACGGTGATCTCGATGGCGACCGTGGTCGCCAACGCGGTCTCCTGCCTGCTGGCGGCGTACGCCTTCGCCCGGCTGCGGTTCCGGGCCCGCAGGTTCTGGTTCGCCATCATGATCGGTACGCTGCTGCTGCCCAGCCACGTGCTGATCGTGCCGCAGTACATCATGTTCAACTCGTTCGGCTGGATCGACACCCCGCTGCCGTTGATCGTGCCGAAGCTGCTGGCCACCGAGGCGTTCTTCGTGTTCCTGATGGTGCAGTTCATGCGGGGCATCCCCCGGGAGCTGGACGACGCGGCCAAGATCGACGGGTGTTCGCCGTTCGGGGTGTTCCGGTACGTCATCGTGCCGCTGGCCCGGCCGGCGCTGGTCACCACGGCGATCTTCTCGTTCATCTGGACCTGGAACGACTTCCTGACCCAGCTGATCTACCTGCCGAGTGTGGAGAGCTACACGGTGCCGATCGGGCTGCGGCTGTTCATCGACTCCACCGGGCAGACCTCGCTCGGCCCGATGTTCGCCATGTCGGTACTGTCGCTGCTGCCGGTCTTCCTCTTCTTCCTGGCGTTCCAGAAGATGCTGGTACAGGGCATCAACACCAGCGGTCTCAAGGGGTGACGTCGATGGCTCCCGCAGAGTGGCCGGACAACCCGGCACCGGCCCGTGCCGACTGGCGCGACACTCTGCGGGCCGCCACCGACCTGGCGCTGCTCGGCATCGTCACCGCGCTCGCGTCGGCGGCCGTACTGACCGCCGGCGCGGCGCTGGCCACCGCCAGCGCCGCGATCCACCAGTGGACGGTCGACGGCCACTGGCCGGATCTGCGGGACCTGGCCGGGCGATTCTGGCGCGGGCTGCTGCCCGGAGCCGTCGCCACCGTGGTCGCCGTGGTCGGCACGCTCCTGCTCGCCGGCAACGCCGTGCTGATCTCGGCCGAGGTGGTGCCCGGCGGCACGGCGATGCTGGTCGGCACCGTGCTGCTTGCCGCGCTGGTGGCCGGCTTCGCCGGCCTCGTCGTGGTCGAGATCGGCCGGGGCGCCGGTGGCTGGCGGGCGGCGGTGCGGGCCAGCTGGCGGATCGCCGAACGGCGACCGCTGGCGGTGCCGGCCGCCGCCGGGGTGGTCGGTCTCGCCGCCGTACTGACCGTGCTGGTCATGCCGATCCTCGCGCCGATCCTGCTCGGCTACACCCTGTTCGCCCTGCACACCGTGCTGCGCCGGTTCAACCGGCGGTGAACCGGTGCGTCACGAACCCGTCAGCGGTCGGGCAGAAGATCACCCTACGGTCCCACGAGCAGGCCACGGTACGCACGCCCTGCAGTACGCCGAGTTCGAGCCGGGCGGCCGGTGCGGCAGCCGGTACGCCGGCGACGCTGGCGTCCTCCGGGTAGCTGCCCGGGTCGTCCAGGAACCACAGCAGGTTCGCCCGGTCGATCCGGACCGCCACCCCGTCGCGGCTCAGCAGTTCCTCGCCGTCGGAGTCGAGCAGCAGCGACAGGTAGGGAGTCGTCGTACGGCGCAGCAGGATCTGGTCGCCGACCGGCACGACCACCTCGAAGTCGGCGGCCGGCACCCGCCACTGCACGCCGTCCTCGGCCGGGTCGATCACCACGAGTTCGTTCGTGTCGCTGCCGAAGCCGGTCGATTCCAGCAGGCAGATCCGGGTACCACCGCATGGCGTGAGGCTCTGCAGCCGCCGCTGGTCGTCGGCCGGAGTGTAGAGATTCACCGGCTCGCCGGAGACTGACAGGTCGTACGACGCCAGCCGGTACCCGCTGCTGTCCGACGGCGCGATCACCAACCGGCCCGCGTAGACCAGCGCTGGGTCGGTCGGCGCGGCCACGTTGGACCGGTCGCCGAGCAGTTCGCCGGAGCCCGCGTCGAACACCCGGGCGTGCCGGGTCGAGGTGAGCTGCACGATCCGTCGGTCGTCGGCCAGGTCGGGCGTGGTGGGGGCGCCGTCGAAGCCGGCCGGGCCGGTCAGGTCGGCGGCGCTCACCGCCGGGTACACCGCGGTGTCGGTGGCGTCGTACTGGTCTGCCGGGTTGTCGTACGCCCAGCGTTCGGTGCCGTCCCGCAGGTCCAGCCCGACCAGCCGGGCACCATCCACGTCGGACCAGACCAGGATGTCGTCGAAGACGAACAACTGGTCCTTGCCGAGGATCTCGAAATCCCACAGCTGCCGGCCGTCGGTCGGGTCGAGCACCGCGACCGGCCGGGTGGCGCTGCTGTAGGCGTCGGCGACGGCGATCACCGCGTCCGGGGTGGCCCGCAGGCCGAACCACCGGTCGGCGCGCACGGTCGTCGCCTCGTCCCACCGCTTGTCGCCGGTCGCCGGGTCGACGGCGACGACACCGAGCCGGCCGTCGTCTCGGACGTAGCCGCCGTACGCCTGGCCGTCGACCAGTTGGGTGAACCCGGCGTCCGCGTCCTCGGGCACCGTGATCGCCTTGCCCACCTGGCTGAACGCCCGGAACTCGATCGGCCGGGCCGGATCCCGCAGCAGGTAGACGACGCTGGCGACGGTCACCGCGACCAGAGCCAGGGCGGCGCCGCCGACCAGCCACGGCAGCCGCCGCCGACGCCGCCGCGCAGGGCCGGACGGTGCGGGTGAGACCGGGGATGGTGCGGGTGAGACCGGGGATGGTGCGGGTGCAACCGGCGGTGCGGCTGCAACCGGCGGTACGGGTGACGCGACGGCGGACGGCGCGGCCGGAACGGATGCCGGCGCAGGCAGGTCGGCCAGCGCGCCTTCGGCGACCGGCAGTTCCGGCTGCTCCAGCACGGTCGGTGCGATCCCCAGCTCGCTGTGCAGCATCCGGGCCACCAGCGGCACCCGCGACGAGCCGCCCACCAGGAACAACCCGGCGAGCTGGCCGACGCCGAGGCCGCAGGCCGCGATCACCCGGGCCGTCTCCCGTACGCCCCGACCGATCAGCGGGGTGGCGACCTGCTCCAACTCGTCGCGGGTCAGGTGCACCGCCCGGTCCACGCCGGGCACGGCGACCGGTGCCGACGACGCCCGAGAGAGCATCTCCTTCGCCCCGCGTACGTCGTCCCAGAACTGCCGACGGTTGCGCCACTGCGCCGGGGTGGCCGGCGCGGCCAGCTGCTGCCGTACCTGCGGATCGAGCACCGCGCTGAGCTGTTCGACCAGCGCCGCGTCCAGGTCGAGACCGCCGAGCTCGGTGAGGCCGCCGGAGCCGATCACCGCGAACCGGGCCCGCCCGTGCGGGTCGACTCCGTCGTTGCGTACCACGGCGATGTCGAGGGTGCCGCCGCCGAAGTCGAACACGGCGAGGGCCTGCCCGACCGGCACCGGTCGGCGTAGCACGTCGGCGAAGTAGCGGGCCGCCGCGACCGGCTCCGGCACCAGCCGGGTCCCGGGCGCGCCGGACCCGACCGGCGGCGGGCCGGAGGTGGCCGGCCCGCCGGAGGTCACCGGCGGCCAACCGGCGCGGGCCACCGCGTGCGCCAACACCTCCCGGCGGCGGGCACCCCAGCCGGCCGGGTAGGTCAACGCCGCGGGCGGCAGGAAGCCGACCGCCTCCACCGCCGACCGGGCCACTGCGGCGAGCACGGCTGCCAGCAGGTCGGCGGTGGGCACGTCATGGTCGCCGAGCAGCACCGTCGGCTCGTCGACCCGGCGTTTCGGGTTCGGCTCGAACCGGGCCGGGTCGGCCTGGGCGAGCCGAGACGCGTCCCGGCCGACGTACAGCCGGTCGCCGAGGAACACCCCGGACGGCAGGACCGGCACGCCGTCGAAGAGCAGCGGTCGGGTCCGCCCGTCCGGCCAGCGCAGCACCGCGACCGTGTTGGAGGTGCCCAGGTCGACACCGAGGGCGAAGTCCCCGTCCTGCCCTGTCATTCGCTGTTCCTCCGCCGCACCCCGAACCGCCCGACACCGACCCCGGGCATGCTACGGGTGACTGACCCGCTGATCAGCGATCGGCCGGTCAGCCGACCAGACGGCGGCGGGCGACCTCGGCGAGGGTGACCGCGGCGGCCACGCTGGCGTTGAGCGACTCGACGTCGGAGTGCATCGGGATGCGTACCCGCAGATCGCAGGTCTCGCCGACGAGCCGGGACAGCCCCCGGCCCTCGGAACCGACCACCACGACCAGCGGACCGACCGCGGCCTCCAGGTCGTACAGGTCGGTCTCGCCGTCGGCGTCCAGGCCGACCACGGTGAACCCCTCGGCCTGGCACTTCTTCACTGCCCGGGTCATGTTGACCACCTGGCTGACCGGGGTCCGGGCGGCGGCACCGGCACTGGTCCGCCACGCGGTGGCGGTCATCCCGGCGGCCCGCCGCTCCGGCACGAACACGCCGTGCGCGCCAAACGCGGCCGCCGAGCGCACCACCGCGCCGAGGTTGCGCGGATCGGTCACTCCGTCCAGGGCGACCAGCAGCGGCTCCGGCTGCTCGGCGGCGGCGGCCAGCAGGTCCTCGAACGGCTCGTACGCGTACGCCGGCACCTGCAGCCCGACGCCCTGGTGCAGCACACCGCCGGTCATCCGGTCCAGCTCGGCCCGGGTGATCTCCAGGATCGCGATGCCCCGGTCACCGGCGGTCCGGACCAGCTCGGTCACCCGGTCGTCGACGTCGATGCCCTGGGCGAGGTAGAGCGCGGTCGCCGGCACGTTGGCGCGCAGTGCCTCGACCACCGGGTTGCGGCCGACCAGCAGCTCCGGGGCGTCCTTCGGCGGGTGCGCCTTGCGGCCCGGGGAGACCCGCGGCCCGGACCGGGCACCGCCCCGGGCCAGCCGGCCGGTGGCCGGACCGCCCCGGCTGCGGCCACCGCCGCCCCAGGTGGTGTCCTTCGTCCCGGGTACGCCGATCTTCGGGGTGCGCCCCTCGGCGGCCGCCGCCCGGCGTTCCTTCTCCTGCTTCCAGGCCGTCTTGTTCGGCAGCTTCTCGGTGCCGGAGTAGCCCTTGTGCCACGGCCGTTCATCGGCCGGCAGGGTGCGGCCCTTGCCGGCCAGGCTGGACCGGTTCTTGCCGCCGGAGCCCTGGGTGGTGCCCTTCTTGGGGGTGACCCGCCGGCCACGTCGTTGCGAGTTGCCGGGCATCAGGTCTGCTCTCCAATGGTCCAACGGGGGCCGTGCGGGGTGTCCTCGACCGTGACGCCGGCCTGCTTGAGCTGGTCACGCACCGCGTCGGCGGCGGCCCAGTCGCGCCGGGCGCGGGCCTGCGCCCGCTGGTCGAGGGCGAGGGCGATCAGCGCGTCGACCGCGCCACGCAGCTCGTCGCGCGGGGCGGCGTCGCCCCACGCCGGGTCGAGCGGATCGAGGCCGAGCACGACGAGCATGGCGCGGACCCGGCCCAGGCTGGCCCGGACCGCGTCATCATCACCGCCGGCCAGCAGGTTGTTGCCGTCGCGGATCTCGTCGTGCAGCACGGCGAAGGCGGCCGACGTGTTCAGGTCGTCATCCATCGCGGCGGCGAATTCCGCCGGCATGTCGGTGGCGGCGACCGCGCCGACCTGCTCCGCCGCCCGCCGGACGAACCCCTCGATCCGCCGGTACGCGGTGGCACTCTCCAGTAGGACGTCGTCGGAGTAGTCGATGCGGGACCGGTAGTGCGCCGCAGTCAGGTAGTAGCGCAGCTCGACCGGACGCACCCCGAGCCGGGCGACGTGATCGAGGTCGATGACGTTGCCCAGTGACTTGCTCATCTTCGCGGCACCCAGGTTCAACAGCCCGTGGTGCACCCAGTAGCGGGCGAACGGCAACCCGGCCGCCTTGGACTGGGCGACCTCGTTCTCGTGGTGCGGGAAGGTCAGATCCAGCCCGCCGCCGTGGATGTCGAACTCGGGGCCGAGGTAACGCCAGCACATCGCCGAGCACTCGATGTGCCAGCCGGGCCGGCCCGGACCCCACGGCGAGCGCCAGGCCGCGTCGGCGGGCTCCCCCGGCTTGACGCCCTTCCACAGTGCGAAGTCACGCGGGTCGCGTTTGGCCCGATCGGCGCCGTCGCCGGCCGGCTGCATCGCGTCGGGGCGCTGCCCGGACAGCGCGCCGTAGTCGGCGTACGAGGCGACGTCGAAGTAGACGTCGCCGCTGCCGTCGCCGGCCGGGTAGGCGTGGCCGCGCTCGATCAGCCGCTCGATCAGCTGGTGCATCTCCGGAATGTGCCCGGTGGCGCGCGGCTCGTACGTCGGCGGCAGCACGTTCAGGCTGCGGTACTCGGCAACCAGCACCTGCTCGTTGGCGTACGCGATCGACCAGAACGGCTGACCGGCGGCGGCCGCCTTGTCCAGCACCTTGTCGTCGACGTCGGTGATGTTGCGGATGAAGGTGACCCGCAGCCCCTGGTGGGTCAGCCAGCGGCGGAGCACGTCATAGTTGACGCCGGAGCGAAGGTGACCGATGTGCGGGGCGGACTGGACGGTGACGCCACACAGGTAGACGCTGACCTCGCCGGGCTGGCGGGGCACGAAGTCCCGCACGGACCTGGTCGCGGTGTCGTACAAACGGAGCGTCACGCTACGAGGGTACCGACTGGCACCCGTCCGTACTCTGTCGGTGTGCACGCGCGAGGGGCGGAGACGGCGCAGACCCTGGATCGGGGGCTGCGCCTGCTGGGCCTGGTCGCCGAGGCGACCGGCGGGATCACCGTCACCGAGGCCGCCGGCCGGCTCGGTATCGGCCGGGCCGCCGTCTACCGGCTGGCCACCACCTTGGCCGCGCACGGCATGCTGCGCCGCGACACCGCCGGTCGGCTGCGGCTCGGTGCCGGGCTGCTGCAGCTGGCCCGGCGGGCACAGCCGCTGCTGGCCGATGCCGCGCTGCCGGCGCTGCGCCGGCTCGCCGAGTCCTCCGGTGCCACCGCCCACCTGACCGTCGCCGACGGTGCCGAGGCGGTGGCGCTGACCGTCGTCGAGCCGAGCTGGACGGCGTTCCACGTGGCGTACCGGGCCGGGTCGCGGCACCCGGTCGGTCGCGGGGCCGCCGGCCGGGCGATCCTGGCCGGCCGCGACGGTACGCCCGGACCGGTGACCAGCAGCGGCGAGTTGCAGCCCGGCGCGTACGGGGTCGCCGCCCCGGTGCTCGGCGTGCCCGGCATGGAGGCCAGCGTCGGGGTGGTGGCGATGGGCGCCCTGGACGTGTCTGCGATCAGCGTGCAGGTGCAGGCGACCGCCGAGGCGGTGTCCCAGCTGCTCGCCGGCGAGCTGTGACCGCTTTGCTGTGCAGCAGCGCAGTCGGGTTCAGAACAGGTCGGCGAGGGCGTCGGGCAGCTGCGCCAGGCTGGTGACCTGCGCGTCCGGGCACACCTCGGGCGGGCAGGACTCGCCGCGCCGGTTCAGCCAGACGGCCCGCAGCCCGGCCGCCTGGGGGCCGACCACGTCGTGCGGGATCGAGTCGCCGACGTAGACCACCCGGTCGGCGGCGGTGACCCCGGCGGCGGTCAGTACGGCGTCGTAGAACCGCTGGTCCGGCTTTTTCGGCAGGCCGTCGACGTGGGCGTACACCTCGAAGGCGAACTGGCCGCGCAGCCCGCACCGGTCGGCGCGGCTGTTGCCGTTGGTGGCCAGGCCGACGGCGTACCGGCGGCGCAGCCGGTCCAGGGCGGGCAGCGTGTCGGCGTACGGCCGGCTGAGCGCGAACCGGCGCTCGAAGAAGATCCCGGTGATTCGGTCCAGCTGCTCGGGCAGGCCGACCCGGTCCAGCGAACGGGCCAGCGCGCCCCGGCGGATCTGCATCACCGGCGCGGACGGGTCGGCGGCGAACGCGGCCGCCCAGTCGTCGGCCATGTCGCCGAGGGTCAGCTCGGCGGCGCGCGGGGTCAGCCGGCGCAGCTCGGTGAGGACGGTCTGCAGCGCGCCGGTGACCGCGGGCCGCAGGTCGACGAGGGTCTCGTCGACGTCGAACACCACGGTGGTAATCACCCCACCAGGGTATGCCGACTCAGCTTGGCCGCGTCATCCGCAGAACGTCCAGCGCCGCATCCAGCTCGGCGGCGGTCAGCGTGCCGGCGTCGACGTGGCCGCGTTCCAGCACCACCGCGCGGATCGACTTGTTCTCGGCGAGCGCCTGCTTGGCGATCGAGGCGGCCTCGTCGTAGCCGAGGTGGCGGTTGAGCGGGGTGACGATCGACGGCGACCCTTCGGCGTACGCCAGACAGGTCTCCGGGTCGGCGGCGAGGTCGGCGACGCAGCGCTGGGCCAGCAGTCGGCTGGCGGCGGCCAGCAGCCGGACCGCTTCGAGCAGGTTGCTGCCCATCACCGGCAGCATCACGTTCAGCTCGAAGTCGCCCTGGCTGCCGGCGAACGCGATCGTCGCGTCGTTGCCGATCACCTGGGCGCAGACCTGGCGTACCGACTCGCAGACCACCGGGTTGACCTTGCCCGGCATGATCGACGACCCGGGTTGCAGGTCGGGGATGCGCAGCTCGCCGAGGCCGGCGCGCGGGCCGGAACCCATCCACCGGATGTCGTTGGCGATCTTGTAGAGGCCGACGGCGATGGTGCGCAGCTGCCCGGACGTCTCCACCAGGGCGTCGCGGGCGCCCTGGGCCTCGAAGTGGTTGCGGGCCTCGGTCAACGGCAGCCCGGTCGCCTCGGCCAGCCTGGCGATGACGGCGGCGGCGAAGCCGGGCGGGGTGTTCACCCCGGTGCCGACGGCGGTGCCGCCGAGCGGCAACTCGGCCAGCCGGGGCAGGATCGAACGCAGCCGTTCCTGGCCGTAGCGGACCTGCGCGGCGTAGCCGGAGAACTCCTGGCCGAGGGTGACCGGGGTGGCGTCCATCAGGTGGGTACGCCCGGCCTTGACCACGGTGGCGAACTCGTCGACCTTGCCGTCCAGCGCGGTCGCCAGCTCGTCGAGGGCCGGGATCAGCTCGTGCACCACCTGGTGCGAAGCGGCCAGGTGGATCGAGGTCGGGAAGACGTCGTTGCTGGACTGCGAGGCGTTGACATGATCGTTCGGGTGGACGGGGTGGTCCAGTTCGCGGGCGGCCAGGGTGGCCAGCACCTCGTTGGTGTTCATGTTCGACGAGGTGCCCGAGCCGGTCTGGAACACGTCCACCGGGAACTGGTCGTCGTAGCCGCCGGAGGCGACGTGCGCGGCGGCGGTGACGATCGCCTCGGCGACGCCGGCCGGGATCACCCCGAGGTCGGCGTTGACCTGCGCGGCGGCACCCTTGATCTGGGCGAGGGCGCGGATCTGGGCGGATTCGAGCGTACGGCCGGAGACCGGGAAGTTGTGCACCGCTCGTTGGGTCTGCGCCCGCCACAGCGCGTCGGCGGGGACGCGCACCTCGCCCATCGTGTCGCGTTCGATCCGGTAGCCCTCGTCCCGGACGCCGTCCTCGCCGATCCCACCGTCGCTGATGCCCTCGTCAGTCACCCTTCCCATCCTGCCCCGACCGGCGGCACCCCGCAGGGCGGTTACTCACGGGTGGCGGCGGGCTACGCCTCGCGGGTGGTGGCGTCGCTGGTCGTGCCGCCGGCCGGCGTACCCATGCCGCCGCTGGTGGCGTCACCGGTCGTGGTCGGCGCCACCTTGCCCCGACCGCGGCTCTTCTTCCCCCGGCCGGGCTCTTTGGCCCGACCGGGGCCGGTGGCGCGGCGGGTGCTGGCCGGGCCGGCGGTACCACCGGTGGTGGTCAGGCCGCCACCGGAGCGGGTCGGGCCGCCGTCGCGCAGCGTCTCGGCCGGGATCGGTACGTCGGCCGGGTCGTCAAGGTCGCGCTCCTTCACCTCCCGGACCGGGTCGTTCGGCGGCGCGACGACGTCGTCCAGGATCTCCTGACGGTACGCCGACCGCTGCTCCAGGTCGTCGACGAACGCCTGCCCGCGATCGTGCTCGGAGAACTGGTCCCGGCCCTGGTCGGCGCTGCCGTCTCGTCGCCCCATGTCGTCACCCCTCCCGTCCCTGGTGCCGGGTGTGCCCGGATCGGCGGCGGCGAAACCTGAGCTGACCGGCCTGCCCTCAGCCGTTGGTGAGTCGTACCCGGTGGCTGTCGCCGTCAGTAAGGAACGCCACCACGCGCTCCCCTTCCTCGGCCACGGCGGCACGCTCGGCGCGGGTGAGGCCACACAGCCCGGTCACGGTGACGGTGCCGGCGTCGACGGTCCAGGTGGCGGCCACCCGGCCGTCGACCAGCACCACGCGTGCCCCGGCGACGGACAGCCCTCGGTGGGCGTCGTCGATGATCCGGCTGCGGTCGTCGTAGCCGAGGATCGCGTTGTCGAACGCCGGCAGGAACCGCACCGGTGCCGGGGTGTCCGGGTCGGGGCGCGGCGCGTCGGGCAGATCGAGCAGTTGCCGGCCGCGCTGGTCGCGGAAGACGACCAGTTCGTCGCGGACCGCCGCCACGGCGGCCGGCAGCCCGGCCAGGCCGCACCAGGCGCGCAGGTCGGAGCTGGCGGCCGGCCCGTACGCCGCCAGGTAACGCCGTACCAGCGTCTGGCCGACCGGGTCAGTGCCGGCTACGGCCGGGTCGGTGCTAGCTTCGGCCGGGTCGGTCCCGGCTGCGCCGGTCAGCTGGTCCGGCTGCTGGCCCGCCCACTCCGCCAGCGGCCGGTAGCGTGCCCCGCCGGCAGTACGCCACAGCCCACGCGGCGGCAGCTGCACCATCGGGATCAGCGCCGCGACCAGCGCCTCCCCCAGCGCTCTCGGGTCGCGCTGCCGCCACGGGTCGGGCAGGGCGCGGGCCAGGCCGGTCATCGTCCGGGGTTCGCCGTCGGCCAGCACCGCCCGGCCGGCCGCCGCGAGCGCGTCGAGGTCGACCCCAGCGAGCTCCCGGCGGTACGCCCCGAGCACCCGTTGCCGCAGCATGGCGTCGTGGCGGGGACGCCAGGCCACCGCGTCGGCGGCGGTCAGCAGATGGACGGTGCGGCGCATCAGATGGGTCCGGACCACCGCGCGGCGCAGCAGCAGGTCCGACAGGTCAGCCGGGTCGAAGCCGCGCAGCCGGCTCCACAGCCCGACGAACGGCTCCTGCGGCTCCTGCGCCTGCAGGCCGCCGAGATGGGCGACGGCGGCGTACGCCGGCAGGTCGGCGCGGTCAAGCAGCAACTGCCGGGCCAGCGTCGCGCGGTTGAGCGCCCGGGTGTCGAGCACCGTCATCGGTCGCGCTCCCGACTACCCGTTGTACGGGGCAGCGACGTCGACGACCTTGTCCCAGTAGCCGGTGACCTCCTCGACCGTTTCGCCGCGTACGCGCGCCTCGCCGCGGAAGTTGAGGTGGTGGTGGTGATCGACAAGGTCGGCCTCTTGCTGTGTGGTTCAGGCCCGACGGGTCTCGGGCGCAGGGGGCAACATTCGCAGCGGTAGCGGCCAGGTTGTGTCCGCTACTACGGTCAGAATGAGAAACATGCCGAAAACCTCGGAGCGGCTGCTGATGCTGCTGTCGCTGCTGCAGGCCCGCCGCGAGTGGCCGGGCGGGCTGCTCGCCGAGCGGCTGGCAGTCAGCGCGCGGACCGTCCGGCGCGACGTCGACCGGCTGCGCGATCTCGGCTACCCGATCACGGCGGTCAAGGGACCGGCCGGCGGCTACCGGCTGGACGCTGGCGCCCGGCTGCCGCCGCTGCTGTTCGACGACGAGCAGGCGGTCGCGCTCGCCATCGCGCTGCGGACCGCCACCGCCAGCGGTGCCGGCATCGGGGAGGCAGCGACGCGGGCGCTGCACACCGTCCGGCAGGTCATGCCGCAGCGGCTGCGCCACCGGATCGACGCCGTAGCGGCCATCGAGGCGATCGGGGCCGTCACGACCGGGCCGACCGTCGAGCCGGCCGCCGCGCAGCCGGTCGACAGCGCGACGCTGCTGGCGGTGAGCGACGCCGTACGGGCCCGTGAGGTGCTGCGCTTCGACTTCCGATCAGCGCCCATCCCCCGCCGGGTCGAGCCGCACCACCTGGTCACCTGGCGGGGACGCTGGTACCTGGTCGGCTGGGATCTCGACCGCGACGACTGGCGGATCTTCCGGGCCGACCGGATCACCCCGCGCACCCCGACCGGGCCGCGCTTCACCCCGCGCGAGCTGCCGGCGGACAGCGTCGCCGCGTTCGTCACGGCCAGGTTCCGGGGCGCGAACGGCACAAGCGGTGCGGCCGGCTCGGCGGGCTCAGCCGGCTCCGACGGCTCGGCGAGCTCAGGTGCCTGGCCCTGCCGGGGCCAGGTGATCCTGGACCTGCCAGCCGCCGAGGTCGCCCGGTACGTCTACGGCGGCGTCGTCGAGGAGATCGGTCCACGCCGCTGCCGGCTGACCCTGGGCTCCTGGTCGTGGGTGGGTCTGGCGAGCGCCGTTGGCATGTTCGACGCCGGCATCGAGGTCGTCGGCCCGCCGGAGCTGGCCGCCGCATTCACGACCCTGGCCCGCCGGTACGCCACCGCCGGGCAGCCTCCGAACGCCGACCACCGCCCGGTAGCCGCACCCTGACACCAGGTTGCCGCCGGTCGGACCCTTCGGCGCAACGGCACCCGCCGAACGCGACCCGACCATCATCGCCACGGCCCAGTCCACGCAACCGGTCACCGACTGCGGCACCGGCGGCTGACGTGATCGGCTGACCAGCCGTCGCATCTGGCCTAGGCTCTCTGGCCGTGACACGAGGTCGTCTTTCGGCAGCGTCACACGTGGGTGACGACGTCGAAGTTACTGGCACCGACCGTCGACTCCAGGGTCCGCATGATCGCGCGGGGGTCGTCGTACGGGCCGGAGATGTAGAGCGGTTTACCGTCGCGGCCGAACTGGATCGGCGTGGGGGTGGCCGGTGCGCCGAGGTAGGCGGCCGTCGGGCCGAAGTCCGGGTGCGGTTCGAAACCCAGACCCCGGGCGTACGCGACCGCGCCGTGCACCAGATGCTGGGCCAGCTCCAGCGGTGCGACCAGCGGAGACACGTCCAGGGTGCCGAAGAACTCGCGGCGGAAGTCGTCGATGGCGCCGACGCTCATCGGCAGCGGGCCGATGGCGTTCTTGACGCCGAGGCAGTAGACGTCGATCAGGAAGCCGCAGACGGTGGCCCGGCTGGCGCGCTCCTGGCGGGCGACGAGCACGTGCACCAGGCCACTGGGGCCGACTTCGACGCCGGCCTGCGGGTCGGTGGCCACCCACTCGTCGGGTGCTTCGGCCAGACCGAGGCCGACGCTCCAGCCGGGGTTGATCCAGCAGCCGAGCAGCGCCCGGTCGGCCGGGTCGGTGTGTGCCTGCTGGGCCGCCGCGATCTGGCGGACCAGCGGCGCGACGGCCGACGGCGCCATCCCGAGGGCCTTGGCGATCTGCTTGGGTGAGCTGCCCCGTTCCCGCAGCTCCCGGACACGGGCGAGAAGGTCCTGATCGGTCATCCGAGCGATTATGCCGGCGGAGCAGGCGGCTCGACGAACCGGGCGCGCGAACAATGATGCGGCTCGGCGGCGCGGCCCTACGGTCGGCTCGTCGGTGGAGTCTCGGCCTGGCCGGCGGGGCGTTGGCGGCGTTGCTCGTCGTGGTCACCGTCGACGCTCTGGTACGGGGTGGCTGGCCGGCTGGCGGATCGGCACCGCCACCGGGTACGGCCGAGGCAGCCGACATCCTGCGTACCGCCGCGTTTGTGGCGCACGAGGCGGACCTGCCCGTCCCACGAGCCGGGCAGTTCGTGTTCACCGAGACGGTGGCGAGCCCGATCAACCAGGTGCAGCAGCCGGACGGTGGCTTCAGCACCGCTCAGGGGCCTCGGGTGTTGCGGCAGACCTGGCTGTCGGCGGACGGCACCCGGGACGGGCTGGTCCGCGACCGGCCGTACCGGCAGGACCGGGCCGCATCCGACGAGCTGGTGCTGCCGGCCTGCCCCGCCGTTTTGTCGGCCGACGCGGTGTCGGGCCGACCGTGTACGCCGCAGCGGGGCTTCGACGCCGGCATGCCGGACAGCCCGGCGGCGGTGCTCGACTGGCTCCGAGCCGGTGTGTCCTCGGCGGCGGGGCCGAAGGCGGCGTCCGTTGCCGCCCCCGGTGGCGGCGTCGCCGATGCGCTCGTCTTGCAGCGGGCCGGTGAGCTGCTGGTCGGCGGTCGGTATCTCACCTCGGGTCAGCGGAGCGCCCTGTTCGCCGCGTTGGCTTCGCTGCCGGGGGTGACCGTCCGGCAGCAGGTGCGGGACCTTGCCAACCGCCCCGGGGTGGGGGTCGGCCTGGCCGACGGGACGACCCTCGTCTTCGACGCGACGTCGTACGCGTTCCTCGGCACCACTAACAGCGCCCTGCTCCGCCAGGCCACCGTCGACGGATTAGGAGACATACCGTCCTAGATCGATATGAAACGGGTGCTCTGGCGAAGGACGGCCAGGGCGGCAACCGGGTCGGCCAGTCGGGCGGCGAGGGTGGCCGTCGCGAGCCGCGCCGGCAGGGCGGCGCTGAACTTGAGCCCGGCCAAAGCCTTCTCGTCGACGTCGGGCAAACAGATCCGTTCGGTGGCGTCTGCGGTGAGGGAACACCAGTCGGCGGGGGTCAGGTCGGCGCGCAGCCGGATCTGGCAGTCGTCGAAGCGCTGCACCGGGTCGACCACTTTGCTGAGGGTCGCGGCGAGGGTGGCGTTGGCCCGGTATCCGGCCCAGGTCCACCAGCGCAGGTCGCCGGAGCGGTCACGCAGGATGACGTTGCCACCGGGGTGCACCAGCGAGGAGCGCTCGTCGCGTACGCGGTGCAGCCGGTCGACCGCGCGGCGGGTGAGCCGTACCGGTGGATCGGTGCCGAGCAGGACGTCACGCATGGCCCGGGTCAGTTCGTAGCTCAGCCCGGCGAGGCCGCCAGCCGTCCAACGGGCCTTCCCTCCGCCGTCGGCAGGTTCGACGAAGCAGCGCCGTCGCCGCCAGTCGATGTACGTGACCCGCCAACTCTGCCCGGTGAGCAATAGCCGGCGGTCACCCCGGACCTCCTCCGTGAGCAGGCTCGGGTCGATCCGGCCGAGCTCGGATTGTCCGTAGAGGACGGTGAACTCGGGTGGACCGGTGAAGACCGCGGTCATCGACATGAAGTGCCGGTGCCCGAACCGCTTTTCGGCTTCGGGGCCGATGAACAGCATGCCGCTGTCGGTGTCGAGGTATCCGCTGTCCACCAGGTGCCGCAGGATCGGCCGGGCGCTTTCGTCGAACGGTGCCAGCCCGTTCCACCACCCGATGCACTCCTGGTCGCCGACCTGACCCTGCTGCAGGCTCAGGGCGAGGATCTGCTGGGCGACGATGTGCCGGGGTTCAGGCGGCGGGACGACCGGCTCCACCCAGCCACGGCCCCACAGGGTCAGCAGCGCGGCCGCTTCGATCAGTGCGTCGCCGTCGCGGGCGAGGAACAGGCAGTTGCGGGTGGCACCGGGGCGGCGTCCGGTCCGGCCGAGTCGCTGCAGAAACGACGCGACGGTCGCCGGGGCGTCGATCTGGATCACCCGGTCGAGGTCACCGACGTCGATTCCCAGCTCCAGGGTGCTGGTGGAGACGATGACGCAGTCCCGGGCCTCGGCGAACGCCTGTTCGGAGCGGCGTCGTTCGTCGGCCGAGAGCGAGGCGTGCGACAGGAACGTGGTGATGTCGCGTTGGCGCAGCAGCTGGCCGAGCTCTTCGACGGTCTGCCGGGATTCGCAGAAGACCAGCCGTTTCTCGCCCGCGTGCAGCGCGGCGATCACGGTGGCGGCGTTGGACAGCGAGCCGACGAAGTCAAGCTCGACGTCGCCGGGCGGTGCCCGGTCCGCGACGGCTGCCCCCGCGACCGGGGCGGAAGCGGCAGCCGGGGCGGAAGCGGTGTCGGGGGCGACGACCCGGCTCGGGCGGCTGGCCGCGCCGGAGCCCTGCAGCCAGGTCAGCAGGGCGTCCGGGTTGCCGACGGTGGCCGACAGCCCGATCCGTTGCAGCGGTCGGCCGATCAGGTGGGTGAGCCGTTCCAGGACGGCCAGCAGATGCCAGCCACGGTCGTCGTCGGCGAAGGCATGCACCTCGTCGACGACGACGGCCCGCACCCCGGCGAAGAACGACCGGTGGTCTACGTTGGCGCTGACCAGCATCGCTTCCAGCGATTCCGGGGTGGTCAGCAGGATGTCGGGCCGGCTGGCGAGGATCGCCCGGCGGCGGGCCGGGGTGACGTCACCGTGCCAGAGGGCGGCCCGGCGGCCGAGCCAGTCGGCGTAGCGTTCCAGCCGGGGCAGCAGGTTGTTCAGCAGCGCCTTCAACGGGCACAGGTAGAGCACCGAGGTGCCGGGCCAGCCGGCGTCGGCCATGTTCGACAGCAGCGGAAAGACGGCGGCTTCGGTCTTGCCGCCGGCGGTGGGGGCCAGCAGCAGGGCGTCCGCACCGGCCAGGATAGGGCCGACCGCGGCCCGTTGCATCGGCCGCAGGTCCCGCCAGCCCAGGCTGTTGACCAGGTGGTACGTCAGGACCGGGTGCAGCTCGCCGGTGTCGGTCACGGCAGGTCCAACGGGACCTCGCCGGCGCTGGCCGCGTTGCGTTCGACCGGGGTCAGCTCGTCGGAGCGCACCGTCAGCTGGTAGTGCCGGCGCGGGTCCCAGTCGGTGAACTGGTCGGCCCGGTCGAGCACGTCGGCGACCAGCTTCTTCAGGTAGATCCGGGGCGCCATTCCGACGGTGCCGCCGAGTCTGCCGGTGACCGAAGTCGCCAGCTCGGTCAGGTACGCGTCGTCGACCCGGCCGGCGAGCCGTCCGCTGCCGTAGATCCGGCGGACCCGTACGCCGAGCTCGACGAGCGCCGGCACGGTGAAACCGGGCAGCCGCAGCTGCACCGCACGCGGGTTGTCCCAGCGGGGGTCGCCGCCGAAGTCGGTGGCGAGGCGTTGGGCCAGCGGGGCGAGGCGCTGCACCCCCTGTGCGCCGTCGTAGAAGGCGGGGGTACCGGTGATCACCAGGAACAGGCCGGGAATCCGTCCGCCGTGGACGTCGTCGACGAGTTGGCGCAGCGCGTTGAGGGCCTTGTCCCGGGAGTCGGAGCGGACCCGTTGCAGGGTCTCCACCTCGTCGAGGACGAGCAGCAGACCGGGGTGGCCGCTGTCGCGCAGCACGGTGAGCAGGCCACGCAGGAAGCTCAGCGCGGCGAAGTGGTCCAGGTCGCCTTTCACTCCGGCGGCCCGGCGGGCGGTGGCGGCGACGTGCGGCTGCCCGGCGAGCCAGGCGGCGAGCCCGTCGGCGGTGGGCTGGTCGCCGGCGGCGGTGGCGGCGCGGTAGCCGCGTAGCGCGGCGGCGAACCCGGGGGTGCTGCGGGAAATTTCGGCGAGGCGGCGTTCCAGCAGGTCGCTGACGGCCCGGTCGAGCCCGTCGCGGTCCGATTCACTGACGGTGCCCGACGCGAGTACGTCCTCCTCCAGCGCGAAGATCCAGCCGTCGAGGACGGGCCGTAGCGCGCTGGCGGCGAACTGTTCGGTGTTGAGGTGCTCGACGAGCCGGCGGTAGACGGTCTCCATCCGGTGCAGCGGGGTTTCCAACTCGGAGATCTGCACTTCGGCGGCGGCGAAGCCGCGCCGTTTGGCCCGTTCGGCCAGCCAGCGGGCGAAGAACGTCTTGCCGGCACCGTACTCGCCACGGACGGCTTTGAAGACGCTGCCGCCACCGGCGACCCGGTCGAGGTCGTCGTCGATGGCGGCGGCGAACCGGTCCAGCCCGACCGCGAGCGCGTCGAGGCCGTTGGCGGGCACGGCACCGCGCCGCAGCGCGTCGATGATGTCGCGGCGGCGACGCGGCGAGATTTCCGGTGGGCTGCCCGGCGGGGTCGGCACGGTCACGACGACTCGCCGAGGTCGAACTGCTCGACCAGCAGCGGCCTGTCGAGCACGACGGTCTGCCCGTCGGCGTCGATGGTCAGCACCGGGTACCCCTCGACCTGCAGCAGCCGACGCAACGCGGTCACCGTGCCCTGGATCCGATGGGCGGGCACCCCGGCCTGCGCGGCGAGGGTTTCCAGCCCGGCCCGGCCGTTGCCGGCCAGCAGCACCCGGAGCAGGGCGGCGACCCGGTCGTCGTCGAGCGGGGTACGCGGGTTGCGGCGCTGGGCGTACCGCTCGCTGGCGAGCAGCCGGTCGATCAGCGCCCGGTCCGCATCGGCCGGCGCGGCGACCGGCGGCGCGGCCGCCGTCGGCTGCTGCGGATCGGCGGGTACGTCGAACAGCTGCTCGGTCTGGACCGGCTTCGCCGACTGGCCGCCCTTGCCGGCCCGCCTGCCGCCCGTACCGGACCGGCCGCCGCCACCTCCGCCGGTGCCGGGCTGTGCTGTCGACGACACCGGTTCCCGCCACCAGTCAGGGCTGGCGACCGGAGCGGGCTGCCAGTCGGGCACCGACTCTTCGTTGCCGGCGGTGAACATCAGCAGCGGGATGACGGCTTCGGCCGGGGCGGCGCCGCCGTGGTAGCCGGCCTTGCGGGGGCCGTAGCGCAACTCCTCCCGCCACGGCAGCACGACGGTGCCGCCGCCGAGCAGCACCCGCCGCCCGGTGACCACGGTCTCGCCGTCACCGAGCCGGTCACTGGCGCTGTCGCCGCTGCTGTCCGCGGTGCTGTCGGTGGTGCTGCTGGTGACCGGTCGCCACCGGTTGTTCTGCCCGTCGCCGCCGGGCAGGGTGACCGCCTCGGGCCCCCGGTCGACGACGTGCCCGTGGTCGGAGACGATCACCACCACCCGGTGCCGGGCGACGGCGAGCAGGTCCCGTACGGCCGGGACGGTGTCCTGGCCCCAGACGGTGCTGCCGGGCTCGCCGTAGCCGAGGGAGTCGTCGATGGTGTTGACGACGGCGGCCACCACCGGCACGGCCGGGTCGTCGATCGCGGCCCGCACCTCGGGGTCGATGGCGGCACCCGCCCCCGCGCGCAGGGAGTTCTTGTGCAGCAGTCGACCGCCGGTGAACCGCCCTTCGAAGGCGCTCTGCTCGGTCTGCCGGTCGCCGACGGCGAGCTGGCCGCTGAGCAGGCTGCACCGGCTGGCCTCGGTCACCGTGGGCAGCGCGGCGAGGACACCGGCCCGGGGGCCGCCGGCCTGGGTCAGCTCGATCCAGCTGCCGTCGCGGGTGAGCGATTCGGCGAGTTCGGTGGCGGCGGCGACGCCCATGCCGTCCATGACCAGCAGCAGCGCCTGACGTCCGGCGTCGAGGATCGGGGCGACGACCCGGTCCAGGACGTCTTCGACGCGCAGCATCCGGCCGGGTTCGGCGTCGGCGCGGGTGGCTTCGGCGAGCAGGCCGGCGAACTGTTCGTCGTGGCGGGCGCGGCGGGCGTCGACGGCCCGGTGCAGCGCCTGGTACGCCTCGGCGACCTCGGGGTCGACGTCCCCGGCAAAGACGTCGAGCCGGGCCCGGTCCACCCAGCCGTCGACGGTGACCTGCCGTTGCAGGGCGGCGTACAGGGTCCGGGGTGGCTGGCCGGCCGGTCGGCTGAGCCAGCGCAGCAGGCGCAGGGCCATGTGGGCGGTGGTCCGCCTGCCCTGGTCGGCAGCCCGGTGTTCGGTGAGGCGTTTGAACGCGGCTTCGGCCCGGTTGAGCCCGGCCCTGGTGACGGTGCCGGCGGCGGGTGCGCCGGGCGGCGGCAGGGCGGCGTGTACGGCTGCGGCGAAGGCGCGCAGCCGCCAGGTGACCCCGGCGGGCAGCAGGCTGGACGCCGCCAACTGGCTGGTCAGCTCGATGTCGGCGGCGATGGCCTCGGCCCGGCGGACCAGCCGAAGCCCTTGCTGGCGGACCATGTCGTCGTCGGAGTCGAGGGCACGGGCCACCCAGGCGTCGGCGGCGTCGTGCAGCGCCGCGGCCTGCACGGGGGTCATCCGCAGGGCACCGAAGCGGGGTTCGAGCCGGGTCCGGGCGACGGCGACTTCGACTCCGGCCGGTCCGCTGGCCGCCGCGCCGGCTGGCCTGCCGGCTGTGCCGCCGGCCGGCGTGGGCCAGAGCACCTCGGCGAGCAGCCCGATGGGGATGACGTCGACGCCGTGGCCGGCGCGGACCGCCGCCATCACCGGCTCTGCGATCGGCCCGGCGACGTCACGGAGATAGGCGGTGATGCCGTCGGCGACGTCGGCGGCGACCCTGTCGGTGAACCGCTGCTGCGCCTGCGCGTCGGTGGTCCACTGCAGCAGTCCGGAGGCGTCGAGCTGGTCACGGTCGACGCCGAGCAGTTCGGCGGTGAGGCAGCGCAGCGCGTGGTCGCGGGTGAGGATCGTGCCGGGCGGGGTGGGCCAGCCGTCGACGGGGGCGTGGTCGGCGAGCGCGGCGGGCAGCCAGCGGCGGTCGGTCGGCAGGCTCGGGTCGAGTCGCACGCCGCCGAACATCTGCCGGACGAGTTCCCAGGCGTTGACGCTGCGGACGGACTGCCGGCTGAGGTGGGCGAGCAGCCCGTCACCGAGGACGGCGTCGGGCAGGTCGGTGAGCAGCACCAGCTTCTCGTCGTCGGCTCGGTCGTGCAGGGCGGCGCGGGCGGCGAGCGGCGTCGGGCAGGCGACGACCCGCAGCCGGACACGACCGACGACGATCACCGCATCGCTGTCCCAGACCGGTGCGGCGCGCAGCGCGATGGCGTCGGTGCCGTCGTCCTCCTTCAGCCAGGCGGCGACTTTGCGGCGTACGGCGTCGGGCCGTACGGCGTCCGGTCGGCCCGGCGGGGTCGGGGTCGCGGTCGACCGGGTGGGTGCCGCGGTCACTCGGTCTCCCAGGTGATCCGGACCCGTCTGCCCTGGGCGAGTTCGCCGCTGATTTCGTCGGTGAGTTCCTTGAGGCCGGCCTCGTCGACGATGGTCCGCTGGCGCGGCGGCTTCGCACCGGGCACGGCAGGCGAGCCGCCGCCGGTGTGGTCGTAGCCCATGGCCCGCGTACCGCTGGGGTCGGCGACGGTGACCGTGGCATCCCCGTCGGGCAGCTGCGGGTTCGGCCTCGGATCCGGAGCCGGGTCCGGGTCCGGCGGGGGCGACGGCGTCGAGGTGGGGCGGCGTTCGGCGAGCAGTGCCGCCGCCGCACCGAACACGGCGTGCAGCTCGCCGACCAGGTCGAGGGAGTGCTGGTGGTGGCCGGCGGCGGTGTGCAGCCGGTCGACCAATGCGCGGGCCCGCTCGTCGTCGGCGGCCATCGAGGTGATGGCGGTCAGCACCGCCCACTGGGTGTCCCGCAGGGCGCGGACCATCGTCGGCGCGCTGGCGATCGCCGTACCGGCGGTCGCGTCGTCGATGTCGCTGAGGTCGGCGCCGGCGAGTTGGGCGATCAGGACGACGTCGTCGCGTTCGTGGCGCAGGTCGGTGAGCAGCCGGGCGAGGCGGCGGGTGACGCCGATCCGGCCGGTGTCGGCGGCGGGGTCGAGGCCGAGGGTGCCGGCGTGCGCGGTGAGCTGGTCGAGGAGGTCGCTGACGGCCGGTCCGCGTTCGGCGGCGACTTTCCGGACCTGGGCCGCCGCCTTGGCGAGGTTTGCTGGGATGAGCCAGGCCGGCAGCACCTGACCGAACAGGTGCTGGGCGCGTTCGATCGCCCGGTGCCAGTCGGTGTCGCTCGGCATCGGCGGGAACTTCAGCTCGTGGGCGTCGGTGACGGCGTCGACCCGGTCGACGGTGACCTGGCCCTCGTTGAGGTACCAGGCGAGCTGGTGGTCGAGGGCGAAGACGCAGAGGATCAGGTTCTGCAGGCTGCGGTCGAAGCCCCGGGGCTCCGGCTGGTCGAGGTGGCCGCGCAGTCGGTGCACCGGGAAGCTGTCCCGGTAGCCGTCGGCGGCGGCCCGCTGCAGCAGGTGCCGGGTCCAGTAGCTGGTGCTGGTGGTGAGCACGTACCGGTGGTCGGCCAGCTCGCCGAGTTGCAGGTTGTTGCAGATCCGCCGCAGGGTCCGCTGGTCGGTGGCCGGGACGGTGACGCCCCGGGTGGGGTCGGCGACGGCCTGCCGGGCGTAGTCGAGGACCTTGGCCAGCTCGGCACGGGTCGGCGGTTTCTCGTCCTCGGGCAGCGCCGGCCGGCCCGGGTAGGTCGCGGCCAGCAGCTGTCCGGTGAGATGGTGGAATGCCTGGGCGAGGGTGCCGCCGCGCGGGTCGCCGAGTTCGCCGTCGACGGCGTCGTCGAGGGTGTGCAGCACCCCGACGCTGTCCTCGACGACGTCGCCGGGCTGCGGTACGGCGACGCCGTACGCCTGCTTGAGGGCGTTGGTCACGGTGCCGCGCAGATGGCTCTGCCGCTGCTGGAGGTAGACGCGGCCCTGCTGGCGTTCGCTCACCGACCAGTCGCGGACGGCGTCGTTGTACCGTTCGCCGGTGCCGCCCAGCAGGTAGTTGATTTTCGACAGTTGGGCGAGGTGGCCCATCATCTGGTCGCTGAAGTAAAGCGGCAGCCAGAAGACGCTGCGTTCGCCGCGCGGCAGGGCTTCGATCCGGGCCCGGTCGTCGCTGCGTGGGCGGCCCTGCGGGTCGAACGGGTAGTCGATGACGATGCGCCAGGCTTCCCCGGTGGGTAGCAGCGCGGCGACGGGCATGCTGTCGCCGTCGCGTACGTTGCCGAACTTGACCTGGACGGTGTGTCGCCGGCCGCGCCACTCGCGGGGGTGTTGCAGCTCGCCGAGCTGCCCGGTGGCACCGGTCAGCCCGATCTCGGTGCTGACCAGCTCGCGCAGCAGCTGCTGCAACGCGCCGCCGGTGGTCGCCTCTTCGGGCCGGACCCAGTCGAGGAGCTTGTCGTAGTCGACGGTGTGCAGCTCGATGGTGACGACCGGGTCGGCGCCGTCGGTGAGGTGCAGCTCGCCGGCCTCGTTGGCGACCTTGTTGAGCCGATTGAGCACGATCTGGTGCTCGTAGCCGGGGATCGGCGAGGTGATGGTGCCGAAATTGAGCGCGTGCAGTTTGCCGGCGGTGAGGTTGTGCAGGGCGGGCACCTCGGGCACCAGCGCCCCGAGCAGCACCGTCTTGATCAGCTTGTCGTCGAGCTCGAACTGGGTGTTTGCGGCCGCGTCGGCTTCGGTGATGCTGTTGAGCCGCAGCAGCAGCGGGCGCAGCTTCTTGCCGTACAGGTCGCGGGCGGCTTCGAAGCGCTGCCTGAGCTCGACCCGGTCAGGTAGTTCGCCGCGCAGCACCAGCGGCTCGAACAGCGCGGCCACCCCGATGAGGTCGTTGATCCGCAGGGTGTCGCGGCGTTCGACGAGCAGCTCGGTCATCACCTTGATCGCGGTCCGTTCCCGCTGCAACGCCTGGGAAAGGGCGACGAGGGTGGCGACCAGGGCTGGTGAGAAGGGGTAGAGCTTGCGGAAGGCGGTGGCGTCGGAGCCGATGCCGGCGTCGCCGTACTGGGCGCCGAGCAGCAGGATGTCCCAGACCTGCCGGTTGCCGCGGACCACGGCGAACGCCCGGTCGATTTCGGCCTTCGCTTCGTCGCTGCGCGGCTTGAGCAGCCGTTTCTCGGTGATTTCCGGCAGGTTGGTGTCGGCGAGCGGGATCTCCCCGAGCCGGCCCTGGACGCTGCGTAGGACCAGCGCGAGGACTTCGCGTTCGGTGCCGCCGACCTGCGGGCCGAGGAACTCCTCCAGGTTGCGTTGCCGGGCGACGAAGGAGATCAGCGGGATCGGCCGGTCGGCGTCGGCCGACTCGACCAGCTTGTTGAGCTTGGCGCCTTCGGTGTTGACGAAGACGTGGTCGCTCATCTTGGTGGACAGCCACAGGATCATCTCGTCGAGGAAGAGGACGATCCCGTCATAGCCGAGGTTGCTGGCGTGCCGGGTGATGACGGCGAGGCCGGTGTCGAGGTCGAGGTACTCGCCGCTGCGTACCGCGTTGGTGAAGAACGCGGTGGTGAGGGCGGTGACGAGCCGATCGCGGTCGGCGGTGCCCGGCGGCTCGGCGGCGGCAGCGGCGTACCGGTCTGCGGTCCAACCCTGTCGCTGGCTGTGTAGCACGGCCAGGCCGGGGGTTTCGTCGTCCGAGCTGACGGCGGAGGCGGATCCGGCGGCGCTGCCTGCGCCGCTGCTGGCCGACCCGGCGGCGACGCCGGGGTCGGCGTCACTGAGCGCGGCGAAGAACGCCTCGTCACCCATCCGGGCGCGCAGCCGGGCCGCGTCGGTCAGCAGCGCGTCGGACCGGTGTACGGCGGGCGTCGGCGCGTCGGGGTGCAGCGCGGTGATCTGGTTGAGGTAGCCCTCCAGCACGGCCTGTTCGACCGAGCGGGCGTCGAGCATGTGGAAGGTGAGGGTGAGCAGCCGCCGCCCGGTGAGCCACCTGTCGGCGGCGACCACCTGCTCGCCGAGGTTGCGCAGGGCGCGGGCCTCGGGGTTGCCGTGCAGGATCTCCCGCAGTACGGCCATGAAGTGCGACTTGCCGGAGCCGAAGGAGCCGTGCAGGAAGGTTGCCTGGGACCGGCCGGTGGTGACGGCGTGCTCGACCTTGGCGAGTGCCTTGGTGAAGCTGTCCCGGAGCTGGTCGGTCACGACGTAGTTGGCCAGGTCGGCACCGGCGGCGGCGCGTACGACGAAGTCGGAGTCGCCCACCGAGGTCGGGATGTTGATCAAATCCCGCAGCAGTGTCATCCCCGATCCCCTCCACCTGGTTGAACACGTGTGAAGCTGTGACCGCCTCAGCCCGTCGATCCTAGGCTGACTGCGCTCGTGATCCCAGACGTGCCGCCGGGTCTGGTTGAGATGTCGCGGCGCTGTCAAGGTCAGATCCGTGTCAACCGGATGTCCGATCTACGGCGCTGCCGATTCTGACGATTGCCCTATGCCTCGCACGGCACACTTTTCGCCGCCCCACGCTCTAGCCGGACACAACCCCGCAGTGATATTGAAGTAGGACGATCATTTCGCCTACTGGCCCAATGGGCCGCACGGGGGTAGCCACCATGATCAGAATCACCTGCGCACGCTTCATCGCAACCGCAGCCGCTCTTACGTTGATCCTGCAGGCGGGTATGGCGATACCGCCTACTGCCGCACCCGCAGAGGCTGCCCATACGCCTTCGACGACCAACAGTGCCGAGCCGCCACCTATCCCTGAGCCGATGACCCTGGAAGAACGCCAGGAACAGGTCGCGCAGCTAGCGGCAGGGAACAAATCGGAATCTGCGCTCACCACCCCCAGCATCGACTGGGTACAGCAGGAGTATCAACTTCCAACCGGCAGCGCGATGACCCTGGTGCCACAAGTCGACAGCACCCTATCCACCCCGGAATCCGCTCCATCACTTAGCGCCGAAATCCCGGATGCACCCACGATCATCGGACCATGGGAAGATTGGGTCCGCTATTATGCACCACCCGGCCAGGTCGGATGGAGCGTGTCCTGGAATGGCTATTGGCCATCCAAGCATATCGCTGTTTATCGCGCGTCAGACGATGTCAAGATTGTCGAAACTTGCCACACGCGCCAGTCGGGACCGTACCCCGATCTCACGGATTCGATAGCCTTCTACGCTCCGGGCAGTTTACCGTCGGAAGATTACAGACTGGGTGAACTCTATTATGCCAAGGTGTCGGTGTCTCCAACGATTCCCGCAGAGCCATTCAATCCTCCCACACAGGACTGGTCCTGCGCGACGGACTGGAGCGAGGAGGCCACGTCACCGGCTTGGCCGGCAGTTGCGACACCACCACTGTTGCTAACCTCGGAAACCACCGCCTGCGGCTACGAAAACGCGACCGGCCGGCCCTGCTTCCAGGCTCACCGTGGCGATCCGGTCAACACCGCAACCGCTTCACTGAACGAAGCCATTGTTGACGCCGAGATTCCCGCCCCTGGCGTCAACTTCCGGCTGACGCGGACGTACTCCTCAGCAAACCTCGTTACGTTCAATCTCGGCCCACGGTGGGCGTTGTCATATCCCGGATTACTTTACGTGTCAGACGGCTCGGCCCTGTTCAGATCCGATAACGGCTCCTACGCCTACTTTGACCACGTCAGCGGCAACCAGTGGCAGACAAGCTCAAAAGGCGCGCAGATGACCCTTGTCGGGTCGACAGAAACTGGTTTTACGCTAACGAATCACGAACAGCACACGTTCCTCTTCAATGAGGACGGGTGGATGTCATCATGGAAGGACCGCTCCGGAAACGGACTCACCTTCACCTACGACGAGGGCAACCTCGCCAGCGTTGTTGACGCGGTCGGGCGGACCGTAACGTTCACCTACAACGAGTCAGGCGACCGGGTTACCCGGGTGGACCTCCCGGACGGCCGGTGGGTCGGCTACACCTATACCGACGGTTGGCTCACTGGTGTCCGGGATCTCAACGGTGGAACGACGACGTACACCTACAACTCCGTCGCTCGATTGACGAGCATCACGGATCCGAACGGCAATCTCGTAATGCAGACCACCTATGACTCGTCGGGTCGGGTCATCGAGCAGACGGACGCCACCGGCACCACGATCACTCCGAACTGGGGTTCTTCGGTCTCCAACTTCCCGGACAACAACGGAGGGATCTGGACCGACATCTACCGTGGCAGCGTCCTGGCCGAGCAGATCGACCCGTACGGCGAGGTGACCAGCTACTACTACGACTACGACAACCCGACGCTCAAACCGACCGAGATCACCGATCCCGACGGCAACGTCACGACCATGACGTACGACGAGCGCGGCAATCTGCTGACCCGCACCGCGCCGGAGCCGTTCGACTTCACCGAGACATGGGTGTACGACGCGGCGAACAACATTACCTCGTACACCGACGGTGAAGGCAACACGAGCACCTATACCTACGACAGTGCCAACCGGCTGGCCACCGAGACCGACCCGCTCGGCGGAGTCACGTCGTACACGTACACCTCGACTGGTCTGCTGGAGACCGTCACCACTGCGGCCGGACGGACCACCAGCTACGGCTACGACAGCGCCGGCAACGTCACGTCGGTGGTCACGCCGGCCGGCAACGAGACCACGTACACCTATGACGCCGGTGGCCGGATGCTGACCGTCACCGGGCCGAGGGGCAACGTGGCCGGCGCGGACCCGGCGGACCACACCACCAGCTACACCTACGACGACGCCGGGCACGTCACCTCGGTCACCGACCCGCTGGGCCGTGCGACCAGCTACGGCTACGACGCCAACGGCAACCGCACCAGCATGACCGACCCGGCCGGGCACACCACGACCTACACCTTCGACACAGCCAACCGGCTGACCGAGGTGACCGATCCGGCGGGGAACACCACGACCACCAGCTACGACCCGGTCGGCAACGTCACCGCTGTCACCGATCCGACCGGGGCCACCACTTCCTACGTGTACGACGCGGCGAACCGGCTGGCCCGTGTCGTCTCCCCGCAGGGCAACGCTCCCGGCGCCGACCCGGACGACTTCACCACCAGTTACGGCTACGACGTCAACGGCAACCTGACCACCGTCACCGACCCGACCGGCGCGATCACCACCACCGCGTTCGACGCGCTCAACCGGGCCGTCTCCGTTACCGACCCGCTCGGTAACACCACCAGCTACGGCTACGACGCGGCGGACAACGAGGTGTCGACCACCGACCCGACCGGCGCGGTGACGGCCAACACCTACGACGGCAACCACCGGCTCACCGCCGTCACCGACGCTGTCGGCAACACCACCGAGTACGGCTACGACGCCGATGGCCACCGCACGAGCCAGGTCAGCCCCACCGGTAACACGACCAGCTGGGCGTACGACCTGGATGGCCGGATGGTCGGGGTGACCGACCCGCGCGGAAACGTCGCTGGCGCGGACCCGGCGGACTTCACCACCACATTCACCTACGACGAGGCGGGCAACCGCACCCGGGTCATCGACCCGCTCGGCCGCATGGTCCGGACGCACTACAACCCGGCGAACGAGCCCATCCGGGTCGTCGACCCGGCCGGCAACCCGACTGTCTACCGCTACGACTCTCGCGGCCACGTGTCGAAGGTCATCGCCGCCACAGGTGGGGAAACCGCGTACAACTACGACCAGGTCGGCAACCTGAAGACCGTCACCAACCCGCTCGGCGGCGAGTACACCTACACGTACGACAGCGCCGGTCGTGTCGCCACCGCGACGACTCCGACCGGACGGACGACCAGCTACACCTACACCCTCGACGGCCAGCCGGCCATGGTCACGCTGCCGAGCGGGAGTGTCAGCTACACCTACGACGCTGCCGGGCGCACCACCGGCGTCAACTACAGCGACGCGACCCCGGATCTGACCTACGTCTACGACCTCGCCGGCCGGACGGCGTCCGCCAGCAACGGCACCAGCACCGCCGAGTACGACTACGACGACGCCGGACGGGTCACCGACATCACCCGGGCCGGTCAGGTCTTCGGGTACGACTACGACGCCGCCGGCAAGCTGACCGGCCGGACCCTGCCCGACGGACGCACCCAGACCTACACCTGGGATGCCGACTCCCGGATCACCGGGACGACGATCACGTCGGCCGGTGGCAGCCACGACATCGGCTACGGCTACGACCCGGCGGGGCACCTGACCGGCGTCACCCGCCAGGGCGGCCCCAGCACCGGGTACGCCTATGACGCGGCCAGCAGTCTGACCCTGGTCGAGCACACCGCCGCCGGCAGCACACTGCTCGCACAGACGATCACCTGGAGCCCGGCGGGAAGTCCGACGGTCATCGCGACCACAAGGGACGGCGCCACCGTCATTCGCCGCTACAGCTACGACAGCACCGGCCAGGTGACCGGCGTCTGCCTGCCGGCCAGCGGAACGGCCTGCGGCACGACCGACCCGGTGACCAGTTACACCTACGATCTCAACGGCAACCGCACCGAAACCGTCATCGCCAACACTGGCGACGACAGTACGACCACCTACACCTACGACGACGATGACCGGCCGACCGGGCAGACCGTCGACGGCGTCGCCACCGCCATCTCCTACGACGCGAACGGCTCCCTGGCCAGCCAGACCGGACCGGCCGGCACCCGCGACTTCGACTACGGCCTCGACGCCAACCTGCGCGCCGTCGAGCTGGAGGACGGCCAGACAATCGGGTACGGCTACGACGAGGCCGGCAACCGCGTCAACCGCACTGTCGACGCGGCTCTGGACGCCAGTTGGAGTTGGGACACTCTCGGCCTGCCGACCCGCCTCGACGAACGCGACGGCGCCGACACCCTGACCCATCAGTGGTGGACAGACCCGCTGACCGATCTGGGTGCTGCCCTCGCCGACACCGCCAGCGGCACCCCGGCCTGGTTGCTCGGCGACCATCAGGGCAGCATCACCGGCGTCGCTGACGCGACCACCCTGACCGGCAGCGGCGACCTCGACCCGTATGGAAGCCCGACCGGTGCGGACACCGGCGACTACGCCGACAACCCGCTGCGTTTCCACGGCCAGTACCTCGACCACACCACCGGCCTGTACGACGCCCGGGCCCGCGACTACGACGCCGCCACCGGTCGTTTCACGTCCCCGGACCCTGCTACCGCCGCAGCGGGAACCGCCTTCACCCAGACCTACCACTACGGCTACAACCGGCCGACGGTCCTGACCGACCCGACCGGACAATGCCCGATCATCTGCACCGCCATCATCGGCGGGGTAGCCGGGGCCGCCGTCGGTGGCATCGACTGCTGGCTCAGCGGCGACGACCGCAACACCTGCCTCACGAAGATCGCCGTCGGCGCGGCGGCCGGCGCGCTCACCGGCGCCACTCTCGGCGCCGGCGGCAGCGCAGCCGCCGGCCTGTACGGCGGGGTCAGCACCGGAACCCAGATCGCCGGGGGCATCGTGGCCGGCGGTGCCGGCAGCGTCCTCTACGGATCCGGCGTGGCCGCCGCCACCGGTCAGCCCTACAGCTACGGCAACGCCGCCTACGACTTCCTCTCGGGCGCCGCCGGTTCCGCCGGCGGCATCGCAGCCGGAACGGTAGCCCAACGAGCCGCCAGCCGGAGCGCTGGAAATCTCGCTTCAAATTGCCCCGATCCTGGCAGCTACGTTAACCTCGCAAGCAATGGCCGAACGACTCATATCCTGTATGGCGACAAGACCGGCGGTGGTCATCTGTGGCCAGGGCTTGCTGGCAAGACGCCGTTCCCCAAGGGTTGGTCTGCCAACAAGATCATGCATGAAGTTTCAGACATCGTTACCGATCCTTCTCTCCGCTGGGAGCAAATCACAGGCAAGCAGGGGGCACAGTTGACGAAGAAGGGAAAACCTGTGCGGTACGAGGTAGTCGGTGTCCGCGATGGAGTGCGGATCAAAGTGATAGTCGAGCCAGGCGGCGAGGGCATTATCACCGCTCATCCGGTCCCATGAAGATCGACGATCGAGAGGTCGCATTCGGGGTACTACGGGCTGTCGTCTTGGCTGTTGCAGATAGCCTGCCCCGAAGGGACGTAGAAAGCATCTGGGGTCTGATCGATGCCGGCGAGCCAGGGGTGGCCTTCGAGAATCTCTGCACGCAACTCGACGAATACGAGGTATCGACCAACGAATCGACGAGGTCCGACCTAGCCGCTGTCGGCGATTACCTCGGAATAGATGCGCGAATATGGCAGGAGTTGCCCCGATAGCATCTGGAGCCAAGAGCCAACGGCTGTCACTTGACTACTAGTACGGCAGCCCGGATTCGTTATGTAGATGACCGGCGATGAGTTCGGTCGGGTAGAGGCTGTTCGGCGTGTCTGCGGGCACGAGGACGGCCGCCAGTTGATCATGCACTGTTTGTGAAGACAAGCGAAGATCGCGTGGCGGCCACTGGGCATAGCGTAGACGCCGGATGCAGTCGTCGAGGTTGCGACCGATCCGTCTAGTAATTGGACGTGGCAGAGGGGAGTACATGACTCACTCTACACTAAGAACATGAAGCCTTCACGGGTTAGAATAGATGGCAAATACGATGGAATCGAGATTCGAGTCATCTTTGAATCAGTGAACGACAGGGTTATTACTGCTCACCCAATCGGATGATAGGTTAATGGACTTTAAACAGGTGCAGGCCGACATAATTACCCTGCTTGCAGATTCTCCGATTACCTCCCGTGACACCATAGATGACATAAGAGAATCTGTACGCGCCGGCGAGATTTCTATAGCCTCGACGAGCTGATAATCGACACGCCCTCCGAAGACACTTCCTCCTTATCACACCAAGGCAATCAAGAATAGCGCCAGGAGAGTAAAGGAGAATTAGGCCGCGCGCAGGTAGCGGCGATACCGAAGGCCCGATAACCAGCGTCAAAAGAGTGTGCCGTGGTAGAACTCATCGCACACATGGTGAGCTGGGTTTCCCGGTTAACGTCGAGGATCGTCGGTTTGGTGGTTCGGCTGGTGGATCTGATGATGATCCGGTCTGGTCAACGCTCTGGGGCTGCTGGTCCGAGGCGACACCGCACTGCTGGCGAAGGCCCTGCGCCATGAGGTGACGGGGCTACGCCGGCAGCATCCTCTACAGATCGACCTACATATGCAGGACCACCAACGAGCTGATTGAAGCAAATATTGACATATATGAGCTTCGTGGATGGATCACCCTCATAGACGGCACGTATGAATCAGATTTCGATGCCCTCGACCCGTGGATTCAGCAGTTAAACAGCCTGGTCAACAATGCCCACTGGACGACGATGTCCATCGGACTTCGACCCCTCAACGGCACCTATCACCTTTCGATGGATATAAATGCCAACCAAAAACGCGATGAAGCCAGGCTTGCGGACGAGATCTTGCAATTTGTGGCGGACCATCTGCCCGGATCATACGGAGTCCTGCACGACCGCAATGACGAGCAATTAGACCCGCCTGGACCAAATGCCTTTCGCGTCAGAGTAATTCGACGCGGACAGATAATCCAAGAATCAGACAACCTCCTATCCCCATGTCGACCACTAATTGAAGACTGACCCAGAACTGCTGCCAGAAATCCCAGGAGCCAGCGGCGAAAATTAGAAACGACGAAAGATATCAATCGAATGCCGGTGGATGAATGGAATAGACAGGGTCACGCCGCCAAGAACCGAGATTTCCTAGACGAAACACATGAACGCTGGGTCGCTCTTCGAAATCGCGATACCGCCCATGCCGACTATCGTGAAGAATGGTACGACGAGCAATGCGGCTCATGTAAATTCTGGTTGCCGCTCGCGGGCGAACTGGGCGCAGATTACGGCGCGTGCACAAATGCCCGATTACTCTTCGACGGCAGGGTGCGATTTGAGCATGATGGCTGCGACGAGTTTGAGGATGCAGGCGAGTAGATCACCTGCAGCTACTTATGAGGTCAGCCTGGTGGACGCGAGCTGCGGAGCAGTTGATCAAAATCGTGGTGGTCGAGCAGGTTCCGCATGGGGAGGAAGAGTGGGTCAGGCATCGTGGGCGGGGCGGTCCAGCGGAGGTCGACGAACTTGTCCGGCTCGCGGACCTGTGGACTGCCCCGCAGGTGGTCACTGATCATCCAGATCGTCACATAGTGCCGGGCGGCGTCGAAGACGTCGTTGGTTACCGCTCCGAAGCGTACGTTGGTGATCTCGACGCCGGTTTCCTCCTCGACCTCCCGCCGCGCGGTCTGCTCGAAGCTCTCCCCGTGTTCGAGGTGGCCGCCGGGCAGCGACCAGGTGCCGGCCCCGTGGGCACCTTTGCGGAAGCCCATCAGGAAGCGACCTTCGCTGAGCACGAATGCCGCCACACCGACCCTGGGTTGCTGCACGCCCACCACCTAAACGCCCAGCAACCCGAGCCGTCAACATCGTCAGGCAGAGGCTACCTCGGGTGGTCTGTGGTGCGGGTGTGGGTGCCGTCGGGGTGGAGGCGGACAGTGACAGGTTCGCCGGGCCGGGTGGCGGCGTGGCGGCGTACCTGGGTGATGCAGGTTGTGGTGTCGGGGAGGGCGCCGGCCGTTGCGGCGTGTTGTGGGACGGGGATCGGCTTTTCCGGGTCGGTGGGGATGGTGGCGCGGAGTGCGCCGTGTAGGTAGCGGTAGCAGAGTGCGACGGCTTCGGGCAGGGCGGCGCTGGTGGGGACGGGGTCGACGGCCAAGGGTGTGGTGGGGTCGACGACCCGGACCGACCAGCTGTGGCCCTGGGACAGTTCGGGTCGGCCGATGGTGTTGCGGTGGTCGATGACGGTGACGTCGAGGGCGAGGCCGAGGCCGCGAACCAGGGCGGCGAGTTCGTCGAGGGTGGGGCCGGGCCAACCGGTGGCCAGGACCATGACGCGGGCGCCGTCGTAGGTGGCGCCGACTTCACCGAGGTACGCGTCGAGTGGGTCGCCACCGGTGTGGGGGACCTGGCTGACGCCGTTGCGCAGGTGCTGGTCGATGACGTGTTCGCCGTCGATGTCGGTCAGGTCGGTCGGCTCGACGCCGAACTGCGCCGCGAGCGAGCCGATCTGGTAGTGCTCGTCGAGCTGCCACACGGTGGTGCCGGACGGTCGGTCGGTGAGCACCAGGGTGGGCGGTTGCGGGCCGACGGCGGCTTCCGGGTCGCCGGTCGGTTCGCTGTCGGGTCGCCAGTTGCGGTGCACGGTCCGGCCACGCAGGTCGGTGACGGTGAGCACCGCGCCGCGTCGCACCTGGCGGGTGCCGTAGCAGTCCAGGCAGTACGGCGGGTCGGGCCGGTCGGCGCACCGCGTGCAGGGGTGGGTGGGGATCGGCTCGCCCCAGTGTTTCGGTGCCGGCGGTTCCCAGCCGCGGACGAACGTGCCGGCGGTGTCGGCGGGCCGCAGGCTGGTGTGCCACCAGTGCCGGTTACGCCAGATGGCCTGCGCCCCACCGTGCTGCTCGGCATCGGCGATCATGCGGCGTTCGACCTGGTCGAGGTCGTGGCCGCCGGGGTGCCCGTCCAACCCGACCGGTATCGCACGCCCGGTGAGGGCGGCGTCTGTGAGGTAGTGGGCGGGCAGCAGCGGATTGGCGACGGTCAGGCCGGTCACCGCCCGTTCGGCGGGGATGGTGGCGAGCGCGGTCGGCAGGTCGGCGATCCACCGGTGCTGGTAGTCGGGCACCGCACCGCCGGCATGCTCGAATCGGACGTCCCAGCTCAGCCCACGCCCGATGGAGCTGGGCCGCACTTCGAGGACCAGGTCGACGTGCAACTGGTCGGCGAGCGCACACAGCCGACCGAGCAGCCGGCCCGGATCGCCCGGTGGCGGCGGCTCGACGCTGCGGCCGATCAGCACCAGCCACGGCGACACCAGCCGGTCGGTGAGCGCGACGGCTTCCCACCGCAGCCGGTCCCGCTGCGGAACGGTGGGCTGCCACTGCCGGGGCAGCGTCAACCCGGACGACGGGAGCCGGCCGGGCTCGTCGGGGAAGTCCGGGTCACGCAGCGTCGCCTCGACAACGCCCGCGCGGGCAGCGAGGTCGGCGACGATCGGCGCGTACGGCAACCACCACGTCCCACCCGGAGTCGGCAACGGCGTAAACGAGCCCGGAACGAGGCTGGTCGAGGCCACCTGCCCGGTGTCGAGGTTGGCGACGGTAAAGACGCGTTGCGCCCGCCGGCGGTCCGCGCCGACGCCGACGATGTGCAGCGAGCCGGCCGGCACCTGGTTGACGCCGTTCACGCCGCCACCCCCGCCCCGAACCGGTGCGACTGCTCGAACTGCTGCGACTGCCAGTCCCGCAACGCCTGCTTGAGCCGGGCGTTCTCCTCGCGGGTGGAGCCAAGTTCGACGCGCAGCGCGGTCAACTCGTCGGCGACCAGATGCAGAAACGCCCGCACCTCGACCGGGTCGCAGCCACGCCGCACCCGGTCGCCGAACGCACGGTCGCGGACCAGGCCAGGGCTGATCGACGGCCGCACCGCCCGCCCGTACAGGTGACCGGCAGCGTTCGGGGCGGGCCGCACCGACGGACGCGGCCCGGCCGCGGCGTCGGTCGGCCGCCGGTTGTTGTGGCGGGCGATCTCAGCGAGCAACCGCCGGTTACGCCGACTCCGCACCGGAGCCCGGCGGAACAGGTCAAGGAATCCACGCACAGCAGGAACCACCTTTCACACAGTCGAAAAACCTTCAGAGGTACGGATAGAGCGCGCGGTTACGTCGCAGTTGTGCCGCCGCCCGGGTCAGCGGTGGGGCCGGCGCGGGCGCGGTGCCCAGCGGAGACCGTCACGCTCGACGAAGATCTCCCGACGTTCACGCGCTTCACCGTCGGCTGCCAACACGTAGCCGGCCAACCAGACCCAGCCCTCGTACGTCCAGCGCTTGTCCACTGTCGTCACCCGGAACCGGAAACCCCGCCCGGCCGCGAACTGCACACTCGCCCGACCGTCGATGATCAACTCGTCACCGGGCCGGGGATCCGCCGGGGACCGGTCGGCCGGCACGCTACCGATCAGCGGCGGGCAGCGTCGTCCGACCGCAGTCGGGACACCACCGCGATTTGATCTTGAAACTGAACAACCCGACGAAGAACCCGAGCAGGATTCCGGAAACCAGGGCACCAAGCGCCACCATGATCAACCCTTCTGATTGGGCTGGGGATGACCGGGCGAGCCGTTACCTCAGCCTGCCCGATCACCTGGGATTTCAGCGATACGCAGCGGGAAATCGATCATGAACTCGCCGCTCCCCGCTACCCAGTAGACGGCTAGTTGATCAACCGTCCACCTTCGATGCAACGCTTACGTTGGCAGCAAAAATGTGATCTTGCAACTCCCGACGTCTTAAAGATTCTCCGTCCAGGGACTCGCCAATCAACGAATCGTGCTGCACACTGTCCTCTATGGCAGGAATCCCATCCGTCAAACGCAGACGACTCGCAGCGGAGCTTCGCGCACGTCGCGAAGCTGCCGATCTGACCATCGACCAGGTAATTCAGAAGGTGAAGGTCGGCAAGTCGACGCTGTCGCGCGTCGAGAATGCCCAGGTCTCGGTGACACCGCGGACCGTCACGAACCTGCTTCGGCTCTACGGCGTGCCAGAGGATGACGCCGAGGTACTCATCCAGCTCGCCCGTGACGCGCAGCAGTACAGCTGGTGGCATGACTACTCCAGCGCCCTGCCGCACTGGCTCGCCGGATACATCGCCTTCGAGGACGAGGCGACCCAGCTTCGCGCCTACGACGTCCAGCTCGTCAACGGCCTACTCCAGACCACGGACTACGCCCGCGCCATCATGAGTGCCGAGTTCCCGGAAGGTCCACCAGAGAAGATCGAAGAGCGGATCGAGGTCCGTCTCGTCCGCCAGAAGATCTTGGATCGGCCGAACCCACCCCGGATGTGGTTCATATTCGATGAAGCAGTGCTGCACCGGCCGGTCGGCGGCCCGCAGGTGATGGCAGCCCAGCTGGAGCACATGATCACCATGGCACAGCGGCCGTCAATCACGGTCCAGGTGTTGCCGTACCGTCAGGGTGCCCACATGGGCATGGGCGGCCCCTTCGCGCTGCTCGACTTCAGCGACCATCCGACCGTGGTCTACCAGGAAAATCTGAGTGGCGCTCTCTACCTGGACAAGGACTACCATGTGGAGACGCACGGGCTGGCGTTCGACCACCTCCGTGCGACCGCGCTCTCACCCGCCGACACGCTGGCCTTCCTGCGGATGAGGGCCGAGGCGCTGTTGGAGCAGGGAGCAAGGGAGAGTCCGTGATGACAACCACCCCCCGTGGCCTGGATCAGGCAATCTGGCGCAAGAGCACCCGCAGCAACGGCCAGGGCGTATGCGTCGAAGTGGCCACCAACGTCCCCGCCACAGTCCTCGTACGCGACAGCAAGGACCCCGCCGGCCCGGCACTCACCTTCTCCCCCTCCGGCTGGACGTCCTTCCTCTCCACCCTCACCGACACCAACTGACCGAACAGCAGGTGGAACCAAGCGTCACCGCCGAGCAGCTTGCCGAGGCCCTACCCGCCAAGCTGCTCCGCGCGCACCGGGTTCAGGTCTTCGACCGCAAGGGCGAGATCCCCTGGCTCGCAAGCGGCGACACCGCGAGCGGCCGTCGTTACTCGCCAATGTCGTGAACGTTGACACCCTGGAAGCGCTCGCAGCGGCGCTACATCTGCAGCCCGAGTCTGGGCTCATGGACTGGATGTCCTGGCCCGATTGCTGGCTTAAGATCACCGACAGCGACGGCTCCGATCTGATCACGCTAGGCGTGATCGCGCCTGACTGGCTGCGCTGGGATCCGTACGGCGACCTCCAGCTGCACCACCCCGAGCTGCTGGCCGGCTGGCTACAGCACCACGGCGGCCAACGGCTGACGGACAGCCAGTAGCTCTCAGCGCGAGTGACGACTATCCGTCACTCAGGGTCGCACTCCCGCAACCGGTCGACTATGGTCGGACGATCGAAACGTGAACCATCCACGAGGAGCGTTCGCAGCCGTCCACGCCAGTCAGGACTTGGGGAGGCACTGATGGCGAGTATTCAAGAGGTGAAGGCCGGCTTGGCCCAGGCCGCCGAGCACGGCAACGCGACGCAGCAACAGATCGCCGCTGCGGTGAACGCGTTGGACAACATGCTCTCGCAGCTCCGCGCGGTCGCAGCAGGCACCGGGCACCCCTTGATCGGCGAAGCCATCGCCCGCTGCGAGCAGACCAAGACTCAGCTGGAGTCCTCCGTCGGCCTCGTCCGAGCCGCCGGGGAAGCCACTCAGCGGTACGCCGGTATCCTCGGGTAGCAGCAGTGAGCGTTGACGAAGTCAAGGGCCGTCTGCGCGAGGGGACCGAGACATTGGAGTCGGCGGCGACGACCATCGGGGCCGTACGGGAGACCGTCCGGAGCTGTCATCTCGCTGCCATCGCAGTTCTCCAGGACAGCCAACACGATCACGTCACGGCCGCCCTCACCCTGCTCCGCGAGGCCGACACCGAAGGTGAGCTGGTTCAGCGCCGGGTCCGAAACAGCAGCGACAGCGCTGGCAAGTACATGAAGGCCCTCGGGTGAGCAGCAGCGTCGGCGACGTTATCGGACAACTGCGGCAGATCCTCAGAGATCTTGACGGTGCTGCGGTCGAGGCCAGCAACGCAGAGCAGGCAGCGGCCGAAGGACTCAAGCACTACGAGACCGCGACGGCGGGCGCCGACAACAGGCATGTCGATGCGATGCTGAGTGAAGCTGGCGAAGCCGCCGCGAAGTCCGGCAAGGTCGCCCGGCTGATCGCCAAGGCAGCCGCCGAGATCGCGAGCTACGCCGACCACATAGCCCCCGGCTCGATCCCGAGCCGGGGTTCCAGTACCGGGGGGATGCCAACTGGCGAGAGCCTCGCAGTGCCCCAGTACAGCAAGGCACCCAAGGCGATCAAGGCTCTCGCCCGGATCGGGCAGGTCAGAGCCGCTGACGACGGGCTTCAACACATCAAGAAGGCTGTGGACTGGTTCCACGATGCAGCGAACCCACCCGGAGGAACTACGGTCAGCAGGCCTCCGGACTTCGCCTTCGAGCCGGCGCATCAACCGAGCGGAACAGCAGGCGAAGCGCTTTTGGCCGCACTGACTCTCGCTGTCCTCGGCGCAAAGGGATCAGAGATCGCTTCCGGAATCCGCAAGCGAGCAAAGAACCGAAAGTCAATCCAGAAGGATGATACTGATGGATGAAGAAACGAAGTTCGTTCGCACTATCCTGATTCAGGACTGGGAAGCATACGATTCTTTCGTCCGACAGTTTGAAGAGCAGGGTAAGGGCACGCCCGTGGCCATCATCGGGTACGCCTTCTTCGTCGCGGTTCAGCGACGATTCGGCCAAAGTCTCGACCCGGGCGAGGTCATGAGGTTCGTCGCCGACGCTCGGGCCAACCTCACCGAGGGGCACAAACTACCAGCGAAAGAGGCTGAAGCTCTCATCTTCGCCATGCTCGGCATGGATATCGCGGGCGCCGAAGAAACAGTAGACAAGCTTGACATCGGCGAAATGGCAGAAATCCAGGCCCAACTGCTGTTCAGGCTCATCGAGGACGCACAGTTGAGCGAGGAACAGCTTGACGCCTTCCTCCTAGAAGCCGAAGGGCTGCTCCACGAGGCTCACCCCGAGCAACGCAAAGCTTGATCTGCACATACGACGCACACAATCAAAAGAAAGCATTAGATGGACAGTCAAGAATACGACGAATACAAGGCCACCATTCGAGCACCAAAAGGCGCGCGCCTCTCTTCGTCACGAAAGACCGCCGGCGCCCACCGTGGTTTTGCGCATGACCCTGAAGCAAAGACACTTAGACATGCCGAAATTTTCCTGAAGGACGAAAGTCTAGAAGAATCGATTGAGTACTACTCACCGCCGCCCTTCACCTACATCGACTACGATCTTACACCAAACTCCAAGGAAGAGGACCTCCCGGACGCCAGAGCGGTACTCGGCTTTCTAGTCCTGCTTGCAGCCATCAAGGCTACGGAGAAGGCTGCGCCACACATCAGGCGATGGTGGATCAATAGGGCAAGTCCGGCCATCAGGTCGGCGTGGGAAAGACTTGCAAAATCCCGCAAGGCTGACGGCGATGCCGTGGACACCGCTCGAAACTTCCCACAGGCGGCGATCGCCTCGTCGGACGAGAATCAAATCAGCATGAGCAGCGTCGAGGCCATGGAACGCTTTGTCGCAGCCCTGACCGCCAGGCTGTTGAGCGAGGATGCGAAGCGGTTCAGTGAAGAGCAGATCGAGGTCCTACGCAATGCCAGGATCGAGAATCTTGAACTGCCCGACTCAAGCGGAATGCTTACACCCGAGGAGGTGCGAGACGGCATCAAGCTGATGCTTGAACAGAACCCGTCCTTGCTCGATGACGTCAGAAAACTCGTTGGTGAGGGGCGAGCCGACGTCAGGCAGGCTGCGCTGCCAGACAAAGTTATCAAGGTTGCACAACCGCCAGGCGTATCGGGTTAAACCTGTCGGGTCCTACTCGGGGAGGCCGCGGAGCAGGGACAGGACGGTGCGGTCGGAGCTGAGGGTGGACAGCTCGGTGTCGATGAAGTCGGTGTAGAACTGGGCCGGCGAGCCGGGGTAGCCGGGGCGTTCGTCGGCGTACCACTGGTGTAGCCACGGCTCCAGCTCCAGCAGGCCGGCGAGCAGCGGCAGCAGGCGGTGCGCCTCCCACGCCTCCTGGCTGCGCCGATTCACGTACACCATGGCCAGCGCCTGCGCCTGCGCCAGGTGGTCCCACCCGGCCCAGCCGAGCAGCAGGCTGGAGTCCGTGTCGCGACCCATCTCCGGGTACGAGATAAAGCGCTCCTTCGGCACATCGAGTTTGCCCCGCGCCTTCGCGTACGACGGCCGGCTGAAGTCCGCCGACGTGTACTTCGGTGGCACGTCGATCTCCACCGTCTCTCCGGCGTCCTCACGCCGCTGCTTCTCCCAGGTTTGCTCCCACAACACCCGCTTACGCAGCCCGGACGGCTTGTAGCGCTGCTTCGGCAGGAACGGCACATGCTCGGTGGCGACCAGCTTGTCGAGCGCGTCAACCAGGCTCATGCCCTCGTACTCCGGTATCAGCGCCAACACATGCTGGAAGTCGGCGTCGCCGGCCACCCGGTCGGCGAGCTGCGCCACCGACAGCGGCTCCGGCGTGCCACCCCACAGCTCGGGGGCCTCCAGCCGCTCCAACAGCCAGTCCCGCAACGCATCCGCCTGCATCTTTGCCCAGCCGTCGGTCTTCCACCGACGCTTGCACTCCGGGCGCTCGATCAGCTGAAGGTGCCGGTTGCCGGCCGTTGCAGAGATCCGTCGTTCCACCAGGTCGCGGTAATCCGCCGGCCAGTCGGGGTTCGGCTTGTCCACCGGTACGGAGTCGTGCCGCACGAACCAGGCCGTCTCCACCTTCTGCTGCACCATCGTGATCTCGAACGCCCGCTCACCAAGGCTCAGCCCTGGCGGGTCCGGATGGGTCAGATCCTCATCCATCAGCCCGTAGAGCCGGTAGACCTCCCAGTCCAGCTCCTCCTGAAGCGCGATCATCCGCGCCCGGACCAGGTTGTACTCGGCACGCGCCTGCGCCAGCCGCTCCACAGTCGGCACCCCCGACTCGGCCACCGCCGCCGGAGTCAGCTCACCCAGCCGCTGCCCCAACCTGTCCAGCTCACGCGCCCGCCCCAACGGATATTCCGCCGGCAACGGAAACCGCTCCACCTTGGTCGCATTGAACTGATAACGCTCATACCACTGTTCCGGGCTGAGCCGGTTACCGCCTCCACTGGAGTTGGCGGTCCCGCCCTTTTGCTGGCTTACTTGCTTCAGCCAGAAGCAGGCGGTCGAGCTGTTAAGCACACCGATCAGCTTCAGGTGATCATCTTCAGTCGCACCCTCCGGCAGCTTGACCACCGGTGCCGTCTGCTTGAAAACCCTACCGCCTCGATCAAGAACGAAGTGGTTGTGCGTGGCCACCTCCGCATACGCAACCGACAATGGTGTCCGGTATCGAGCAGCCACCCACCGGTACCAACTCCACCATGGTTCACCGGACTCTTTTCTGGACTCGCCCCCGAACCCAGTTGTAGATTCCAACGTGCGACGGACGCGCCAGAGGCCGCGCCCCCAGGAGGAATCTATACCGAAAGGAACAACCGATTGATCCTCGGCATACGGAGCCAGGGCACCGTCACGGCAATCCTCAGCCCAATCCCGCACCGCCTCGCCAGTGACGAGCGGTCGCCATCGCCTTGGCTCGACGCGGCGACGCGAGAACCACGTGGGGGGTGCGAAAAACGCATCATCTTGCCCTGGAAAACTCGCAAATCCGATCGACCCGGAAATCGACTTACTAAGCACGGTCGAAGAACGACCAATCGCCGACAGTAGTTCGCCAGCACCACCACCGGAGAGGCTCCAGGGGTGTTTGAGGAGGCGGGAGCGGTCGAGGTCCTGGACGGTGACCCAGCGGGACGCGGAGCCGGGTACGTCGACCTGGTCGACGATCGCCTGCCAGACGAGGCCGTCGGCCGGATTGTCGGGGGTCGTCGGCTCGCCCTGCACACCGAGCACAGCGCGGACGACGGGGAGGCGGCGGCGGGCGTTGGTGCGGCCGATCAGGATCACGGTCGGGGTGCCGTGGCCGGGGATGTAGGCGCCGGAGGTGTCGATGACCTCGCTCAGCTCGACCTCGTGGGCGAAGTAGTCCTCGATCAGCTTCTTGCCGAACTCACGCTTCATGAAGGCGTTACCAGTGATCTGACCGACGAAGCCGGCGCCCTCGCCGTGCTCGTCGGATCGTTTTGCCAGGTCGAAGAAGCGCTTGGCAAACGGCACGGTCAACGCATACTGCCGATGGCAGACGCCCGGGTAGATGCTGCGGTAGAGCTTGTTGCGGGCCGGGTCGGCGACGGTGATGTAGGGCGGGTTGCCAACGACGACCGTGTACTGGCCGACCTCCAGATACTCGGCTAGCAGTTCTTCGTCTTCGCTCTCGTAGGCGAAGACCGGTTCGCCCTCAAGGGCTGCCAGCAGGTCGCCTTGTGCGCGGGAGGTGAAGCGGCCCCACTCCAGCAGGGAGTCGCCGGTGGCGACGCGGACGGGGAAGGCGGGGCAGCGTTCGAGCTTGTGCCACTTGCCGAGCTTGATCGCGGCGACCAGCAGCCGGAAGCGGGCGATGGCGACCGCGAAGGCGTTGATGTCGACGCCGGTGACCTGGCCGAGCGCCCGGTCGACGATGGCCCGGATGTCGGTGGTCTGTTCCCGCTTGCGCCACTCGCGCACCAGCCGGTCGAACGCGCCGAGCAGGAAGTGGCCGGAGCCGCACGTCGGGTCGATCACCTTCATCTCGGGCAGGCCGAACTCGCTCAGCGCCGGCTCGAAGGTCCGGTCCAGGATGAACTTCTCGACGAACACCGGGGTCTGCAACAGCGCGTACGTCTTCTTCGCGTGCGTCGACAGCTCCTGGTAGAGGTCACCGAGGAAACGGGTGTCCAGGGTCGCGCTGCGCAGCGACACCCGGCCCTCCCCCGTACGGAAGAAGTTGCTCAGCTCCTCCGCGGCCGCGCCGGAGATGTCGAACCGCCACACCGGGTTGTGCTTGTCGAAGATCTGCGCCGTCGGGCGCAGCCTGCCCAGGTAGCGGAACGCTTCCCGCAGCCAGTGCCGGTCGTTGTGCAACGAATGGTCGGCCTCGATCAGGTACGCCTGCCGCCGCTGCATGCCCGTCTCGGCCGGGGCCGCCGGGTCGTCCCCGCCGATCCACAGCCCGTCGATCAGCTCGTTGTCCTCGCAGAAGCGGACGAAGACACAACCCAGCACCCAGGCCACAGCCGCCTGGTCGAGCACGTCCTCCAGCCACACCTCGAACGCGCCGGCCAGCCGCTCGGCCTTCTTCGCCTTCTCGTACTCCTGCAGCAGCTCAGCCCGCAGCGACAGCGACTCCGGCTCCGCGAGCCGCTCCCGCAGGTCATCGGCAAGGTGTTTCACCTGCGCCTGCATCGCCTGCTGGAGTCGCCGCCGCGCGTCTTCGTCGAGTTCATCGAGCACGGCTGCGATCCTACGGGCAGGAGGTGATCACAAATGTTCGTGCGTCGCGCCTACCTGCCGACCCGGCCGCTGACCCCGGCCGATCAGGCTCGATGGCCGTACACCATCCCTGCTGTGGCCAGGCTGGCTGATCAGGGCGTCGATTTCCCCACGCCGGTGACTCTGCTCGCCGGTGACAACGGCACCGGCAAATCCACCCTGGTCGAGGCAATCGCGGTCGCCGCCGGGTTTAACCCTGAGGGCGGCGGCACGTCCTTCCGGTTCACCACCCGCGCCACCGAATCCCCGCTCGGCGAGCACCTGGTGCTGCAACGTGCCCCCGGCCGCAAGCCCCGCACCGGGTTCTTTCTGCGCGCCGAGTCGTACTACAACGTTGCCACCGAGATCGAGCGCCTCGACGCCGACCCCAACTCCCCACCTCTGCTCGGTGCCTACGGCGGAGTCTCCCCACATGAACGCTCGCACGGGGAGTCGTTTCTCGACCTGGTCAATCATCGCTTCGGCCCGCAAGGGCTCTACCTGCTCGACGAACCGGAGGCAGCGCTGTCCGTACACGGCTGCCTGGCCCTGCTGCTGCGCATCGCCGACCTGGTCGACCAGGGTAGTCAGTTCATCATCGCCACCCACTCGCCGATCCTGCTGGCCAGCCCTGGCGCGACGATCCTGCAAATCGACGCCGCCGGCACCATCGCCCCGGTTGACTACGACCAGGCCGAACCGGTCGCCCTCACCCGAGCGTTCCTGGCCGACCCGGGCCGGTTCCTGCACCACCTGCTCGCCGATCGTTGACCAAGCGCAGCAGATGCCGGTAGGAGCCGGGCTCAGCGCCCAGCGCCCGCAGCACTGTGCCAACGTGCGCATAGACGGCGCTCTCAGCCGGATGGCCGTCGAGGTCACCTCGGTCGAGCATTCGCCCGGCGATGTACAGCTGGCTGAGCATGCCGTCACGGCTGTCCAGCTCAGCGAGATACCGGGCGCGCACCAGCCGCGCGACAGGTGGTGCGGCCAGGCTGTGCAGGTACAGGCTGGCCGCGTCGAACCCGGCCGGAGCCAACCCCCAGCCTTCCCAGTCCAGCACCCAGCAGCCCGGACTGGTCAGCTGCGCCCAGTGCAGGTCCGCGTGCGCGGGCACCCACTGATGTACATCGACCGGCAAGGCCTCATCCCAGATCTGGATCCGGGACGCGAGCCGCTCATTATCCACCGCGACCCGATCCGTCTCGACCTCAGTCAGGAAGGAGAGGGTGCCGCCAAGACGCATCCACCACATCTCGCTCAGCGCCGGCACCGCAGTCAGCGCCGCAGTCCGGCTGCACGTCGGCTCGTCGACGTGACTCATCAGGTCGGCGCGGAACCGTAGATCGCTCTCCGCGTGCTCCCAACTGCGCCACACCCGGGGCAGCCGCAGCCCGCCCAACTGCTGCGAGGCGGTGGCGTTGCCGTCCCAGAACACCCCGACTTCTCCGTTGACAGGTTCCCCGACCAGCCGCAGCCACCCGTCGTGGCGTCGTCGTCCACCCGTGCACCGGTCGATCGGTTACGCCATCCGTACCGGAACTCACCCACCAGCTCAACCCGCAGGGCGGCAGCGGCCCGACGCAGCATCGACGCCAGCCGCCGCCGGTGGTCCTCAGCGTCGTCCTCTGGCCAATGGTCCTCATTCGGTAGCCACCGTGTGTGCTTCACACTGTCAGCATCACCCAGCCACCTCGGTCACCGCGAGCCCACCACGGATATCCGGAGAGTCAGTGACCTGCCGGAGACGCGGCCGCCTGGAAGGGTTAGGTCCGATCGGTCAGCGGTAGTACGGCCAGCACCGCTTCGACGGCGCACAGGGGTTGCACGACGGACTACACGACGGTGAACAGGTCGGCTGGCACCGCGCTGGCGCGCACTGCGGCGCGCACTGCGGCCCGCACGGCTTCGGCCGCTTCCCGAAGGCCGACCTCAGCTCGGCCCGCACCTGCGCCGTACCCTGGCCGGTCAGGATCGAGGCGAGATTCGCCTCACGGACGTTGCCGACCGGCAGCCAGCGCGAGAACACGCACGGCCAGACCGCACCGTCAGCGCCGACCGCCAACACCCGACGCACAGTTGCCGCACAACTGCTCTACACCCAAGGCATCGCCGCCTACCCCACGGCCCACCTGCCGGAGCCAGTCCACACCCACCTCTGTCGCACCCAGACCGCGCAACTCGGCAACCGCAGCCCCCACGCGCTGGCCACCGCCCAGGTCGACCACACCTACCCGCAGTGGAATCGACCGGCGCACCGCCTCACCGATGTTGGCCCGAGTACGAGCGTGCGAGCCGGCCCGACCGGTGACCGCAGCGTGCTGCCCGGCCTGATCGGAGTAGTACGAGCAGGCCAACCGCACCCCCTGCTGGGCGAACAGCTCCCACATGGCCGGCGTGACATACACGAGGTTGGAGAACACCTCCACCTCCAAGCCGGCGGCCAGGGCATGCCTGAGTAGATCCGGAAGATCTGGATGCAGAGTCGGTTCCCCACCGATGAACTGCACCATCTCGACGCCCAGCTCCACCGCCTGGTCGATCACCCGCCGCCAGTCCACTGCAGTCATTGAACCGTGCCCGCCGGACGGACCGCTGGCGGCGTAACAATGCCGGCACTCCAACTGGCACCTACCGGTGATCTCCAGCCACACGAACGACAGATCCACCATCCCAGGCCCGCCCCTCTCGAAGGAACGTCAACCCGGAGTATCGCAACAACCACCCAAGATGTTCATCAATTTCCACCGAGAGATGCCCCAGTCGAAAATTCGGCTGCGGGGTCACTCGTCGTGCTCGGTGTCGTTGTCGGCCACGCCGGTCATGTCCGGCCCGAGCGTCACGCCCAGCCCTTTCGCGAACGCCCGCAGCCGCTCCTGCAACACCTCGGCCCGCAGCGCCAGGAACCCCTCGTGGTCGCCGGCCAGCAGCTTGAGAAAGGCCCGCTCGTTGATGCAGTGGCTGGCCAGCAGCCTCGTCACGTGCTCCCGGCTGATGGTGCGCTCCAACTGGCCTTCCCGCAGCTCCTTGAACACCCCCAGCGGGTTGTCCCCCGGGCCGGTCGGCAGGATGATCCGGTTGGCCGCCGTCGAATGGCCGGGCACGATCTGCCGGTACGCCTGCGGCACCCCGCCGGCCAACCGTTTCACCACGTCGAACTCCTGCCCGAGCGCGTCCCGCCGGGTCGGGAACTCGTGTGCCTCCCACGCCACGTACGCCAGGGTCCGGGCGCTGTTGAGGTTGAACGGCTCCGGCATCGGCTGCACCGCACCGACGTCGAGCTTCAGGGTCGGGGTCGCGCCGTCCGCGAACGCCTTCATCTCCGCCAGGCCCTCCCGGATGCGGGTCGAGTTGGCACCCGCGAACGACCCCGCCCACGACGTCACCCAGAACCAGCGCTCCAGCTCCAACCGCTGGTTGCCGGTCGGGTCCGGCCGACAGTGGAAGAAGTAGGTCAACAACACCAACTGATGCGAGTACGGCAACAGCGCCGCCAACGGCAGACCCGCCGCCCTCAGCAGCTCCACCGCCTTGTGCACCGCCTTCTGCCCGGCCGCCAGCACGTCGATCTGACTGGTCCGGATCCGCTGCGCCACCTGTTCCCAGTGCGGCTTCATGACGTCCGGCTCGCCGCCGATCGCTAGCATCGACCGGAACACCGCCATCCTGGGCAGCTCACCGAAGCCCGTGCTCGCGACGGACTCGACGATGCTGTCGACCTGTTCGCCCATTGTAGATTTCTGGATCGGGCCGGTCAGCCGGGAGGCAATCTCGTGGGTCTCCAGGCGTACTCCACGGTTGTTGATCCGGGCGAACACCTCGATGGCCGACCCCAGGTCGCTGTCGCGGACCCGCACCAACGGAATCTTGTACGCACGGACACGCTGCGCCACCCAGTCGGCTTCGTTGACCAGCCTCTCCATTCGGGTGGCGTCGTTGACCCGCGCTTCCAGGTTCCGCAGGAAGCGGAGAAAGTCGACGGTGCTGTTGACGGAGCGCATCGGGAGGTACGAATCAGGAGGAAGGGGCGGCGGGGAGCCGAACGCCCGATGATGCCGGTAGCGTTCGTTGTCCTCCTGCGGCTCCAGATCGCGGTAGATCCGCCACTTCCACTCCCGCTGATCGTCGCCGCGCGGCGGTCGGCCCTGCCTGCGCAGCACCCCGAACAGGGTGGAGAGCCGTTGATGCCCGTCGAGCACGTACGACACCGGCGTACCTGCCGGCGGCATCCGCACCGGCACCTCACCGAGGTAGTTGAGCGAGGGCACCTCGTCGGTGGTCTCCCACACGGTGATGCCGCCGATCGGCCACCCTCTCTCGATGCTGTCGAACAGGTCCAGCATCTGCTCAGGACGCCACACGAACGGGCGCTGAAACCTGGGCACTCGGATCCGGCCTGCGGCGATCTCCTCCAGCACGTCGGCCAGCATCATCACGGTGGGTTCGACCTGGACGTCTCCCCGGCTGCTGGACATACCGCTAGTGTCCTACAGGATCGTGTGGATCATCGTGAGGATCTGCCGCAGTTCGGCGACGACGTCTGGGCCAAGCTCGTCGAAGTCCGCCTCGGTCAGCTTCCGGCCCGCCACTGTGAGCTGCCTGGGCAGCCCGTTGCCAGGGTAGGAGTCCTTCTTCAGGTAGCCGCGCTGATTCGCCGGCATCGCCCGCAGCTGGCTGATCCTTCGCCGATGCCGGGGGTAGAGCGACTCCCACACCACAAGCGGTACGTAGTTCTCCGCCGCCCGGTAGGCGAGGATGTGCACGTTCTGGATGCCGGCCGCGTGCGCCTGCGCCTTCCTGGGCTCGTTGTCGCTCGGCTGGCCAGGGCCGTCGCGGTCGCCGTCGAACAGGATCGCCACCCTTGGCGACACGATCGCGAACTTCTTTCCCTCATCGGCGGCGAGTTCGGCCATCTGGCCCTTACCGCCGCCGTTGTGCAGCCGAAGCCACATCCGACGCAGCGCCTCGACGATCCGCTTGTCGTCCAGGGCCGCCGCCATGTCCTGCACGAAGCTGCCATCGGCGAGCTGATTCTCCACCACCAGCACCGCCGGCTTGTCCAGGTCGGCGACCAGATGCTCCAGGTCAGCCAGGCCGACACGCACCGTCCGCCGAGCGTCCGGTGGGCTGGGGTACGCGGCCTCCTCCGTCGCCTCCTCTGCCCACTGGCTGAGCACCGGCATCCGGACACCCGCTCGGGCCAGCCGCTCGACAAGGTCGATCATCCTCGCTGCCTGCGACAACGTCGGATGCCAGTCGTGGCGCTTCTCCGCCACCATGCAGAGCAGCGTGATCACCGGCCGGTGGTCCGCGCCGTCCAGAATCGTCTCGTCGATGTCAAGAAGCACGGGCGTTCCGTTCCGACTGGGCAGCCGCGAGGGCTCGGACCTCGTGGTAGTCCTGGGAGAAGTAGCCCGGCGGCCAGCTGTCGTCGAGGTTGCCGAGACTGTCCAGCGGGATGCGACGTGCCGACGAGACGCCGTCGTGCTGCTCCACGACGTAGATGGCAACCGTCTCCGGGCCGTAGTCGTTGTCGACCTCGGCGATCCGGCGACGCAGCCGCAGCAGCAGCGTTTCGCTGTGTGTCTCGATCAGAAACCGGGTCCCGGTCCGCTGCGCGGTCCTCAGGTAGAGGTCGGCCAGGTCAGCGTGGACACGTGGGTGCAGGTGCGCCTCCGGCTCCTCGATGATCTGCAACGGCGGCGCGGCGGCGCCTCCTGCCAGCTCGTCCATCGCACACTGCGCCAGGATCGGCAGCACCTGGGCGAGCCCGCTGCCGGCGTCGGCGAGATTGATCCTCGCCCTGGAACCGTCCCTGACCAGCACCGTCGACCAGAGCGGGCCGGCAGCGACCTCCTCCAGTCGCCATCCGGGCACGATCTCACGCAGCTGCGCATTGATCTGTGCCAGCAGCCGCCCGTCCGACTTACGCTGGCTGTCGGCCAGCAGGCCGGCCAGCCCTTCGCCCTTCGTGCCGAGCGCGGCAGGCGTGCCGATCGGCATCCGATGCTGACGGGCCACCCGCTCCCGGTACGGCCCCAGGTATCGGATCAGACCTGGGCGCACCTGGCGGAACAGGTCGTCCAGGTCCGGCAGTTGCCCGGCGGCAGGCAGCAGGCCCGCGAAACGCACCTGCCTCGTCCGGGTCGGCTCGCCACTGATGCGGATGTCGTACTCGTCGAGCCCGTCGACCGAAGGCTCAGGAAGCGTCGACAGCTCGACGCCGTCGATGTCCGAGGTATCCGGCATCGGGGCGGTGAATCGGCTCGACACCAACTCAACGGTGCCGACCGGGTCGGCGCTGTCATCTGTGTCGACCCGAAGCGCCGCCACTACCGCGTTGCGTAGTCTGGCTGAATACTCCAGATCCACCCGCAGTGTGAACGGCAGCGGACCGTCGACGGTCACGCCCAACGTCAGCGGCCGCACATCGAGCTGATCGAAGTAGAGCTCGCGCACGTCATCGGCCGCGTCCGGGCCCAGTCGTTCCAAATCCAGTGGGGACGGTGAGGTGGTGTCGAAGCCGGTGGCGATCACCAGCGGTGCACGGGTCAGAGCGCTCTTGCCGGAGTTGTTCTTGCCGAGCACCACCGTGATCGGTGCCAGCTCGATCTCCTGCCGGTTACGGAACCCTCGGTAGTTCTCCAGAAGCAGCCGTCGGATGGGCATGGTGGATAGTCCTACCAGAAGTGGCCGATAGCCATTGCCCCGATATCCACAGCGACTGACTCGCCGGTGACGTCAACGGCAACTGGTAACCGTCCAACATGGCCGGCTCCGGTTTGCGGGCCGGCACCAGCAGCAGTCGCGCCGCCGGCCGGGGCCGGGTCAGATCCGCCAACTCCGCCAACAGCTCCACCTGGCCGTACCGGGCCAGCGGCGCCGCCTCGGTCAACAGCACCGGCGCGTCCGTGGCCAGCGCCGCCCGAATCGCCGGCACCACCTCGTGCCGGACCAGATCCACCAGGCTGCGGAAGTTCGCGTCAGTGGCCGAACCGGAATCCGCCGCCACCAACGCCTGCCACGGGTAGCCGAGCGCCCGCAGCCGATCCAGCAGGATCCCCGTCACGTCCACCTCGGTCAACGCCAGCCGGGCCAGCAGCTCCCGGCGGGCGGCGGCCAGCTCCCGCAACGGGGTCAACACCGCCAGGAACGCCCGCCGGTCGATCGCCCCGGCCAGCTTCGCCGCCACCTCATCGGCCTGCCACAGCGGCGGGGCGTACCCACCGGTGACCGTGGCACCCCGGGTGCCGCTGAGCACCGACGGCAGCGCCGGCGGCGCGTACACCCGCTGCTCGCGATCCCAGTCAAGCCCGGCAACGGTGCGGACCAGTGTGTCGACCTGCGGCCGGCCCGGCAGCTGCTGCGCGCGTGGGAAACGGGCCCGGACCCGGCCGATGATCTCGTCCTCCCGTAGCCGCTGCCCGGCGATGCTGCCAGCGGCCAACCGCAACGCCCGCTCGGCCGGCATGTCCACCGGGTAGAGCTGGCCCTGCCCGTTGACGTCGGCCCGGCCGTTGCTGCCGGCGGCCGCCAGCTGCAGCAGCCGCAGCTCCGGCACCACCGGCATCGTCGGCGGCGGCGGGACCGCGGCCAGCTCCGCCACCGCCCGCTGCCGGGTCGGCAGCGGATCGGACTCCACCAACTCGGTTGCCCGGCCGCCGAGCGCCACCACGTACGACAGCAGGTCGGCGGCGGTGGTCGTCGCCGCCGGATCCACCGGTTCCCGGCCCACCAGCACCGTCGACGAGGCACGGAACCGCTGGATCGCCAACCGGGCGTCCCCGCCGGTGGCCAGCTCCGTCTCCACCGCCGCCCGGACCAGGCCGACCGCCTGGGCGGTGCGTTTCGGCTCCGACGTGAACGAGCCGTGCGTGGCGATCAGCGCGTCGGCCAGCTCCGCGGCCGACATCACCGCACCCCGGCTCTCCACCAGGGCGACGATCTCGTCGCGTACCGCCGACACGAGCTCGTTGCCCGACCAGACCTGCACCTGCTTGCGCAACAGGGTCGAAATCTGCGGCTGGGTCTGGCCGGTCCGCCGCGCCACCTCCCCCTGGGTCGGCCAGTGCAGCCAGGTGTCGTCGCCCGGTGCCGGCTCCTGGCCCAGCAGCACCGCCAACGTCGTCCGACGCTTGCTCGTGCGGCCCGTCTCCGCCGGCAGCAGCGCGGCGCAGAGCGTCTCCATGCCCCGCGTCGCCACCCCGGCTGTCTGCTGGCCGTCGCCGCCCTGTTCCGCCCCGTCGGCCGCACCAACACGGTCTGCCGGGTCGGCCGCCAGCAGCGGGCGCAGCGACCGGGCGTACGACAGGATCTCCTTGCGGGTCGCGTCCGGCACGCCCTGCGCGGTGACCAACCTGGACGGTTTGGCCTGGAGCAGATCCCGCACGGTGACCAACCCGAGCCGGCGCACCGCCGAACGGGCCCGCTCCGTCAACGGCGACTGCTCCAACACGGTGTCCAGGCTCGCCACCGACACCGCCGCCGGCGACGCCAGCCCGCCGCCGGCCACCGGCACCTTACGGAAAATGTCCCGCCAGGCGTCGAGCATCTCCTCGGCCGTGTCGAACCGGTCGGCCGTCTCCCGGGCCAACGCCCGGCCGAAAAAGTCGACCAGCCGGTCCGCGACCGCCGGCTCGAACATCGCCGGATCCAGGGTCACCTCGTCGCTGACCGCCGCCGGATTGGCCCCACCCCACTCCGGCAGCGACCCCGTCGCCATCTCGAACAACGTCACCGCGGCGGCGAACCGCTCCGCCGCCCGGTCGTAGCGCAGCCGCTTCGGCGGACCCAGGAACGGATCCAGGTAGCCGGCGGTGCCGGCGCTCAGCTGGTCCGTCGGGGTCGCGGAGAGCGAAAAGTCGAAAACGCACAGATGCGGCTGCCGGTCCTTGGCATTCAGCGGTCGGGCCGCCAGGTTCGCCGGCTTCAGATCCCGGTGCCAGATCCCCACCTCGTCGAGGTAGACGACGATCTCCAGCAGGTCCCGGCCGTACCGCTCCAGCAGATCCAGCGTCAGCCGGCCGCCGTGCAGCTCCTCGGCGAGGGTCCGCTCCCCCGCGCTCTCCATCAGCAGCGCCGTCCGGCCACCGACCGTGATCGGCCCCTGCACCAACGCCGCCACCCGCCGGTCCCGCAGCTTGTCCAGCGTCTCCGCCTCCACCGCCAGCCGGGCGGCGTGCTGCTCGTCGCGGGCCACCTTCAACACCAGTCGCCGGCCGTCCTTGCCGTCGACCGCCGGCTCGCTGACCAGCAGCGCCAGCGCCGTCGAACCGGCACCCAGGCGGCTCTGGACGGTGTAACCGATATCGAGCACGTCGCCCTTGCGGGCGACGAGCGGATCGACCACCGGCTCCGGCTCCGGTGCCGTCAGCTCATCCCACACCCGCTCCAGGCGGGACCGGAACGCGGCGACAGTCGCCGACCGGCGCGTCGGATCCCCCCGGGTCGCGTCGTAGACGGCGTCGACCAACGCCGCCGGCATCCCGTCGACCGCCGCCGCCAGGTTCACCCCGCTGTCGCGTACGGCCGTCGCCAACTCCTCGGCGCTGCCCGCCGGCGGGCTACCGGCGAAGATCCGGTAGCCGACCGCGCCGAGCGCGAAAACGTCCAACTGGTGGCCGGGCAGACGACCCGGCATCGCCGCCTCCGGCGCCTGGTAGCGCCGCACCTCGTCGTCGTGCAGCAACGTCAGACTGCCCGGGTCCGTCGACGAACCACCGGTACGGGTCAACCGGGTGTCCGCCAACCGGCCACCGGTCTGCCAGTTCGTCACCACCAGCTGCGGACGCGACGACTCCGGATCGCAGACGTACACCGCGCCCGGATGCAGCGCCCGGTGCGCCAGCCGACGCGAATGCGCGTAGTCGACGATCTCCGCCAGGTCGCCGAGCAGGTGCAGCCGCTGCGCCAACGTCAGCCGGTCACCCCGCTCCACCAGATACTGGTCCAGGCGTACCCACTGCTGCTGATGGTCGAAGATCAGCGCCGGGCCCAGCGGATGATCGACCAGGTCGTGCGCCTGGGCGATCCCCGGATGGTGGATGCCCTGCAGCAGCCGGAACTCCCGCTCGGCAGCAGCCCGGATCGCCGGGATCTCCTCCTCCGGCGCCCGGCTGGTCAGATAGAACCGCACCCGGCGCAGCAGCGCGGTGTCCATCACATGCCCGGCGATGAAATCCTGCCAGCCGACGCCCTCAGCGAACGGACGCGGATGCAGCAGCAGCTGCCCCACCTTGCGGTCCGCCACCGACGGGCGGATCTTCGCCCCCTTGACCAGGGCCACGATCTCCTGCCCCCGAACCTCGTCGATCAGATGCGCCGGATTACGCGGCGGGGCCGTCAACATCTCCCGCAGACTCGGCAGACCCGACTCGGACGCATCGTGCAGGCCGTACACGTGCTGGCGGCCGATCGCATCCAGCTGCGACCGCAACGACCGGGCATGCAGGAACACCGCCGCCCCGATGAATGGCGTACGGGCATGTTTGCGCTGCTGGCGGGCGTAGTGGTCGATCAGGCTCGCCAGTCGCTTCGCCTTACGGTTGGCCAGGATCGTCGGATTGTCCCGCGGGATCAGCCGCGACGTCTTCGTCGCCCGGTGCACCCACTGACCGCCGTCGCCGTGCAGCTCACCCTGCCAGTGCTTGAGCTCCACGACGTACAGCCCGCTGGGGGTGAGCACCAGCGCGTCGACCTCGTTGATCGAGCCGTCGGACGCGACGAACTCGATGTTGGCCCAGACGTGGTACGGGTCGACATCCGGCAGGTACGAGGCCAGCTCCCGCAGGCCCTCCCGCTCCCACTCGTACCCACTGGGGTTGATCTGCTCCCACCTCGGCGAGTCCTGGCGCACCGACCGACGGTAGCAACGATCCGCCCGTACGCCGATCGCCCGTCCGGCCGTGCCGTCGCGACTTCGCAGCAACCAGACAGGCTGTTCCGGTTGCCTACCCAGCCCGCTTTGGCTGAGGCTGACCAATCTCACGAAGTCGAGCTGCCCAACTGATGGTGCCGGGGTTCGTCAGGCAAGGATGCCTCCGTTACCCACTACGTCGACCGGCAGCATACAGTGAACGGCATGCCGCGTAGTGAGTCAGGTAGCCCACATCTGTATTCCACCACAGGACTTCGGTGGACAGCTCCGCCAAATTGGACCGAGATGCCACCGGGATGGACACCTACCGCAGATTGGCACCCAGATCCCGATTGGGGGCCGCCGCCGCCAGGTTGGGCGTTCCTCAGGCTGAGCGACTGCGCCGCAGACGCAAACCTACCACTCGCGTACCGCGACGCACCAATAGACGAGAAATTCAGAATTTACATCGACAACCCAAATCACCCTGCCAAGTCATTCGTAGAATACCTCGGGAGCATTCGCGACATCATTGAAACCACCTTCAGAGTCAGCAACGAAGCGGCGCGCGCCGGCAGGATCTACCGCGAGATCGCACTGAGGTCGTTGATCGACGCAACAGAGATAATCGAACGGTCCCTACGCACGGAGACCCCTACGCCGTTCGTATTTTTCGCCTGCGTTCAGGACGCAATGAGCGCCATCAAGATGTTCTCCGCAGCAGTCGACCTGGCCCTTGGCAACCCCCCGCAAAGGGATAGCCATACAACAATCAACTCTGACACCAAGTCCGCAAACGATTCCCCACTCTCTGCAATGGCCGACCTGGAGAAGGATGCCAGCGACCAGTTCCAAATCGTGTTCGACTCCACAGCCAAGCGCGTGATTGCCGTTCTCCGGGAAGCCCTACACGAATCCCAGTTCGGGGGACGACGGGGGACTGCAGCCAGGAAGGCTCTTGAGAATTCCGGCGAGGCAAAGCGACTTATCGAACAGGTCGGCAGTGGGAGAATAGAGCTCAGCGAGGGATTGCGGATCATTGACAAACTGGAGAGCATCGGCCGCCGAGTCGCCGCCGCAGTCGGCACCCGATTTTGATCGGGCAACTCCTGCGCTGGCTCACCGACAACGGATGGCGGAGGAAGCGTGGCACAGCTCCAGCGATCCGATCGTGGTCTGCTCGCGTGGCTCCCTGGTGGAGTTGGCCGCAGTGCTTCCGGCGTCCGGCAGATTCGTGGCGGCCCGCCTTGACGGCATGAGGTTCACGGATGCCAACCAGGTCTTTTACGACTTCTCGGATGCCCTATTCTTTCCCCGCTACTTCGGCTGGAACTGGGACGCGCTGTCCGACTGTCTGAGAGATCTGCACTGGCTACCGGCGGACGGCTACCTGGTGATCGTCGACAACGCGCACCAGCTGCTGCCGGACAGCGCCCCGGACCAGCGCACACTCTTCCGCATCCTCGCCCAGGCAGTTCGCCATTGGTCCGGCGCGGGCGGCCCACCGGAGGGGACGGTCGTCCCATTCACCGTGCTGCTGCTCTGTGACCACGACGACGAGGCAGTACACCTGCGGCAGGCCGTCGACCAGGCACTTCACGAGACGCGCTGACGACCCCGGCGGTAGGCCATGATTGGCGTCCATGGGCACCGGCGATCCGTACACCACCATCACCGAGCCGACGTTCGTGGCACGGTTTCTGCTCGATCCAGGAACGGACATCGTGGACGCTGTGACCTCTGTCGACGCGTTCGTCGACCTTCCCGACGGCTCCACCTGGTCGTTGACGATCTTCACCGTCGACGAGGTCGGCCGCCTGTTGGCGCGGTGGAAGAATACCGGAGAGGTTGCGAACGGCAGCTACTTCTGGGCAGTTGACCAGCTCATCGTGCCGGAGCCCGGCATACCAGCGATGACCGCGGCGATCCGGGAGCTGGTGCGCAGCGGAGACATCACCAGTGCTGGCTCCCGATGCAAGGTCTAGCTAAGACCGCCAGCTCATGGTGCGTTCGCTGGTGCCGATCGAGGCCAGGTCGATGCGAGGAGTGAACACTGGCTAGGGTTCTCTGCGTGGATGACGATCCCCGAAGCATCGTGGCTGGCCTCGCCGAGTCGGGCGACGTAACGGGGGTTAAGGAGTTCGCCGAGAAGCATCTCCAGGCCGGCGACGCACGCTTCGTCGCGGATCTCGGCATCGCGATGTGGCGCAGGTTCGGAGGCGATACGACGGCACCGTGGCAGTACCGCAGCGTGTTCAATCGGACGCTGCGGCTGCTGACTCTGACGCCGGGGGTGACCGACCAGGCCGTTCGGTTGATCTCCGTCGTGCAGGACCGTCGCCAGGTCCGGTACGCCGCGTCGCTGCTCGCTTCGGCCCATACCGTCACCGATCTGGGCGTCGTGTTCGATGCAGGCAGATCGGAGGAGCTGCGGGCCTGTCTGCTGCAGGAGCTGGTATTGCGCGGAGCTAAGGTGCATCACCGGTGGGCCGAATCGCCGCACTGGCGCCATCATCCGCTCGGCTGGCTACCGCTGTCGTTGACTCCGATCGAAGGACGCCCCAGCCTTCCCGAGTACCACATCGACGGTGGCAGCCATGAGCTACCAGACATGGCAGCGAAACCTGTTCAGGGGCACGGCCCTGTTCCTCGTTGGCGGGAGACGACCACGTCCGGCGAGGCGGTCCCGCTGAGCGCAGCGGTCGACAACTGGGCCGAGGGATCCAACGGCCGTATCGAGGCACGGACGTTCGCGTTCGACGACGACCTCCCGCCGGACGCCGTCGGCGATGCGCTGGTGAGCGTCGGCCTGGAATGCGCCCAGGGCATGACAACCGGGCTCGGCGCATGCTCGGCGCTGCAGGCGTGGCAGCAGTTGTTCTCGGCAGCGTCGACCGGCGGCGCGTACAACCGCGGCGCGTATGGAGCGTACGGACGGTTGCTGGCGTGGCGGTCGGTTGCGGCGCTGGTCGGCGCTCCGCATGGCGCACCGGTCGGTGACGTCGAGGCGCTGGCGCATCGCTGTTCGTGGTATTCGTTCGCCGGCTCCACCGCATGGTTCGACCGCATTGCCTGGGATATCGGTCTGGCAGTGGTGTCACCGGACCGGCGAGGGCTGGCGGTCCTGGCTGCCAGCGACACCGACTGATCCAGCTACCCGAGGCAACCTTTCAGGTAGCGACAGAGGCACCTGTCACACTTGATGTATGGACCTCGTGTACCCATGTGTGTGTTGCGGCTACCAGACGATGACCGAACCACCAGGATCTCACGATATTTGTCCAATATGCCATTGGGAAGACGATGTCTACCAGTTGCGCCGGCCCTACCGAGCGCGAGGCGCGAACATATTATCGCTGATCGAGGCGCAACGGGATTTTTACCTGAAGGGACCTGGCAGCGAAGGCGAATCGAATGAGCGGTGGGTCGACCCCGCTGATTACGGCCGAGAACCACACTGGCGGAAGATCGACCTCCAGCGGGACCACTTCGAGCCAGGCAGTCGCGCCCTCGGAGGGTGGCCGGAGGATCGGACCGTCCTGTACTGGTGGCGCCGGCGCCGAGGCCAGACATGGTGGGAGGATCCGCAGGCCATCGAGCCCCAAGAACATCCAACGGAAGCAGCCGATCCGACCGCGTTCGCCGCAGCGGTCCGCGCAGTCGCATCTGTAGCACCTCCCGCCGATCCGGACAATCTCTCGGGAATGTCGATCGACTTCGACCACTACTTGCTCCGATGTCCTTCGATCCGAGAGGTGGCCGTAAACACGACACCCGAATCTGCCCAGCAGATCACGGCCTTCTGTCTCGCCGAACCAGCAGCATCACCTATGCGTGTCGCCCTGGAGGTCGAGCAGATCTGGCTCAGCGACCTGAGATATTCGTACTGGGAAGTGCACCGACTGGAAATTCTGGCCACTTACGTCAATCTCGAAGTTGCCACCCAAATCGACGAGGACGGTTACTACATCAGCGGACTGATCGCCGTTCGATGGCTGCCCGCCAGGAACCCGAACCGTGCAGCGCGGTACACCCGGTACGGTCGCTCCATGTCTCGTGGCGGAGCGCCTGGAGAACTGCTGCGGCGCTGGCACCGTACGCTGCCGCCCCGTTGGCTGCTGTTCAACGACGATGCCGACGATCCGGGCGAGGCGATCGCCGCATGCGTCGACATCGACGGCCTCTTCGAGGACGCCCAGCACGTGGTGTCAGCGGCGGCGCGGCCGACGGTGCTGATCGGATGCGATCCCGCGCCAACTCTGCGACGCGCACTCGACGCACTGGATCGCGGGGCCGGCAACCCTGGTGGGGCTGCGTGGCGCCGCCGAATCCGTGCCTCCATCGCCAGCGTGGGGAACGATGGCAGCGCGACACTGGTGGTCGGCGTACATGTCGAAGGTGCGGTCACGGCGGTTCGTTCGTCGGCCCTGGGCGGCGGCTTGGTCGATGTCACCCTGGACACCGCCTTCCCTGGCCCGATGCCGCGCGGGGCACGCCAGATCTGGGAACTCTGGCGCTCCGGCCGGCCGGCCGAACCAGGCCGCTGGGTGGGCTACGACCGCACTCTACGTCGCGAGTGGACCATGGCGGCGCTTTCCCACCACCGGCACGACGCCGCCGACAAGCCGGCGGGCACCGCCTACGAACTCGACGGGCAGAACGTCACCGACATCGAAGGCTTCTACTGTGCCATCGGCGAGGCGGTCAACGGAGCCGGCGGCTACTTCGGCTCGAACGCCGACGCGCTACACGACTGCACACGAGGCGGCTGGGGAGCCACCGCGCCGTTCAAGCTGGTCTGGCGGCATTCGGCTGTGGCTCAGGAGTGCCTGAGCCCGCCCACCGCAGCCGGCGACCCGGACTTCGGGCAACTCCTGCACTGGCTCACCGAGGATGGAATCGACGTCCGTGTGGGGTGACTTGCCGGGCTACCTGACGGTCGGAGTCACCAGGCCTTGCCTTGATCGAGCTACGCAGTGCGGGTTGTCGATGACTGACCCACCTCCCGAGCAGTGGTGCCACCTCGTAGCACCGCGTGCCACCCCGTGCTAGGCTTGCCGCATGGCAGCGGAACTCACCCAACGAGATCTTCGGGCGAAATCCGGACAGATCATGGATGCGGTTGAGCATGGTAAGTCGTTCATCGTCACCCGTAACGGCACCCCCATCGGTGAGTTGATCCCGCTACGTCGACACCGGGTGGTGACCCGTGAGCAGTTCGCGGGCATGTCGGCGAGCGCACCGGTCATAGATGCGGCGCGGTTCCGCGCCGACGCGGACAGCGCCATGGACGGCGGCCTCCGGGACCCTTATGAAGCCTGAGGCACACGGCCTGCTCGACACCAACATCCTTATCCTGCGCCGGCAGATCGACCACGCCCGGCTGCCGGACACCATGTCGATCAGCACAGTCACCCTCGCCGAGCTGTCGGCTGGTCCGCATCACACCGATGATCCAGCCGAGCGTGCCCGCCGGTTGGACGTGCTCCAACGGGCCGAGTCCGAGTTCGATCCGCTGCCGTTCGATGCGGAGGCGGCACGGGCGTTCGGCAGAGTAGTCGCAGCCGTGCTGGCGGCAGGTCGCAAGCCGAGAGCACGGACGGCTGACCTCATGATCGCGAGTGTCGCCATCGGAAACCGCCTGCCGCTCTACACCACCAATCCCGACGACTTCGCCGGTTTGGACACCTTGGTAACGGTGGTGGCGGTGCCGCTTCCTGGATCGCTTCAGGTGTAGGGATCGCTCAGGGCCACAGGCAGGATTCGTCGGGCAGGCGGCCCACGGTGAGGGGCGGGGCGGCGGTTTCCGACCGGACGTGGCCGAGCAGGCAGGCACGCCCGACCCGTACGGCGTACAGGATCGCCCCCGTCGGGGCCGGGTCGGTGTACCTGGCTGGCCGTACCGCCGGGTCGGTGAAGCCGGAAGCGATCAGCGCCCGCCGGACCGCGTCCGGTGTTGTGGCCGGGAGCCGACAGTGCTCCAGCGGCGCGGGACAGTCCGCGCCGAGCTCGCGGACGAAGCCGTCCAGCAGCGCCTGCCGGCACGGCTGCGCCGCTACCCGGTCGTCGTCGGCCAGCGGCATACGCCGGCCGAGATCCTCCGCGATGCGATCGCAGTAGCCATCGACACTGGATGCCACCTGGGCGCACATGAACTGCTCGACGGCCACAGCCGGCCGCTCATCCGGCTGGCTGGCTGAACACCGGTCCGCACCAGCGGCACAGCCACCGCTGTCGCGCTGGCGACCACGAACAACACGGCGATGGGTAGCCCAATCCGGACAGCCCGCATGGAGTCACCGTACCGCTGTCCAGCGACGCTTATGGGAGCGATGGGAGACCTCTTGTGCAGACACAGATTGCGCAGTGCCGCCGTACTGCCGAGTTGGTGATCGGTTGGGACACCGCCTGTCAGCGGCGGCAGGTCACGCTCGTTCCCAGCTCGACGGTCGCCGGCAACGACTGCGCTGACGGCGGACCCGACGCTGTCAGCTCCCTTGCCCCTCGAAGGTAGCGGAGCCTGCGTTTGGCAGACCAGATCGCCTGCGTTCGGCAGAGTAGGCGACCGCGTTGGTAGAGCAGAGGTGGACCTGCTCGCTCGACACGCGGACGGCCGGGTGCTGGGTGTCGAAGGCAAGCTGGCCTATCGCGTCGAGGGCGCCGGCACCAAGCATCTGCACTGGCTCCGTGACCGCATCGGCAAGGAACTGATCGATGGAGTTGTCGTGTATGCGGGCGAACACGCCTTCCGCTGCCGCGACGACATCGCGGTCGTAGCGCTGGCTTTCCTCGGCCCGTGACGGGCGTTGCCCGCACGCCCGAGACTAGCCATCGAGGTGAGGCTGACGCACCTCAAACGCGATTTTGAGGTGCGTCAGCCTCACCTCGATGCACAGCCACATGCTCACTCTTCTGAGCGCATTCCAGGTTCGGTGTAGAGGGTACTAACGCGCGAACCGAGATAGGTACAGGAGGTGTCATCAGCCGGTGCGATATAGAGCGTCGTGTACGTCACTTGCGTTGCGCCGTCGGCGAATGTGGAGATGACCATGACACTCCCGTCGGGGAACAGGTCTGGGCGTATGCGGTACCCATCGGCGGAGGCTGTTCTTTCGCTGCGGCTCCTGCTGGTGAGAGCTGCGTCTGCTCGTTGTTGCCCTGCCGAATCGAGGCAGACAGCTACCGGCTGAGCGTCTCTGGCGTAACGCAGCTCGGTTGGTACGCCAGCCTGGCGCAGGTCGGCGGCAAGACCGGCCGGGTCGTTGAGCCGGTCCCATTCCACGATCAACTCCACCGAGCCGTCGGAATTCGTGGTGACCGCGTACGCGGGGGTGGCACCGCCGGGGCCGGCAAGCCAGACCGTTGACGCCGCGAGGGCCACCGCCACCGCTGCGGCGGCGACCCCGCCGAACGCGAGCCGCCGGTGCCGCAGCTGCCGAGTGGTGGTGGGCTGTTGGCGTACCCCCGTCACGCCGGCAGGTTGCGCGGCGTCGGACCGGGGTTGAGCGAGGATGCCGACCAGCATCGCCGCGGCCTGCGGCGACTCCGCGTCCACCCGCCAGTCGGCGGCGGGGTCCGCGTCGCGCATCAGTCGGTCGGTCTCCATCATCGTCCTCCTTCGTGAGCCAGCGGGGAGAGCGCGGCGTCCGCCGGTCTCCTGGTCGGTGCCGATTCCAGTACGGCCGCCAGCCGCCGCCGCGCCCGAAACAACCGCACCTTGTACGCGGTACGACTGCACCCCATGACGGTGGCGGCGGCGGTGGCGTCGAGTCCTTCCCAGGCGGCCAGCCGCAGCGCCTCCTGGTCGGCTTCGGACAGTTGTGCCAGCGCGTGGCGGACCCGTACCTGGTCGACCACGGCATCGGCGTGGTCGGCCGTGACCGTCTCGGCAACCTCGCCCAGTCGCGTCGTCAGCCTCGCCTGCCGGTCCCGGCCCCGGATCTCGTTGCCGATCAGGTGCCGGGTCGTGGCGTACAGCCAGGGCAGCGGGTCACAGACCGGCACGTCGGGCAGGCGTCGCCAGGCGACGAGGAACGCCTCGCTGACGACGTCGGGCGCGCGTTCCCGGCCGACCCGACGGGCCGCGTACCGCATCACCGCGCCGTAATGTCGCCGGAACAGCTCCGCGAATCTTGTCCGGTCGTCGTCCATACCGGGTCTGTTTCCGCCTCGGCCGTCACGGTTACCGAGCCGGGCGGAAAGCAGGCGTGGTCAGATCGGGAAGCGACCGCGGCGCCACTGCCAGTGGCGGCCGGCGGACAGGTGGTCGACGACGGCGCGTTGCAGCACGGTACGGCGTGGTAGCGCGTCGAGCGGCGTGGTCAGGGTGCGGAACACGAACCGCAGCACCTCGACGTCGGCGTCCGGCCCGTCCTGCTCCTGGTACGGCTCCAGCTCGAACCGACGCTGGAACCGGACGATGTTCGAGTCCGCCGGCAGATACTCCCGCAGTTGCGGGTCGAGCAGCCACGACCCGCAGGCGAACGCCGCGTACCGCTCGTCGGGGAAGTGTCGGGGGAAGAACGCGCGGGCCGCGTCGAGTGACGCGCTGACCGCCTCCGGGGTCAGCGGCCCCGCGTCGGGGATGTGCAGTTCGATGGCGCTGTCGCTGCGGTGGTGCTGCAGCCGGCCCAGCTCGTAGAGGCTGCCGCGCACGTGCAGGGTCAGCCATGCCTGCATCACCGGCCAGCCCTCGCCACGCATCCGCCGGTCGATGGCGAGGTTGCGGCCCAGGTCCGCGAGGGTCGCCCAGGACACGGCGTCGGCGATGCCGTGGGCGCGGTGGTACGCCCGGACGACGTCGACCAGGGCCAGGTACGCGTACGCGTAGAGGTGCCGCCAGGCGGGTCCCCGGTCGCGGGGCAGCTCCGGGCCGGGTGCCAGCCAGCCGTAGCCGCCGAGGTCGGCCCGGACCAGGGCGATCGTCCGGTCGAGCAGCCAGCGCAGCTCCGGCGTCCACAGCGGCGAGTCGGGATCCGGCCAGCCGGCCATGATTACGGCGGCGTCGTCCGGCCGCACCGCGAGCCGGTCCAGGATCGCGGGCGCGTCGGCCCTGGCCGGCAGCGGAGCCGACGGCCGGTCACCGGCGAGCCGGTGCACCCGCTCGACGTCGGCGACGGGCACCCCGAGCCGGGCGGCGGTCTCGTCCAGGTTCACCCGGACGACGCTACCGCCCAGGTCGCCCTTTCCGGCGTGCTGCGGGCGGCTCGCCTCCGGCGATGGCACTGCCCGGTGTGGCGGTCAGGGAATTCGGGCGACCGCACCGTACACCGACACGTCGGCTGCCGCCGGACGTGGCTGGTCCTGCTCGTCGGCGCGCCAGTCGCTCACCACCCCGATCCCGGGTGGTACGAGGTCCAGGCCCTCCACCAGCGCGGCGAACTCGGCGCGTTCCCGGGGCCAGATGTCGGTCTGCCCGGCAGCCAGCATCCGGTCGTAGACCGCTGCGATCGGTGCCGGGAGGAAGTCCTTGGTCGCGTTGCTGACGACCAGGTAGCTGCCCGGCGGCAGCGCGTCGACAAGCTCGGCGACGACCGGTGCGGCCGCCCCTCGACCCGGCAGGAAGTGCAGTACCGCGACGAGCATCAGCCCGACCGGCTTGGACAGGTCCAGAGTGGCGAGCAGGTCGGGATGGTTGAGGATCTTGCCGGGCTCGCGCAGATCGGCCTCGATGTAGGACGTTTTGCCCTGGGTGGTGCTGGTCAGCAGGGCCCTGGCGTGCACCATCACCATCGGATCGTTGTCGACGTACACCACCCGCGACTCCGGCGCGATCGCCTGGGCGATCTCGTGCGTGTTGTCTGCGGTGGGCAGGCCGGTGCCGATGTCGAGGAACTGCCTGATCCCGGCCTCGGCGGCCAGGAACCGGGTCGCCCGGCCGAGGAAGCGGCGGTTCTCTCGCGCCGCGATCGGCGCGCTCGGCCAGGCCGCCGCGATCTGGTCCGCCGAGGCCCGATCGACGGCGAAGTTGTCCTTCCCACCGAGCCAGTAGTTGTATCGGCGGGCCGGATGCGGCACCGAGGTATCGAGCCGGTCGAACAGCGTTGCGTCGTGGTCGGCCATGAGAACCTCCGGAACCCAGTTGAGTACGCCAGGCCGTCGGCCGTCGCGTCGACGGCCAACGGGCGACCGATCATACTGGACGGTTCACTGTGCGCTGGCCCGGCGGGCGCACCGTCGTCCCGCGACAGCCGTCAAGCCGGCAACGTACCGCGCGGCAACTACCGTCGAACAGGCGAGGTGATCGCCTGTAGTTCGCTGGCGACCTCGGCGATCAGGTCGGTGAGCGAGTCGCGGTTGCCGGGCTCGACCCAGCGGGTGTACGCGACCCGGAACACGGTGACACCTGACTCGGTGGCCAGGGTCGCCGCGGTCTGGTCAAGGCCCTTGGCGCACAGCGCGGCAACGACCGCGGCCGCCAGCGAGCCCATCTTACGCAGCTCACGTTCCTGCAGCTCGGGACTGCTCTCGATGATGGTCTGGCGCACCCGGACCAGCTCGAGACGGTCGGCGAAGATCTCCTCCGCCACTTGACGGAACGCGGCGACGACCGCTTCGAAGGGGGCGGCGTCCGTCTCGGTCACCGCCTTGACGAGCAGGTCCTCCAGTTGCTCGCTGCCGCCGAACAGCGCCTCGCGTTTGTCGCCGAAGAGCCGGTAGAAGGTGCGTTTGTCGAGGCCGGCGCGGGTGGCGATGTCGGTGACCGTGGTCTGTTCGAAGCCGCGTTCACGGAACAGCTCGAAGGCGGCCGCCTCCAGGCGGCCGCGTGCGTCCGGTTGCCAGCGGGCCATGCCGCGATGGTATCCGATGTCACACTACGACATCTTCTTGATCCAAGCCATGTCGCATGGTGACATCACAAGGTAGGGTGATGTCACAAGGCGACATCGGTACTCACGAAGGAACACCAACATGCGCGTATTCGTCACAGGCGCCTCCGGCCACCTCGGCTCGGCGGTCGTGCCGGCCCTGATCTCCGCCGGCCACGACGTCGTCGGCCTGGCCCGCTCCGAAGCATCCGCTGCCGCGATCGAGAAACTGGGCGCCGGGACGCGTCGCGCCGACCTGTCCGACCTCGACGTTCTGCGCACCGAAGCGAACGCCGCCGACGGCGTCATCCACCTGGCGTTCCGTCACGACCTCCTGCTCACCGGCGACCTGACCGGCGCCGCCGGTGCCGACCTGGCCGCCCTCCACGCCCTCGCCGACGGTCTGAGCGGCTCCGGCAAGCCGCTGGTCGGCACGGGCGGCACAGCCATGCTCGCGATGGGCGGAATCGTCGACCGCCCCGGCACTGAACACGACGCTCTCCCGAGCGGCTACCGGGTCGACGCGGAGAACTTCGTGATCGGCCTCGCCTCCCACGACGTGCGCTCCTGCGTCGTCCGGCTCGCTCCGACGGTGCACAGCCCGCTCGACCGCAACGGTTTCGTCACCGTCCTCGTCGCCGCCGCCCGGCAGCACGGGTACGCGGCGTACGTCGGCGAAGGCACAAACCGGTGGCCGGCCGTGCACACGCTCGACGCGGCCGACCTCTACCGGCTCGCCCTCGAAAAGGCCCCGGCCGGCTCCCGCCTGCACGCCGCCGCCGACGAAGGAGTCCCCTTCCGAGAGATCGCCGCCGCCATCGCCCGCAACCTCGACGTGCCGGTCCGCAGCATCAGCCCCGAGGAAGCCGACGACTACTTCGGCTTCCTCGGGCCGTTCGCCCAACTGGACAATCCGACGTCGGCCGCGATCACCCGGGAACTCCTGGGCTGGTCCCCCAGCCGCCCCGGCCTGATCGCCGACCTGCACGACGGGCACTACTTCCAGGCGTGACGTCCCCGACGCGACCAACGCTCAGCCGAGGTCCTCCGGGCCCAGGGAGAGCCAGGCCAGGTCTTCCTGGGCGCGGCGGCGGGACTCGCGGTCGCGGTCGAAGAGCGCGTCGGTCTTGCGCAGGACCAGAGTGTACGGTCGCCCGCTGCGCCGGGTCTGATGGTCGACGGGCAGGTCAGCCTGGTCGACGCGGGAGTGGACATGGCGGCGGCGCTGCTCGGCCAGCGGCCACTCGAAGGTGCGGCGCGCCGGATCGCCGAGGAACGCCACCAGGGTGGCGCACAGCTCACAGTCGCATCCCTTGGGCAGTTCCACCGACCAGTCGTCGGCGGCCCGAGCCGGCCGGGCGAGCTGCCGCTCAAGCCGCCGGGCGACGTGCGCGGCGAGGGTGTCGATGCCGGCCACCTGCTGCCCCGCCTGGTCCGGTGCGGTCGCGCGGGCGGCCCGCAGCGTCGACATCGCGCAGGCAAGCACGTCGTCCTCGTCCTGGCAGAGGAACTCGACCGCCGGGTCAGCCAGGTCCGCCGTACCGAGGCTGGCGGCACCGGCCAGGACGACGGCGATCTGCGGCCCCAGGTCCGCGAGGTACCTGCGCCGGTCGCGGGCCGCCGGGTAGGTGAGCATTCCTCGGGCCCGGCCGTGCAGTTCGGACCAGACGCCGGCCACCAGCAGCCGGCCGACCAGCACACCCCCGGTGTCGGGGGTGGCACGCAGCGCCGCGCACATCGCGGGCAGCGATGCCAGCCAGTCCGGGGTCTGCTTGTCGAACAGCGGCGAACGGGACAGCCAGTTTCGGCCGAACCAGCCGTTGACCCGCTCCCGGGTCCAGGACTCGCCGTAGCAGGTGGCGAGGCGGGCGAGCACCGGGGCGTCGGCCGGCGCCAGCGTCTCCACCCGCAGCGGCGCGAGCAGCATGGCGGCCAGGTCCGGCTCGTCGAGCTCCCAGGCGACCGCCAACGCCCGCCCGACGACAAGTTCACCGGCCGCCGGGGCGACCCGCCAGAACGAGGCGAGCGTGGCGGCGCTGCGCCGGGCACCGGCGACGTCCCCGGCCCGCAGCAGATCGGCGAGCCGGTCGAGGGCCCAGCCTGGCGACGCCTGCGCACGGATCGCGAAGGTCCACCGACGTGGCCACACGACGATCGCCGCCCGGCGGTACCACCGGTCCAACGTGTTGCCGTAGTTGCCCATGTACCCCTCGTACTCCGACGATTGGGGCGACAGGTCCGCGGTGGGCGTCGTGGCACACACCTCGTCGTCGGAGATCCGCAGCGACGTCGGCACCACCTCGCCGGACTCGTCCAGCCAGCAGTCGAGGGTCATCGACGAGTCGATGAGCTCTTCGAGCTCGTACTCGCCCGACCCGCTCCCGCCGCTGGGTTCCTCGTCGTTTCGATACCGGCCGTACCGACTCCGGCCCCGACCCCAGCGGCCCCATGATTCCTCGGGGTCGAGGGCGCTCCAGGTCTCCTGCAGCTCCGCCAACGCCAGAGTGACCTCACAACCGGCTGCCTGCGCGGCCGCCCGCACCGCTGCGGCACGGCCGACGTCGTCGCCCTTGAGCCGGTCCCAGCCCAACGCCCGCTGGGTGTACTCGTGATCCAGCAGGTAGACCAGCCGGGCGGGCCCGTCGGTCGGTTCCGCGAAGTGATCGTCCAGGCAGCCGGCCAGTCCGGTGACCAGGTCCTGGCCCAGCGAGCCGGCGGCCAGGGTGACCGGGTCACCGGCGAGCAACAGGTTGTAGGTCAACACGATCCGGTGGCCCGCCGTCACCGGCGACACCTGATGCCGACAGTCGGCGTAGAACGCGACGAAGGTCAGCTCGTCCGGTGACGATTCGTAGCTCCCGGTCCGGCCGGCGTGCTCAATCGACAGCACGCCGCCGGCCGACTCCGACGGCAACGTCACCACCAGGGTGCCGATCATGGCATCGGCCTTCTCCGAATCCTGATGTGGCGCGAAGAACTGGCCGGGCGCGTACACCAGCATCGAGTGCAGCTCGGCGACCAGCTCGCACCCCTGCGGCAGGCCGAGGTCGGCCCGGAGCTGGTCCAGCATCGGGTGGAGCGTCTCGTGCCACCGCTGTTCGTCGATGTCGACGAGGCTCGTCGGGACTTCCCACGTGTCGCGGACCCCGGCGTCCGTCAGCGTCTGCTCACCCTTGCCGAACCTGGCCGGCCGGCCAACTGAGCACAGCTGCTTCGCCTGCTCGGCGGCCGGCGGCAAGGCGATCGGCCCGACACCGCGCACCGCGAGCCTCAGACCATGGGGTGACGCGGTACGACGTGCGCTGAACGCGCCAGCCGGGCCAACGGTGCCCAGTAGCGCGGCCAGTCGGTCAGGCGGGGTAACGGGGGATGCTGGCACGCGCAGACTCTAGGCCAGCCAATCCGGTAGGGCCACTCCCACGTCCGTTCAGCGGACAACCGGTGCGACAGTCGACTATGGGCAGGATGATCACGCGCTACTGGGCACCGGACAGGTCGGCGAGGAGGGTGTCGAGGACCAGCTCCTCCTCGACCCGCGTACCGTGCCGGCTCATCGCAGCGGTCAGCTCCGCGTCCCAGCCGGCGTCGACCGGCCGGCCGGTCAGCGTCCCCGACACGGCGCCCACCACGGCCGCGCCCGCCACCGCCGCCCGGTACGCGGCGGCGTCGTAGCGCCACGGCTGCCACGGCACCCGGGAGCGCAACAGGTTGGCGATCCGTACCCCGCCCCAGTCGAAGTCGCCGTGGTAGCGCAACCGCGCGCCGCCGGCCGTCAGGCCGGTCAGCAGCCGCAGCGCCGCCGTGCTCGGCTGGCCGTTGACGCAGACCAGCGGCGGACACTCCGGACCGAGCAGGTCGGCCGCCGCGGCCAGCACCGTCGGGTTCTCGCAGACGTGGACGGTGCCGGCCGGGAAAGTCGACCGCTCCCGGCCGAGTTGGCGCAGGGTCAGCACGAGCGGCTCACCGGCCGTCGCGGCGGGCGCCGTCAGGGCGGACAGCCGGCTGCCCGGACTCGCCACGACGTTGAGCGTCAGTACGGTCGACGACAGTTCGTCGACAAGGACACCGGCGCTGTCCCACAGCGCCCGCCGCCGCTGCGCCGGGGACGTCGGTTCGTCGTCCCCGGGCCACCAGACGGCCCGCACCGCCGACAGTACGAGGGTGGCCAGTGGACGGTCGGCGTCGAGGGCGTGCGCGTCGCCGGTGGTGTGCGCGGCGAGCCGGGCCAACGGAGCACCGTCGGCAGGCAACGCCGCCAGCACCGCGACCAGGTGTTCGACGAGCCGGGCCGCCGCGTCCGGCGTACCGGACAGTCGGCGGGCCAGCGCCACCGTACCGCGATCGCCGCACCAGTCGGCCAGGTGCGGCGCGCGGCGGCCGAGCCGGTCCAACGGCGCCAGCACGGTACGCCAGGCGGCGTCGGCGGCGGCGCGGACCTCGGCGGTCACCGGCACCGGCCCGAGGAGGGTCTCGACGGCGGCGGCCAGCCCGTCCGGGTGCAGGCCGCTGCGGCGGACCACCTGGTCGAGGTCGTCGAGGTTGACCGTCAGCGAGGTGCCCCGGCCGGGTGGCCGCCCAAGCAGCCGTTGCACCGCCAGCCGCTCGGCCGGTGTCGGCTGGCTCAGCGAGATCGTGCCGGTCAGCGGCCGGCCGTGGGCCATCCGCTGGCGGACCCGCTGCACGACCCGTTCGGTGTCGGCCCCGCCGAGCTGCCGGCGCAGCCGATCAAGATCCGGCCCGACCACATCGAGATCCGGCCCGACCACCGCGCCGTCCGGTCCGGTCACTCGGCGGACCACAGAGCGGGCTGCTCCGAGCCGTCAGGTCCGGTTGGGTCCGGTCGGGTCGGGTCGGGTTCGCCGGCCGGGCGGGTCGGTCGCTGCTGCGGTACCGCCAGCTCGACCCGAGGCATCCGGTGCCGTTCCCGCCCGTCCCACCGCCACGGGGTGACCAGGACGGCGTCGATGCCGTCGTGCCGGGCCAGCTGCGCGATGCCCAGTCCGGGCACCTGCGGATAGCAGCCCCACTCCCGTTCGCTGGTCATCACCACGTCCAGGTCGAAGGTGGCGAGCAGCCCGAGGCACTTGGCCCGGGAGTCGTCGTCGACCCCGGCGAACGCCTCGTCGAGGGCGATCAGCCGCGGCGCGTGCGCATTGCCCGCCGACCCGTAGTACGAGGACGCGGCGGCGAACAGCGGGATGCTGGCGGCCAGCACCCGTTCACCACCGGAGGCCGGGCCGGTGGCCGGCCGCCACTGCCCGTCCTGGTGGCGCTGGATCGCGAACTCGTGCCAGGCCCGGTAGTCCAACGCCCGGGTGAGCTGCTCGTGCCAGGTCGCCGCCTCGTCGCGCAGCCGTTCCCGGCTGATCTGCTCCTGCAGGAACGCGCCGATCGCTCGACGGTCGGCGTCGTTCCAGACGTCGGTGCTCTGCCGCAGCTGCCGGGCGCGCAGCTCGGCCAGGCCGGGCGGGGCGTCGCGGGTGGGCCGCCACAGCAGCCGCAGCCGCATGCCGGTGGAGGTGGGCCGCTCCTCCAGCTCGCCGTTCATCGTCGCAACCTGCTGCTCGGCGCCGGCGACCAGCTCCTGCAACGCTCCGGCGACCTCGTTGACCAGGTGGGTCTCCAGCACCTCCCGCTCGTGGGCGGAGAGCACCCGCTGCCGTTCGTCGATCTCAGTGACCAGGGCGGCGGACAGGTCCGCGACGGAGCGGCTGTGCCCCTGGAACACCACCTCCACGATCATGGTGTCCTCGCGGACGGCGGGCAGCACCTGGTGTCCGTGCCGGGACAGGCTGTCGGTGAGCACCTTCATGTCCAGGCTGACCTGGTGCTGGATCCGTTCCCAGGGGCGGTCACCGTCGTCGACGTCGGCGAGCAGCCGGTCGACGCCGCGCGCCACGGCCACCGCCGGGGTCGTCGCCCACGGCTGTCGGGTGTCCGGTAGTTCCTGCTCGGGGCAGGCCAGGGCGATCAGGCCGGTGTCGGCGAAGGCCCGCAGCACTTCGACGGCGGCGTCCCGGGTGGCGGTGGCCCCGTCGAGTTCCTCGGTCAGCCGGTCCCGTCGCCCGTCGGCGTCGCCCCGGGCACCCCAGGCGTCGCGTTCGCGCTGCCGGGTCTCCCGGCTTTCCCGCTGGCACTCCTGCTCGGCGTCGGCCACCTCGCGGAGCTGGCGTTCCAGGTCGGCGACGGTCGCGCCGGCGGTCACGTCCAACGTCTCGAACTCCACCCGGGCCAGCCGGGCCGTCTCGGCGGCCTCGGCCGCCTCGATCGCGGCCGGTTCGAGTTGCCCCTGCTTCTCCTCGTAGGTGCGGGACGCCTCGGCGCGGCGTCGCGTCGCGTCGCGTACCCCGGTCAGGGTGGGCCACCAGGCGGCCAACGTCACCTGGTAGTCCTGCAGCCCGTCGCGAACCTCCGCCAGCCCGTCGGCGTCGTGGGGCAGACCCACGTCGTCGGCGAAGTCGGTCGCCTCGGCCAGCGCCGTCTGCGCCGCCGAGACCGCCGTACGGTGCCTCGCCGCCGCCTCGTCACGCCGGCCGGCGGTGTCCCGGCGCAGCTGGTGGGCGCCACGGACCAGGGTGTGCGCCTCGCGCAGTGGCTGGTCGGAGGGGAGGTTCTCAATTTCCTGGCCGACCGCCCGCCGACGTTCGTCCAGTGTGGTGCGTTGCTCGGCGAGGTCGGCCGACACGGCGGCGAGTTCGTCGGCCTCGGCCCGCAGCGCGGCGATCCGGGCCCGCCGGGCCGCTTCCCGGGCGCCGTCGCCGATGTGCTCCGCGTCCGGTTTGGTCCACCGCCCGGTGACGACGCCGATGCCGAAGCCGCCGTCGGTGTCGACCCAGGTCGCCGCACCGGAGTCCGCGCCGAGGCCGATCGCGGCGAGGACGGCGGCGACGGTCGGCCCGGTCAGCGCGGTGGCGTGCGGGTCGGCGTCGTCGATCACCGGACGCAGCAGCGTCCCGAGGTTCGTCGCCACCTCGTCGGTGGGCCGCAGCAGCGCGTCGCCGCTGTCCGGGTGGCGGACCGTGCCGTCCGGGTCGATCCACGCGTCGAGCACCCCGGCGGCTTCCAGCGCCGCCTCGATGCCGGCACGCACCTGCGACGGCACGTCTTCAACGAAGTCGACGACCCGCCACAGTGGTGCGCCGGGCCGGTCGAGGCGCAGCTGCGGGGACCGGGTGTGCGGTGCCGGCGGCGGCTGGTGCGCCCCGTCGGTCAGCCGACGCAGCTCGGCGTCGATCTCCCCGACCCGATCGGCGACCCGCCGTTGCTCGGTCTCCACCGCCGCGTCGGCTCGGGCGATCGCCTCGGCGGCCGCCCGGCTGGCGGCGGTCACCTCCCGGGCGGCCGGGTTGTCCCCGTCCAGGGTGCTCACCCAGGAGTCGAGCCGGCCGAGCACCGCCTCCGGGTCGGCGATTGACAGCTCGACCAGGCCGGTCAGGTACTCCCCGGTGCGCCGTACCAGGGTCTCGCCCTGTTCGGCGGCGGCGGTCTCGGCGTCGGTGACCGCTTCGTCGGCCGCCGCGACCTCGGCGTCCAGCCGGTCGACCTCCTCCCGGGCGCGGTCTGCGAGGGTCCGGGCCGACTCGGCGGCCGCGCGGAGCCGATCGAGGGTACGCAGCGCGGCCCGCCGATCCTGGACCAGCTGGCCGGCGGCGCGGCGCGCCTCGTCGAGCCCATGGGCGGAGTCGTCCGGCAGGGCGGCGAGGACCCGGTCACGGTGCCGGTCGGCGACCCGCGCCGCCACCGCACCGCCGGCCACCCGGGTACGGGCCGCCGCCTCGTCCTCCTGCGCCGCCTGCAGCTCCTGCGCCGTCTGCTCGGCGGTACGCCGGGTCCGGGCCGCCTCCGCCTCGACGTCACGCAGGCGTTTGGCCTGCTGGTCGGCGAACGTCGCCCGCTGATCGGCCGCCTCCCGCAGCCGACGCAGATGCTCGGCGGTACGCGCCTCGGGGCTTTCCGCCAGCGCCCGTCGGCGCGCCTGCAGCTCGGTGGCGCGCGCGTCCAGCTCGGCCAGTTTGACCTCGGCCTGGCGTACCGCCTGGTCGGCCTGCTCGTGCGCGCGCTGCGCGTCGCCCAGCTCGCGGCCCAGTTGCTCGTACCGGCTGTGCTGCTGCCGCAGCACCGCGGCCTTGCGTTTCGTCGCGATCCGCGCGTACTGCCGGTAGCGGGTGAGGAAGTCGTCGGCGGCCTTCTTCGTCTCGCGCAGCTCGGTCAGCGTCTCCCGTTCGTCGTCGAGACCCCGGAACGCCTCGGCGACCTGGGCGATCAGGTTCTCGTCCAGCGGCGGCAGCGCGTCGCCGAGCGCCCGGGACAGGGTCTTCTCGTCCGGGCGCTTGGACAGCTGCGGCTGCCGCAGTTTGATCAGCAGGGACACCAGCGCGTCGTACCGGTCCCCCAGGCCGAACAGTGCCTCGTCGACCGCCCGCCGGTAGTCGACGGCCCGGTCGTAGAGCATCCCCGCCGGGCCGATCGCGTCCCGCAGCCGGTCCCGGGTCGCCGCCGTACCGGTGGGGGTGAGCAGCTGCAGATCGGCGCCGACCCGTTGGCTGGTGACGAAGTACCAGTGCCGGGCGATGCCGCGCCCGGCCACCGCCTTCAGTCCGCAGCCGATGGTCAGGTAGCGGGCGGTGCCGTCGGCGTCGCGGCGGCCGAACTCCAGCCAGGTGTAGCCGGTCCGCTCCGGGTGCGGGTGCCGGCCGCCGAGCAGCAGGTTCCACTCCATCCGCTTGTGCGGATCCCCGTCGGGCTCCACTCGGTATGGTGCCAACTCACCGTCCAACAGGAACGGTACGGTCAACGCGAGGACCTTCGACTTGCCGGTGCCGTTGTTGCCCCGCAGCAGCAGACTCCCGCCGTGGAAGTGGAACTCCTCCTGGTCGTAGTAGAAGATGTCCACCAGCCCGGCCCGCAGCGGCTGCCACCGTTCCCGGTCCGGCACCGGCAGCTCCCGGTCCGGTGTCGACGTCGGTGCGGATTCGATCGCGGCGGCGGTCACGGTGACGGGTACTTCCTCTCGTCGGCGTAACGGGCGTGTCAACGGGCGGCGGTCCGGGTCCCCTGGGCGACGGTCCGGGTCTCCCGGATCGTCGGCTCTGCCAGGGAGTAACGCGCGATCGCCGGGCGGGCTACGACCAGCGGATCCTCGGCCGGCTCGACAGTGATCAGCTTCAGGGCACGCAGCGCGTCCAACGCGGTGGCGACCAACTCGACCTCGGCGCCCGGATCGGTGGCGTGTTTACGCCAGTACGACCGGTGCGCCCGGGCCAGCTCGCGGGTGTGCCGGTGCAGCTCGCTGACCCGCAGGCCGCCCGCGCTCGCCGCACCTGCCGTGCCGGCCGCCGCGATCCGCTCCGCCAACAGCAGCGTCAGGTGGCTCTGCATCCCCTCGGCCGGCATCCGGACGTCGGTCAGCTCGTCGGCCGGGTCCACCATCGCGACCCCTTCGGCCCGTACCTCGCCGACCAGCCCGGTCAGTTGGGTGATCCGGTTCAGGATGGCGTATCGCTGGCTGGTCAGATAGGCCAGCTCGGCCTCGGTCAGCTCGTCGTAGTAGACGACCGGCTGTTCGAGCAGCAGCCGGGTGAGCCGGTGCCGCAGCGCCCGGTTGCGGGCATCCTCGACATCGGGCACCACCTCGACGGTCAGCGCCGCCAACCGGCCGTCCGGCGCCACGTCACCGATCATCGACGGGCCGCGGCTGCTGGCCAGCAGGCCGGCGATCACCCGCCGGTCCACGTCGTAGAGCACGTCACCGCTGGTGCCGAGGTACGCGTCCTCGTGGCCGGCCACCCGACGCAGCACCCCCCAGTGCAGCAGCAGCCGGACCACCGCCACCATGTCGGCCCGCCGTTCCCGCCGGTCCAGGGCGAACGTGAACCCGGTGGCGGCCAGCGCCGGATCGGCGGCGGCCAGCACCACGTCCTCGGCCAGCCGGCCCAGGGTGATCTGCCCGTCGGCGCGTTCCAGCGCGGCCAGGGCGAGGCAGGTCAACACGTACCGTTGCCGGGAGAACGGGGTCCTGGCCTTCGGGTCCCGAGCCGGGTGGGTCTGGTCCTGTGGGTCGGCGGTCAGCTTCATCAGCCGGATCGTCTGGGCGTCGGCGACCAGCCGCCACCCGGTCTCCCGGTCGAACCACTCGCGCAGCTCTGCGGCGTACGTGCGGACCAGCCGGAACTCGCCGTCCGGGGTCAGCCCGGCGACCAGCAGCGGGCGGGCGAGCAGCAGCCGGGCGGCCCGCTGCAGGCGGCCCGAGGAGTCGCCCTCGGCAGGGCCGCGCGCCCTCACCCGGCCACCCCGACCGCCGCGAGGTCGGCTCCGGCAGAGATCAGACCGGCCGAGACCAGGTCGGCTCCGGTCGGAGTCAGGTCGGTGATGTCGACCAGATGTTCCGGCCCGGTGAGCACCCCGTCGGCGGTGACGATCCGCACCGGCGGCGCCCCGTCGACGCGGACCAGGCGTACCCGTAGCGTGCCGTCGGAAGTGGTGGTGGTCACCTCCGTGGCGTCCGGCCGCCGGGCCGCCAGCGCGTCGCCCAGCAGATGGAGAAAGAGCCGGAACTCGGCGGTGTCCAGTTCACCGAGGCGCGACAGTGGGACGGGCCCATCGGTGGCCAACGCCGCTCGGGCGCGGGCCGTCTGGGCCGTCTCCCGCTCGGCACGTTCGGCCAACTGCCGCCGCTGCGCGGATCGGTCCAGCACCCGGCTCGGCGAGCCGCGCCGCTCGTACGATCCGGTCTTGCGCAGTCGAGGGCTGATCTCCAGCCGGGGTGCCTGGGCCCACGACGTCGACGCCGGCACCGGTCGCTGCTCGGCCGCAGCCAGGGTCTCCCCGGTGACGGTCAGGTGCCGCACCGGCGACAGGCCGAACGCGGTGTGCCACAGCCGGTGCGCGGCCTCGTCGTCGGGGGCCTGCGCGAACCACAGCGCCAGCGACCGGAAGTCGGCCGACCGGTCCGACCGGCCGGCCCGGCGTTCGTTGATCGACGCCACCGCGCCGAGCAGCTGCCGGATCGCGCCGATGGCGGCGGTACGCAGCAGCCGTGCCTGGGACTGCCGGCTGGCGTCGCCGCTGACGAACCAGTCCCGCAGCCCGTCCCAGCGTTGCTGCCAGACCACCCGCGCCTGATGCAGTGCCCGGTCGTCGGCGTCCTCGCCGGGTGCGGCGTCGACGGCCTCCCGGCGGGCCACGATCTCCAGCAGCGGGCGTACCCCGGTCGCCTCGATCCGGTGGGCCAGGTTGGCGATCTCCGCGCCCCGGTTGGCGAGATCGGCGATGAACCGTTCGAGGTACGCGATCAGCTGTTCCTTGTACGCGAGGAAGGCCGCCACATCCGCGTCGGCGAAGTCGACGGCCCGCCGCAGCGACGCCATGAACGCCTGCGCGTTGTCGGCCAGCCCGGTGAACCGGTCGACCAGGCTCAGCATCAGCAGGTGGGTCTTCGCCGGGTCGGGAGCGGACCCGGCGGCGGCCTCGGCGGCGATGCCCAGCAGGGCGCGCAGCTGGTCGGCGATGTCGGACAGCGCCACCGACTGCAGGGCGCCGCGTCGGCCGATCGCCTCCTCGTACGTGGCGATGGCCTGCTCGGCGGCGTGGCCGTGCGCGCTCAACTGGTAGAGGTAGCGAGCGCGGTGAAAGTCTTCTACGGTGGTGACCCGCCCGGTGTCCGGGTCGGCCCGCAGGTTGCCCCACTCGGCGAGCTGGGCCAGCGCCGCCGCGACGGCCTCCAGCGACGCCCCGGGGCCGATCTCCGCCAGGACGTCCTCCGGCCGCAGATGCACGGTGAACCGACGTTTCGCCCGGACGAAGGCGTCCAGCACGTCCCGGTACAGGGTGACGTTCTGCGCCTGCAGGTGCGCGAACGGCTGGACGGCCGGTGAGGTACCGGTGGACATCCCGCCATCATCGCAGACCCGGATCGGACCACGACGCACACAGCGGGCTCGTGGTTGCCGCGCCGGATGCTGCAGCGCGGAACGCGCTCGCCGGCCCGGTGGTGGAGGTGACCAGCCCTCGACGAGGGCTGCCGGAGCATCCTGGCCGCTGCCCGATCGCGGCCTTCGGCTACCGAGACACCTGCGGCACCAGGTCAAGCAGCACGAACCGAACTGCCTCACCCCACGGCAGCGGGCCGACGGCTGCCTGCCCACCTGCGTGGACCGGCCGATGTCGAAGGTCACCCGCGGACATCGCGGGCCTGTGACCGGGCGACCCGACCGACCGGTCTGATGTCGCTGGTCGACTGCGCGGTCAGCTACGACGCCCTCCATGCCGGGCACAGCACGGACGGTCGGACGCAGGCCAACCCGATGGTCGAGTGCCCGACCGTACGGGACCGGCTGCCGGCCGTACCGGCGCAGGCAGCGGCCGAGGTCGACCAGAATCTGAACCTGCTCGACCGGCAGACCGCCGAGGCCAACGAACGGTTGTTGACCACAGCCGGCGAGGGCGGCCCGAACTTCGCCCAGAACGCGATCGTGGGGACGCTGCGGGACAAGCGGCTGACCGCCCTCGAACGGATCGAGATCGCGATCGGCCGGCACCCGGCGCGGCCGACCGGGCTGACCCGGCTGGCGTCCTGCACCTTGCTCGGGCCGGGCAGCGGCGACAACAGCGGATCCGGTGACAACGGCAGTGATGGGGGCGACAAACGGTGGGGCCGGCGTCGTAGCCGACGGCCCGGACGCTGAACCGTCGGCGCTGCCCGTCCCCGCCGCCCGCCGCGCCGGTCCCCCTCTGGTGACCGGGCTGGTCCAGCCCGGTCACCAGAAAGGCGGAGTCACCGACAGGACCGGGAGATCACCAGGGGATGCTGCCGTCGTCGTTGACGAACGTGCCGGTCGGGCCGCCGTCGGGCAGGGTGGCCAGCCGGATCGGGGTGGCAGCGGCCTCCTGGACCGGACGCCCGACACCGCCGGTGAAGTCGGTGGCGACCAGCCCCGGACAGGCCGTGTTGATCAGGAAGTCGGTGCCGGCGAGTTGCCGCACGTAGTGCACGGTGATCGCGTTGAGGTACGTCTTCGTCGGCGAGTAGGCCGCCATGATCGGGCCGACGTTGATCTCCGGGTCGGACTGCCAGGTCAGTGAGCCGACGCTGCTGGAGATGTTGACGATGCGCGGCGACGGCGACCGGCGCAGCAGCGGCAGCATCGCGTTGGTCACGCGGATCACGCCGTACACGTTGGTGTCGACAACCTGGCGGACCACGTCGAGGTCGAGCGTGGTCGGGTCCTGCTCCCACCCCGGCCCGGTCTCGCCGGCGATGCCGGCGTTGTTGACCAGGACGTCAAGTCCTCCAGCGGTGCGTTCGATCAGCTGCGCGGCCTCGGTGACGCTGCGGTCGTCGGTGACGTCCAGCGGTACGGCGAACGCGTCGACGCCGGCGGCGTACAGCGTCTTGACGGCCGCTTCGCCGCGGGCGGCGTCGCGCGCTCCCACCGCCACCCGGTAGCCCTTCGCGCCGAGCCCTGCGGCGATCTCGTAGCCGAGTCCCTTGTTCGCGCCGGTGACCAGCGCGGTCTTCGTTCCGGTCGTGGCCTTCGTTCCGGTCGTAGCCTTCGTTTCGGTCATGACGCCGATGGTGGCGCGGCGGTAGCCGCCGTCGTTACACCAGTTGAGTTCCGCTGTCATACCCGGCGGGTATCACCGACGTATCGTTGTCGGCGTGGAGACGCTGGAGACCCGTGAGCTGCGGTACTTCGTCACGGTCGCCGAGGAGCTGCACTTCAGCCGGGCGGCCGAACGGCTCGGCATCGCCCAGCCGCCGCTGTCCCGGGCGATCGCCCAGCTCGAACGCCGCCTCGGCGTCACCCTGCTCGACCGCGACCGCCGAAGAGTGGCACTCACCGACGCCGGTCAGGTGCTGCTCGACGAGGCCCGCGTCATCCTGGCCGCCACCGCGGCGGCGGCCCGGCGTACCCGCCGCGCCGCCGCCGGCGCGAACCGGCTGACCCTGGTCACCAAGGCCGGCGCGGGCCACGAACTGCTGCAGAAGCTGCTCGACGCGCACGCCGTCGAGCCGGACGCGGCCGAGATCGACGTGCTGCTGTGCGGCATGGGCGACCAGGCGCGGATGCTGCGCGACGGCCGCGCCGACGCCGCCCTGATGCAGCGGCCGTTCGACTCGCTCACCGGCTTCGACACTGAGGATCTGCTGACCGAGCAGCAGGTCGCGATCCTCCCGGCCGGGCATCCGCTCGCCACCCGTACGTCGTTGACCATGGCCGACATCGGCGACGTGCCGGGGCTGCCGGTCGCCCGCTGGCCGCGCCCCGACGGTACGTACGAACCCGGACCCGGGCCGGAGATCCACGACCAGTCGCAGCTGGCCCAGCTGATCGCCCTCGGGCACACCATGGCCGTGCTGTGCGCCTCGTCCCGGTCGTGGCTGTGGAGCGCGCACACGGCAGTGCCGCTGACCGACGCGCCGCACGTCACCACCGTGCTCGCCTGGCTGCCGGACAACCGCTCCCGTGCCGTCGCCGGGCTCGTCCGGACCGCCACCCAGCTGTGATCAGCCGTAGCTGACCAGGACCGTGCCGAGCGCGGCGGCGTTCCACAGCGCGTGGGCCACCATGGGCGCGGTCAGCCGGCGGGTGGCCAGGAACAGCCCGGTGTAGACCAGACCGGCGACGGTGATGGATAGCCCGTCCAGCGCGCTGGCCGGCAGGTGCAGCACGCCGAACAGGACCACCGAGACGACCGCCGCCACCCACAGCGCCACCCGGGGGCGGGCGGACCGCTGCGGGATCGCCCCGAGCAGGAACCCGCGGAAGTACAGCTCCTCGGCGATGCCGCCGCCGACGATCCCCGGGAAGAGGGTGGCGGCCAACGCGGCCGGCCCGGCGGCGGACATGCGCAGGATCTCCTGGACCTCCGGGTTGGCTTCGCCGCCGGCCGCCGGCATCAGCACCCCGAACTCCAGTAGCAGGCGGGGTGGAACGGTGGCCACCGCGATCAGCATGTCCCGCCGCCAGTGCCGCGAGGTCAGGCCGAGATTTCGGCGGGTCAGCCCGTGGCGGCGTAACCACCAGGCGATGAGGGCGGTTTCCTCGTCTACCTAATATGCGGCATACCACACTCCTCGCGACCAGAAACTGGGTGACGCTGCCCCACCGATGACAGCAGACCGCCGGGCGAGCACCTCAGGCACTCGGTCGTGTGTGACGACCCAGTTGGCAGCCGTAGGCGACATGAGTCTGAGCAGCCGGACGATCGTCTCGCGGTCGGCAGCCAGGTGCCGGCGGTGGATCGGCGAAGTCCGCCGTCGGTACCGACCCTGGCCGAGCCCGCACTGAGTTCACCGACAGCGGCGACCTCGATTCTTTACATCAATGTCGCCGAATCATCACCGTACGGACGGGTGGCCGTCGGTCCGCGGGGGTTGCGTTACGTCAACACCCTCGAGCTGAACAGGAGCCCGATCGACGTGCCTTCCTCCCGTCGTACCTTGCTCGCCGGTGGTGCCGCCGGCGCCGCTGGCGTCGGCCTCGCCGTCGCCGGTGGCCTTCCGTCGCTGGCCCAGGCCCACCCCGGCCGAAGCCACCCGCCGAGAGGCGGCGGCCACGTACCGTTCCCGCCGCTGGTGGACGACCCCGCCGGCATCCTCGCCCTGCCCGAGGGTTTCCGCTACACCGTGGTCACCCGCACCGGCGTCACCCGGCTCGACCGCGGCCAGGGCCTGACCCCGGCCGAGCACGACGGCATGGCCGTCTTCGATGCCGGACGCGGCCGGTACACCTTGATCCAGAACCACGAGCTCGGCCCGGGGGCCGAGTTCGGCGTACCGCACGTCGCGGGCACCGTCTACGACCCGGGCGCGGTCGACGCCGGCGGCTGCACGGTGATCAGGACCGACCGGGCGGGCCGCAACCTCGGCGAGTTCGTCGCCGTCTCCGGCACCGTCGACAACTGCGCGGGCGGGCCGACCCCGTGGGGGACCTGGCTGACCTGCGAGGAGACCGACGACCGGGCCGGCGACGAGTGGGACGAGGACGGCCGCACCGGCACGTACCAGAAGGACCACGGCTACGTCTTCGAGGTCCGGGCCGACGGCCGCGCCGACCCGACGCCGATCAAATGCCTGGGCCGGTACGCCCACGAGGCGCTGGCGGTCGACGCCGACCGTACGAAGATCTACCTGTCCGAGGACGCCAGCGGGCCGAACGGTCTGTTCTACCGGTGGACCGCGCCGCGCCGCGTCAAGCTCGGCCCCGGCGTGCTGACCCGGCTCGCCCCGGACGCCGGCACCCTCGCCGCGATGCAGATCATCATGGACGACGGCTCGGTGCTGCCGGACGTCGCCTACCTGACCTCCGCCCAGCTGGGCCGCCCGTTCCCCGTACGGTGGATCGAGGTGCCGGAACGCGACGCCCGGACCACTCCCCTGCGCGAGCAGTTCGCCGACGGTCAGGTCACTCGGGGCCGCAAGTTCGAAGGTGTGTGGGGCACCGACCAGGGCGTGTACGTGGTCAACTCGTACGCCTGGGAGGACGGTGACCTGCCGGCGGACGCCGCCCCGCACGACGGCATGGTCTGGTTCTACGACTACCGGGCCGAGACCATCCAGCTGGTCACGTACTTCCCGCACCAGACCTCGTCGGAGGAGGGTACGCCGGCGAGGTACAGCGATCTGACCTTCGACGGTCCGGACAACGTGACCGTCACCCCGTGGGGCAGCCTGGTGCTGGCCGAGGACGGCTCGGGCGCGTCCCACGTGCTCAGCTCGGTCCCGGGCGGCCCGACCTACGCGATCGCCCGCAACCAGCTCAACGACTCGGAGTTCTGCGGGCCGGTCTTCACCGACGACGGCAAGGTGCTCTTCGTCAACATGCAGGACCCCGGTCTCACCCTGGCCATCACCGGCCCGTGGGAGAAGTACCTGGGCTGACCCGATCGCTCTGCACGGCGGGTGGGACCGACCGGTCCCACCCGCCGCTGGTCAGTGACGCCGTGGGCCGCCCCTTGAGATCAGGCCGCCGCCGGCAGACGACGGGTACCCCGGCGGACAACGTCAGGTCTCGCCGTCGCGGATGATCTGCCGGACCCGCTCCCGGCTGTAGCCGGTGGCCGCCACGATGTCCACCTGGCGCACACCGTCCCGATCGGCGGCCCTGATCGCTTCGGCCAGATCGGCACGTGCCCGGTCCACCTTCACCCGGGCCTCGGCCACGAGGCGGGCGGCCCGTTCTTCAGCACGAGGCACCGCAGCTTGCGCCGTGCGCAACTTTCGTACCGCCGCCTCCAGGTCCGCCACTTGGCCATTTCAGCAGGTCAGACACTAGGCCAACTCACGTATCCGCAGAGTAGGCCAACTTGAATACTTGACGTTTGGCCAAACTAAGGTTGTGATAGTTGGCATTCGGAGACGGTGGGTCCTGATCGGCACTCCCGGTACTGACCCGCCCCAACCAGGGAGGTCCGATGTCTGAGATCCAGACGAGCGGCGTACTGGTGGTCGGCCCGCGTCCACTGCCCGAGCACAGCCGGGTCAGGGTGTGGATGGAGGCAGGATCGGGCGGGGGCCATGAGGTCACCGTTCGGACCGAGCACCTGACGCTGTCCGACCGCGACAGCGGCCAGGGCTCCCGCGCCATCTACGAACTTCGCACTATTGACCGTCGGGGCTGACCCGAACACCCCGACACGGACGACGCCCTCGACCGCAGCCGAGGGCTTCGAATTTGCTCCGGGTTGGTGTTTCTCGGGTTGGGGCGGGGAACCCAAGATGCCTCCGCAGGCTTGATGCCACAGGTGCATCAAGCCCAACCGGCCCCCCACCCAGGAGGGTTACCGTGCGCTCAAGAACAGTGATGCAAAGTAGCCGACGGGTTCGAGAAGCGATGCCCAGTTCCGTCGTTGTGCGGAGCCCATGGGGTCAGCGGCGGCCGACGGTGAGGACGGGTTTGGTGACCTCGGCGTAAAAATCGTTGCCCTTGTCGTCGACGACGATGAACGCCGGGAAGTCCTCCACCTCGATCTTCCAGATCGCTTCCATGCCCAGCTCCGGGTATTCCAGAACCTCGACGTGCCGGATGCAGTCCTGCGCCAGCCGGGCCGCCGGGCCGCCGATCGAGCCGAGGTAGAAGCCGCCGTGCGTACCGCAGGAGCGGGTGACCTGCGCGGACCGGTTGCCCTTGGCGAGCATGACGTGCGAGCCGCCGGCAGCCTGGAACTTCTCCACGTACGCGTCCATCCGCCCGGCCGTGGTCGGGCCGAACGAGCCGGACGCGTACCCCTCCGGGGTCTTCGCCGGGCCGGCGTAGTAGACGGCGTGGTCGCGCAGGTACTGCGGCATCGGCTCACCGGCGTCCAGCCGTTCGGCGATCTTCGCGTGCGCGATGTCGCGGGCGACGACCAGCGGGCCGGTCAGCGACAGCCGGGTCTTCACCGGGTACTTCGACAGCTCAGCGCGGATCTCGGCCATCGGCCGGTTCAGGTCGACCCGGACCGCGTCGGCGTCGACGGACTGATCGGCGGCGAGGGTTTCGTCGGTGACGTCGGGCAGGAAGCGGGCCGGGTCGGTCTCCAGCTTCTCCAGCCACACCCCACTCGGGGTGATCTTGGCGACGGCCTGCCGGTCGGCGGAGCAGGAGACGGCGATCGCCACCGGGCAGGAGGCGCCGTGCCGGGGCAGCCGGACCACCCGTACGTCGTGGCAGAAGTAGCGGCCGCCGAACTGCGCGCCGATGCCGAACTGCCGGGTCAGTTCGAGGACCTGCGCCTCCAGCTCGACGTCGCGGAAGCCGTGCGCGCCGATGCTGCCGCTGGTCGGCAGGTTGTCCAGGTACTTGGCGCTGGCGTACTTGGCGGTCTTGAGCGCGAACTCAGCCGACGTGCCGCCGACGACGATCGCCAGGTGGTACGGCGGGCAGGCGGACGTACCGATCAGCCGCAGCTTCTCCTCCAGGAACTTCATCATCCTGGTCGGGTTCAGCAGCGCCTTGGTTTCCTGGTAGAGGTACGACTTGTTGGCCGAGCCGCCGCCCTTGGCCATGAACAGGAACTTGTACGCGTCCGGCTGTCCGCCCGGATCCTCGGCGTACAGCTCGATCTGGGCCGGCAGGTTGGACCCGGTGTTGCGCTCCTCCCACATGGTGATCGGCGCGAGCTGCGAGTAGCGCAGGTTCAGTTTGGTGTACGCCTCGTACACGCCCCGGGCGATGGCCCGCTCGTCGGTGCCGTCGGTGAGCACGTGCCGGCCGCGTTTGCCCATCACGATCGCGGTGCCGGTGTCCTGGCACATCGGCAGCACCCCGCCGGCGGCGATGTTGGCGTTGCGCAGCAGGTCGAGGGCGACGAACCGGTCGTTGGGTGATGCGGCCGGGTCGTCGAGGATCGCCCGCAGCTGGGCCAGGTGCGCCGGGCGCAGGTAGTGAGCGATGTCATGCATCGCCTCGGCGGTCAACGCGGTCAGCACCGCCGGCTCGATGGTGAGGAACCGTCGCCCGCCCGGCCCGTGCACGACGTCGACGCCTTCGTCGCTGATCAGGCGGTATTCCGTCAGGTCGTCGCCGGTCGGTAGCAGCGGGGTGTGGGAGAACGGGGCGGCACTGCTCATGACCGGCAAGCCTAGGCCAGAGGTGACCCGACTTCCCAACCCCCGGGTGGGTCAGCCCTTGGCCGGGCAGTCCTCCTGCTTGGCGCCGCCGCAGGTAAGGCCGGGGTCGGGGCCGCCGGGATCGGCGGGGTCGTCCGGGCCGCCGGCCGGCGGGGTGGCGGCGGCGCCGGCGAACCGGACGTAGCCGATCTCCCGGCCGTCGCCGATGACCATGCCGCGCGGTCCGACGGCCAGCACCTCCGCCGAGGTACGCAGGTTGACCAGCTCGGTGCCGGTGGCCGGGTCGAGGGCGACGACCCGGTCCGGTTTGCGGTCGACGACCAGGGCCGCGTGCCGGGTGAGGGCCAGCTGCGCGTCCGGGTGCATCGGGCGGGTCCACCGGGGTGTCGGGGTGGGCAGCACGTACGCCTGGAGGGTCTCGCCGTCGGCGGAGCGGGTCAGCGCGTACCGGTCGTCGACGGCGCGTAGCTCCTGCCCGGCGGCGCCGGTCCACAGCACCCGCCCGTCGTAGGCGTCGATGACGGTCTCCCGCATGTCGGGGGCGATGCCGGCGAGGACGTTGGCGCCGCCGGTCGGGTTGTCCCGCTGGGCGCAGCCGATCCGGTCGGCGGTGCGCAGGTTGATCCCGGTTCGCTGCCACACGGGCAGGTCGGTCACCGGGTCGATGCCCCGCGCGGTGTAGTAGCAGGCACCGTCGCGTGGGGTGGCGACCAGGCTGAACACCCGGCCGGCGAAGACCACGATCCGTTCGTGCCGGTCCTCTTCCAGCTCCTGCAGGACCTGCCCGGTGCGGGTCTCGACAACGTGGATCTTGCCGTCGATCGGGAAGCCGAGCACGGTCGGCATGGTCTGCGGGCCGCCGGCGTCGTCGGCGACGTCGGCGGCGGTCAACGGCCGGCTGGTGGCCAGTTTCGGGTTGTCGGCGAACAGTACGAAGCCCATGCCGGGCAGCTGAGCGGTCCACCGTGGAGTTTTGCCGCGCGGGTCCCAGGCGGTCAGCGTGCAGTCGCGTGGGCCGGCGCAGCGTACGTCTAGCAGCGCGTCGCGGTAGGTCCAGACGGCGATGGCGGCGTCGTCGGCGCGCAGCACGGCACCGGTGGCCGGGTTGAGCACCTGGTAGCCGTCGGTGAGCAGCTCGCCGGTGGCGACCACCTGATCCGATCCGTCACCGGCGACCGCCGCCCAGTCGGCCTTGTGTTCCCAGACCTGGTTGCCGGAGGTGATGCTGCGTCCTTCGACCTTGAGCCGGTGCTCGACGATGACGGCGCGCTCGGTGATGGTGACGGCGCGCGGCGTACCACCGACCCGCTGTTGCCAGGTGACGTCCGGGTCGGCCAGTGGCTGGCTGCGGTTGACCCAGTCCCACAGGCCGGGGAACGGGTTCCAGACGCCGGTGGCGGCGAGCACGATGACCACGACGAGCGCGAAGGCCAGGTAGCACTTCACGCACGGCGCGCTCCCCTTCGCCATCGGGCCACCGTAGCCGGGCCTGACCAGCAGAACAGCCGGCCGACCGAAATGCGGCTTTTAGGCGTGTCGGGGGACATTCATGCGTGGTACCCGGAGTTGTCGCCACAGCAGCAGCGTGGCGACCAGCGACAGCGCCCCGAAACCGGCCATCACCAGCCCCGGCGTGACCCACTCGGCGACCAGCCCGGCCGCCCCGGCGGCCAGCCCCTGCCCGGTCATCATCCCCATGTGGGACAACCCGAACGCCTGGCCGCGCCGGTCCGCCGGCACCGCGTCCAGGAACCGCCGGGCCAACCCCAGATGGTACGAGAACCCGAACGTCGCCGCCCCGAACAGCACCGCCGCCACCAGCAGCCCGAGATCGGCCACGAAGGCCAGCATCGGCACCCCGAGCAGCAGCGCCAGCCACGGGGTCAACGACTCCCGCCGGGCCGGCGCCACCCAGCGCCCGACCACCAGGTCACCGAGCAGCATCCCGCCGGCGCCGGCCATGAACAGCGCCCCGGCGGCAGCCTCGCCACCCGCGTATGGCACCACCACCCCTTCCGCGCCAACCAGCAGCGCGCCTGGCAGCCAGGTGGCCAGCAGCAGACCGCGTACCGGCGGGTCGGCGAGCAGCCGCCGGTTCACCCGCCAGGTCTCGCGAACCGCGCCACCGGTCGCGGCGGCCCCCACCACCCGGGCCGGCCGGTCGGACAACCCGAACCGGATCAGCACCGCCGAGGTCAGGCAGGTCACCGCGGTGGCCCAGAGCGCGCCGTACGGCCCGAGCAGGCCGATCAGCGCGCCACCGACGGCGAACCCGAGGACCTGGGTGGCCCCGGCGGTGATGGTGAACAACGCCCGGCCCAGCACGTACCGGTCGCCGGCCAGCAGATCCGGCAGCAGCGCGGTACGGGCCGCCGCCGCCACCGGCGACACCAGCCCGACGGTGAACACCAACGCCAGCGCGCCGACCGGCGGCAGCACCCCGATCGCCAGCACCACCACCGTGACCACCCGGATCAGGTCGTAGCCGACCATCACCGCCCGGGGCCGCCAGCGGTCGGCGTACGCCAGCAGGAACATCCCACCGACCACGCTGGGCAGGAATCCGGCGACGTAGGCCAGCGCGGCCAACAGCGGCGAGTTCGTCCGCTGGTAGACCAGCACGGACAGGGCGAGCATCTTCACCGTCTCGCCGATCATGAAGATGCCGTAGCTGGCGAAGAGCGCCCGGAACTCGCCGACCGCGAACAGGTCCCGGAAGGTGGCCCGGTCGATCGGCGGTGCGCTGGTGGTGGTGGTGGTGGTGGGAGTGGTCACCGTCGAAGCATGCCGCCGGTACGCCGACCGGCGGTAACCTTTCGGCGCAGGGCGAAAAGTCGCGGGAGGTGGACAGCGGCCGGATGCGGATCGAGGTGAGCCCGGCCGACGTCGCGGCCAGCCGGTTTGCGATCTCCCCGCTGGGCGAGACGATGACCGCGCTGTGCTTGTTGGCCGGGGTCCAGACCGCCGGACCGCTGCTGCCCTGGGTGCACCGGCACCGCGACCGGTACGCCGCGTTGCGCCGCACCCAGCCGGGCATCGCCGCGATCCGGGCGCTGTACCACCGCAACGGCTACAACGCCGACTTCGTCCAGCCGCCGCCGGACGGGGTCGGGCTGACCTTCGCCGACCAGCTCGCCGTGGTCCGCCGTACCCCGAACGACCGGGCCCGGGACGAGATCCCCCGCACCCCGACCGTGTTCGGTGCGCTGAGCCTGCACCTCGATCCACCGTGGCCGTACGCGATCGGCTACCGGGCGCGCGGCGTCGCCGGCCTGTTCGGCCTGCCGAGCGCCGACCGGGCCGCCGACGGGCTGGACCGGCTGACCGGGTCGGGGCGGGCTGCCGTGCTGCGGGCGCTCGCCGTGCCGGCCACCACCAGCCAGCTGGCCGCCCAGCTCGGCGTGGCGGTGGGCACCGTCGGCGGGCAGCTCGCGGTGCTGCGGGAGGCCGGTCTGGTGCGCCGGACCCGCACCGGCCGCGAGGTCCGCTACGAGCGGACCGCGCTGGGCGCTGCGCTCAGCGCCGACCCGTGACGTCAGCCGCCGCCTGCACCAACGGCAGGACGCGGTACGGGATCTGCTCGGCCAGGGCGATGATCGTTGACGCCCGGCGGATCCCGTCGTACGCCAGGATCTGGTCCAGCACCCGCTGCAGGTCGGCGTTGGACCTGGCCACGATCCGGCACATCAGATCACCGGAGCCGCTGATGGTGTGCGCCTCCAGCACCTCCGGGATGGCGCGCAGGTGCTCGGCGACCGGGTCGTGCCCGTGCCGCTGGCCGATCTCCAGGGTGACGAACGACGTCACCACGAAACCGATCGCGGCCGGTGACACCTGCGGGGCGAAGCCGTTGATCACCCCTCGGTCGATCAGCTTGTCGAGCCGGGCCTGCACGGTGCCGCGGGCCACCCGCAGCCGCCGGGAGCATTCCAGCACCCCGATCCGCGGCTCGGTGGTCAGTAGGGCGATCAGCTCAGCGTCCAGCTGATCGAGCTGGACATTCTGTTCAGTGTCCATGGGCCTCGACCCTACCGAGTGGTCAGCCTGCCCAGCCGTTGACGAGGCGGTTGCCCAGTGGGGATGAATCGCCCATCCTGCCGTTACCGGCCATGGCGACCCGATCGGCCGGCCCCAAGGGAGGACGATCATGACCTACCTGACCGATTCCCGCGACGCCACCTCCACCGCGACCGGTGACACCGCCACGACCGGTGACACCGCCGCCACCGTTGCCGCTGAGAGCCGCGACCCGTTCCCGGTGCACGACGTCGACCACCTGACCTTCCTGGTCGGCAACGCCAAGCAGGCGGCGCACTTCTACTCCACCGCGTTCGGCATGACCTGCGTCGCCTACCGGGGCCCGGAGCAGGGTTTCCGCGACCACGCCGAGTACGTGTTGACCAGCGGCGCCGCCCGGTTCGTGCTGCGTGGGGCGGGGCACGCCGACGCCTCAGCCGCCGCGCACGTCGCCCGACACAGCGACGGGGTGGCCGACATCGCGCTCGCCGTACCGGACGTGGACGCCGCGTACGCGCACGCCCTGGCACAGGGCGCGACCGGGCTGGCCGCCCCGGCCGACCTCACCGACAGCGCCGGCACCGTACGGATGGCCAGCATCGCCGCGTACGGCGACACCCGGCACACCCTGGTCGACCGGTCCGGCTACGACGGCCCGTTCCTGCCCGGCTTCGTGGCCCGGCCACCGATCGTCGACCGTACGCCGTTGGTCGACGCCGGCCTGCAGCCGAAGCGGTTCTTCCAGGCGGTCGACCACGTGGTCGGCAACGTCGAGCTGGGCCGGATGGACGAGTGGGTGGCGTTCTACCAGCGGGTGATGGGCTTCACCAACATGGCCGAGTTCATCGGTGACGACATCGCCACCGACTACTCGGCGTTGATGAGCAAGGTCGTCGCCAACGGCAGCCGCAAGGTGAAGTTCCCGCTCAACGAGCCGGCGGTGGCCCGCCGCCGCTCGCAGATCGACGAGTACCTGGAGTTCTACGGCGGGCCGGGGGTGCAGCACATCGCATTGGCCACCAACGACATCCTGGCGTCGGTGGACGCGATGCGGGCCGCCGGGGTGGAGTTCCTGGACACCCCGGACTCGTACTACGACGACCCCGCGCTGCGGGCCCGCATCGGTGAGGTCCGCGCCCCGATCGAGCAGTTGAAGGCCCGCCGGATCCTGGTCGACCGGGACGAGGACGGCTACCTGCTGCAAATCTTCACCAAGCCGGTGCAGGACCGGCCGACGGTCTTCTTCGAGCTGATCGAACGGCACGGGTCACTCGGCTTCGGCAAGGGCAACTTCAAGGCGCTGTTCGAGGCGATCGAACGGGAGCAGGAGAGCCGGGGCAACCTCTGAACCCGAACCGGCGACCCAGGAACTCGGATGGGCGGCCGGTGGACCGTCGACAGGCTGCGGTGCCGGCCGGGCCGGTCGTTAAGGTGCCAGGGTGAGCATGCACAGTCCGCCCCGGTCGACCGGCTGCACCGCGGGGTCCGCCCGGTGACGTCGATCTCGCCCGGCTGGTACAAGGACCCCGCAGACCCGACCACCCAGCGTTACTGGGACGGCGGCGGGTGGATCGGTGCGCCGTTGCCGGCCGACGTCACCCCGCCGGACGGGCCGCCACCGGCCGAGGAGCCACCGGCATCCGCCGGGCCGCCGTCACCGGCCGAGCCGGAGGCGCAACCGCCGAGCTACCCGGCGCAGAGCTACCCACCTCCGCCGCCGGACTACCCGGCGGCGCCGCCGCCGGGTTGGGCGGGCTACCAGTTGCCGCCGCCGGAGCCCCGGCCGCAGGGGATGGCGTTGGCGCCGCTCGGCGCGCGGCTGGCCGCCCGGCTGATTGACATCGGCGCGGTGCTGCTGCTCAACATCTTCATCAACGGCTGGTTCGTCTGGCAGTACGTGGTGGAGACCTGGCCCACGTTCAGCGAAATTTGGCGGCGATCGCTGGCCAATGACCGGTCGACCGAAGGGCTACCGCAGGTCACCGAGCGTGCCTCCGGGCTGCAGATGGTGATCATCCTGCTGGCGGCGGCGATCTGGTGGGCGTACGAGGTGCCGGCGGTCGCGAACACCGGCCAGACCCTCGGCAAGCGGCTGGCCGGGATCAAGGTGGTGCCGGTCGAGCCGGGTGGCCAGCTCGGTTTCGCCCGGTCGTTCCGCCGGTGGAACACCCTCGGCCTGCCCACCCTGTTGTGGATCTGCTGCGTCGGCTTCATCCTTCAGCTGATCGACTGCGTCTACCTGCTGTTCGACCGGCCGCTGCGGCAGGCGCTGCACGACAAGTCGGCGCAGACCGTGGTGGTGCAGCTGCCGCCCGGCGTGCCGGCGGCCGCCGCCGGCCCCGGCGGCGGCCGGACCGGCGGTCCGGGCACGGACCGCGACACCCCCGGAAGCTCCGCATGACAGGAGGCCCCCCGATGCCCCCCTCGCTCGGTTTGACCCGCGCCGACCTTGACGCGCTGCCCAGCTACGTGCCGGGGCGCAGCCCGGTCGACCTGGCCCGGGAGCTCGGCCTGCCAGAGGCGATCAAGCTGGCCAGCAACGAGGTGCCGTACGGGCCACTGCCCGGCGTCGTCGAGGCGGTGACGCAGGCGGCGACGTCGACGCACCGCTACCCGGACATGGGAGTACTGGCGCTGCGGGCAGCACTCGCCGAACGGCTCGGGGTGGCCGCGGAGCGGGTGGTCACCGGCTGCGGGTCGGTGGCGCTCTGCGAGCATCTGGTCCGGGCCACCTGCCTGCCCGGAGACGAGGTCGTCTACTCGTGGCGGTCGTTCGAGGCGTACCCGATCATCGCGGCTACCACGGCGGCGAGCAGCCGGCGGGTGCCGAACACCGCGACCCACGGCCACGACCTGCCGGCGATGGCTGCGGCGGTCACCGGGCAGACCCGGTTGATGCTGGTCTGCAACCCGAACAACCCGACCGGCACCAGCGTTCGCCGGGCCGAGCTGGACCGGTTCCTCGACGCGGTGCCCGACGACGTACTGGTGGTGCTGGACGAGGCGTACCGGGAGTTCGTCACCGACGCCGAGGTACCCGACGGCCTGGCCGTCTACGGTGACCGGCCGAACGTGGTGGTGCTGCGCACGTTGTCCAAGGCGTGGGGGCTGGCCGGGCTGCGGGTCGGCTACCTGGTCGCACATCCCGAGGTCGCGTCGGCGGTACGCAAGGTGGCCACCCCGTTCGGCACCAACGCGCTGGCGCAGGCGGCGGCGCTGGCCGCGCTCGACCAGGCCGACGAGGTACGCCGCCGGTGCGATCTGGTGATCGCCGAGCGGACCCGGGTCACCGACGCGGTGCGCAGACTGGTGCCGGACGTGCCGGACAGTCAGGCCAACTTCGTCTGGCTGCCGCTGGGTGAGCGTGCGGTGCCGTTCGGCGCGGCCTGCGAGTCACGCGGGGTGATCGTGCGCCCGTTCGCGGGCGACGGGGTCCGGGTGACCATCGGTACGCCGGCCGAGAACGACGCGTTCCTGGCGGCCGCCGAAGCGGCGCTCTGACGGTACGGGTGAAAGCCGTCCGGGGGCCGGCATCTCAGGTGCGGGCGATGATCACCGCCTCCTGCAGCCGGTAGTAGCGGCCGTCGTCGGCGTCCGGGTCGACCGGCAGCCGTAGCCGTTCGACGGCCACGAAGCCGTCCTGCGCGTAGACGTAGCCGGGTACCCAGTCGGTCGACAGTTCGCTCAGCAGGATCAGCACGAAGCTGGACAACTCGGCGCCGGTCGCCGCGTCCAGGGTGATCAACTCCCGGGTGGCGGTCAGCAGGTGCGCCCGACCCGGCTGCACCGCGAGCAACCGGTTACCGGTGCCGCCCGGACCGGGTGCCGCCGTCGACGGAATCGGCCGCCGCCACACCTGCTCACCGGTCCGTACCGCTTCGGCCACCACCGCCGGCGTGTCCCCGGCCGCGTCCAGTCGGATCGCCATCCCGTCGACCAGCATCGCGTCGACCGGGTCGAGCGGCGGCGCCGGCACCGGCTCCGGGCCGTCAACCAGCCAGCCCCGGGACTGTCCCGCCCCGGTGGTACGCAGCGCACCGCAGGTGGAACGGGCGGCCGCACAGCCGATCGGCTCCACGGCCAGCCCCGGACCGGCCCCCTCCGGCTGCCAGGTCGCGGCCAGCCGCCCGGTCGCCACGGCGTAGAACTCCACCGTCGGCGGGGCGGCGCAGTTGTTGACCAGGGCGAACCGGCCGCCGGTGGTGCTGAAACCGGCGTTCCGGCAGGCGTCGCCCTGGCCGGGCAGCATGGTTCGCCACAGTTCCCGACCGGTCGCGGCGTCGAACCCGGTCAGCTGGGACTCGCCGTGCGCCACCACCACCGACCGGCCGTCGGTGCCGCTGACCGCGGTGTGCAGCCCGGACGGCGCGTAGACGGTCTGCGCCCCGGTACGCCGACCGGCGTACCCGGAGTCGGCTGGCTGTGGGCCGGCGGACCGCCACGCCACCTCGCCGCTGACCGCGTCGATCGCCACGAGTCCGCCGTCCGTCCAGCGGCTCACCACGGTGGTGCCGGTCGCGACGACACCAGTCAGCTGCTCCGGCCAGCGCCGGAACGACCAGGCCGGGGTCACCTGGGTACGCATGTCGATCGGGCCGTCGGCGCGCACCTGACGGGTGGTGGCGTACACCCGGAACCGTCCGTCGACCAGCAGCGGCGCGGCGGAGAGCTCGGCCACCGGGCCGGGCTCGGCGGTCGGCGGGGACGGCTGGTAGCCGGCCGGGGTGACCACCTCGGCCGGGGCCAGCACCCGCCAGGCGACGACCGTCACGGCGGCGATGACGACCACCCCGGCCAGCAACCCGGCGGTGACCAGCTGCCAGCGTGGGCGGGACCGCCACCATGGGCGTCGCCCGTCGGGCTGCGTCTCGTCCGGGTTCGCCTGCCCGTCGGCGCGGTGCGCCGACAGGTCCGCTGCGTCCGCTGGGTGCTGGGTGTTGCTCGCCGGCTCGGCCATCGGGCACCTCCCCCCGCACGATACCGAACCGGACAACGGTCGCCGGCCTCCTGCGCAACACCTCCGGCCGACCCGCCGACGGCCACCCCCTACTGGTGACCGTCGCCGCCGTGGCGCACCTGGCCCTGCACGTGCTGCGCGGCGGCCATGCCTTGGTCCCGCACCGACGACGCGCCCTGGGTAGCCGTTGAACGAACCGATTCGGCCGCCTGCTGGGTCGGTTCCCGCAGATTGTCCCCCATTTGATGCGCCATCTCGCCGAGCTTCTGCTTGACCTGCCCGGAGTGCTCCATCGCCTGCTGGTTCGCCTGCTGGGCCAGCTGCCGTTCCTTGCCGCTGGCGGGCAGCAACGCGGCAGCGAGCGCCCCGACCCCGAACGCCACCAGCCCGGCCGTCAACGGACTGCCCTCGGTCCGCTCCCGGGTCATCTGCGGCACGTGCCGGACCCGGTCTGCCGCCGCCTCGGCGGTGTGCGAGAGGCCCTCCGCGGCCTGGTGCCCCATGTTCCTGGTCGCCGCACCGGCATGCTGCGCCGTATCCTTCGTCGCTGAGCCTACGTGTTGCGCCTGCCCGGCGACCTGATGGCCAAGGTCGGACGCCCGGTGGGTGGTGGTGTCGCGGACGTCGACCGCGCTGCCCATCACCCGGTCCCGCAGCCGGGCGATCCGGCCCCGGACCCGGCTGCGGACCCGGTCCATCTGGTCGTTGGCGATCTGTCGGGGCCGCGCGCGGTACGCCAACGCGTCGACATCGTCGCTCAGTTCGCCACGAGTTGCCTCGATCCGCTGGCGGATCTGCTCTGGATCGTCGTACATGTCAGACTCCCTCACCTGTTGTGGTCGACGGTCCCGCTGGTAGTTCCCGGACCTAGTGGCCCCGGACCGCGTCGGGTATCTCCCGAGCGGTCTGCATCGTGCGAGGCAGTCCACGGATCTCCCGGGCCCGGCCGCGCGCCATCGTCAGCAGGGCCGCCGCGATCACCGCCCACACCGCCGCCACGATCAACGCGGCCCAGCTCTGGTCCATCACGTTCGACAGCCCCCACCAGAGCGCATGTGAGAGGAAGAACAGGGTCAGCAGGCCGGCGATCGCCGCCCCGGCGAACATCCCCCCGGCCCGGCCTGCCTTACCTGCCTCCTGCCGCAGCTCTGCCTTTGCCAGCTCGACTTCCTGACGCAACAAAGTGGACAGATCGGTAGAAACCTCGCCCAGCAACTCGCCGAGGGAGGCCTGCGCACGTCCGTCCCCAACCACAGCCTGGTCTCGCTGCATCGACTTCATCGGTTCACCCCACCGCCGAACGAGCCCGGGTAGCCGTCCCCATCGGGGTAGCGGCCATCGCCGTACCTCACGCTCGGATGGCGCTCGCCCGCGAGCGGTTGCCCGTACTCGCCACCGATTGGGGCGACCGGCGAAGGCGCGGCGAACCCGTCGCCAGCGCCCAGCCGGTGCCCGTCACCGCCCCTGTCCTGCTGGTTCTGCTGGCCGGAGCCGGTCTGACCGCCGCTGAGACTGCGGCTGAGCCGGCCAACGAGCAGCCCGGCGAAGGCCGCTCCGGCGAGGAAGGTTCCCGGGTGCCGTCGGGCGTACTGCCGCACCTCGTCGACCAGCTCACCCGGCTGCCGGTTCTCCAGCCAGCCGGCGGCCTGCTGGGCGGCGTCGGAGGCGCGGCGCGCCAAATCGCCCGCCAGGCCGTCCGGCTGGCCCTTGTCCGCCATCTCCTGCAGTTCGTTGCCGATCGTCCGCAGCCCGTCGGCGGCTCGGCGCTGCTGGGTGCTGGCCTGCTCCCGAAGCTGCGAGGTCGCCTCGCCGACGAGGTTGCGAGCCTACCGGCCGGTTTCGTTCACCACCTTCTTGCCCTGCTCGGTCGCCTGGCTGGCCAACTGGCGGCCCTCCTGCGCCGCTTCGTGGCCCGCCTGACCTGCTTGTTCCCGCATCTGGTGCGGGCCGCCCCCGCCGGGTGGCGACGTCGTGTGTTGCGCCTGCATACGGACACCCCCTTCGACTCCATCCGGGTCGGATGGATTTACAGCACTTAGAGCGACCGGCAATAGGCGTTACCTGAGTCGGCGGGTTGTCGGCCGGGTGTCCCAGC